>CAYRZM010000111.1:0-9803 GCA_964428685.1 uncultured Devosia sp. | reverse complement strand
CCGTCCGTGCGGACGAGGTGGAGGCATAATAGTCGCACCGGAAACCACATGGATAAGTGGTGGCGGAAATCGCGGAGAGGGCCGCGACGGCTGGGGTGAGCGGGGATGGCGCGGTGGCACGGGCTGCCCCTCCACCATGCTTCGCATGGTCCCCCTCCCCAGCGGAGCTGGGGAGGAGCAGCAGGAACCGCGGGATCAGTGGGGGGCTCCTCCCCAGCTTGCTGGGGAGGGGGACCGCCGGAACGGCGGTGGAGGGGCTGGCCTCCACACCTGCCTCTCAGTCGTCATGGCCGGGCGTGACCCGGCCCTCCAACGGAACGCACCCCAGCGCACCAAGCCCCTGATCTGACGCTGCGAGCGCGGCTGGGGGGCCGGGTCTACGCCCGGCCATGACGGCGGAGGGGGCGGTCACTGGGTGCCGATAGTTGGGCCTTCACTCACGGTGTCATTCCCGCGCAGGCGGGTATCCATGATGCTCGCGCGGAGAGTTGGGTCCCGGCTTTCGCCGGGATGACACCTGGTGGGTGGAGGTTTGCTCGATGCTTTCCCACACACCGGGTCATCCCCGCGGAAGCGGGGATCTCTGTTGATGGGGCTGCATCGCAAACGGAGATTCCCGCTTTCGCGGGAATGACCCGGTGGAGAAGGCGGGATCGGTGCGGCGGCGTGTCCGGTTGGGTGGCCGGGTCTTCGCCCGGCCATGACGGCGGAGGGGGTGGTGATTTGGGTGCCGATGGATTGGGCCTTCATCCCACAGGGTCATTCCCCCGCAGGCGGGAATCCATGATGCTCGCGCGGAGAGTTGGGTCCCGGCTTTCGCCGGGATGACATCCGGTGGGAAGGCGGCCATCACGCCCGACCCCTGATCCTACAACGCCCCTTGCATCTGACTGACTGGTCAGTTATTAAGCTGCTGACCAGCGGGTCAGGAATGGGCGATGGCGGGTGAGGTGAAGATCGACAGAGGGCCGAAATTTCGGCGGCGGGCGGAGGCGCGGCCGGAGGAGGTGCTGGATGCGGCGCTGGCGCTGTTCGTCGAGCGCGGCTTTGCGGCGACGCGGGTCGAGGACATCGCGACGCAGGCTGGGCTCAGCAAGGGCGCGATCTATCTCTACTTTCCGTCCAAGGAGGCGATCCTCGAGGGGCTGGTGAAGCGGGCGGTGCTGCCGATCGCCAACAACGCGCTCGGGCTCTTCGATTCCTATGCGGGCGATCCGCGGCCGGTCATCTCGACGGCGCTGCGGATGGTCGCGCGGCGGCTCTCGGACCCGGCGGTGGCGGCGATCCCGCGGCTGATGATCCGCGAGATGATCAACTTTCCCGAATTCGCGCAGATGTACCGGCGCGAGGTGCTGGACCGCATCATCCCGGTGGTGCAGCGGGTGATCGGCAACGGCATCCGCGACGGCTATTTCCGCGAGGTCGATGCGGAGCTGACGCTGCGCTCGATCATCGGGCCGATCGTGCTGCACATGCTGATGGCCGAAATCTTCGGGCTCGTGCCCAAAGACGGGCTCGCCATCGACCGGCTGATCGACAACCACCTGAGCGTGCTGTTCGACGGGCTGAGCCTGCCCCAGAGCGACCGCCGCTTCATGGCCACCTGAGGACACATCCATGCGCGCGTCACGCCGACTGGAACGGGATTTTGGCGGAGGCGAGCCGTGAACGGCGTGCTGGGCTGGATCGTTGGCGTGCTGGCGCTGGTGATCCCCGGGCTCGGGCCGGCGGGGGCGCCGAGCTGGAACGGCTATGTCGAGGACGACTACACCTACGCCGCGGCGCCGAGCGCGGGCACGATCGCGACCATCGCGGTGCAGGAGGGGCAGGCGGTCAAGGCCGGCGACGTGCTGTTCGCGCTCGAGGCGAGCGCGCAGCAGGCGCAGCTCGCGGCGGCCAAAGCGCAGGCGGATGCGGCGCGGGCGACGCTCGCGAACCTGACCACCGGGGCGCGGCCCGAGGAGATCGCCGTGACGACGGCGCAACTCCAGAAGGCGCAGTCGGACCTGGTGCTGGCGCAGCAGAACCTCAGCCGGACGAGCGACCTCTTCGCGCACGGCAACACGCCGCAATCGGCGGTGGATGCGGCGCGTTCGGCGGCGCAGTCGGCGCAGGCGGCGGCCGATGCGCTGCAGGCGCAGATCGACGTCGCCGAGCTGCCGGCACGGCCGCAGCAGCAGCAGGCGGCGGCCGCGCAGCTGACGGCGGCGGAGGCGCAGGTGACGGCGGCGGAGACGGCGCTCGACCAGCGCACGGTGACGGCGCCGACGGGCGGCCGCGTCGCGCGGCTCTTCTTCAAGGCCGGCGAGGTGGCGGCGGCGGGCGCGCCGGTGCTGTCGCTGAGCGCGCCGGGGGCGCTCAAGATCGAGTTCTACGTCAACGAGGCCGACCGGCCGGGCTTTGCGCTCGGCGACCGGGTGAGCGTCAGCTGCGACGGCTGCGCGGCGGGGCTCACCGCGACGGTCAGCTTCTTTGCCTCGGACCCGCAGTTCACGCCGCCGATCATCTATTCGCGCGACGAGCGGAGCCGGCTGGTGTTCTTGACCGAGGCGGTGATGGACCAGCCGGACGGGGTGCGGCCCGGCCAGCCGGTCTCGATCGGCAAGCTGAAGTGAGCGACGCGCCGGTCATCGACGTCCACGGGCTGACCAAGAGCTTTGGCGACAAGCGGGTGGTCGACCACTTCGACATCACGGTGCCGAGGGGCGCGATCTACGGATTTCTCGGCCCCAACGGGTCGGGCAAGACGACGACGATCCGCATGCTCTGCGGGCTGCTGACGCCGGACGAAGGCGAGGGAACGTGCCTCGGGCTCGACGTGCGGAAACAGGCCGACCAGATCAAGGAGAACGTCGGCTACATGACGCAGAAATTCTCGCTCTACGAGGACCTCTCGATCCGCGAGAATCTCGACTTCATCGCCCGCATGTACCGGCTCGACCGGCGCAGGCAGCGGGTATCGGCGGCGCTCGAGGAGCTGGGGCTGGCGGACCGGGCGAAGCAGCTCGCGGGGACGCTTTCGGGCGGCTGGAAGCAGCGGCTGGCGCTCGCCGCTTGCCTCCTCCACGAGCCGCAACTGCTGCTGCTCGACGAGCCGACGGCGGGGGTGGACCCCAAGGCGCGGCGCGACTTCTGGGACGAGATCCGGCGGCTTAGCGCGCGCGGGGTCACCGTGCTGGTCTCCACGCACTACATGGACGAAGCCGTGCAGTGTGACTTCATCACCTACATCGCCTACGGCAAGAAGCTGATCGATGGACCGAGCGGCGACATTCCCAAAATGGTCGGGCTCGAAACCTGGCGGGTCGAGGGCCCGAACCTCAGCGCACTGGAACAGCGTCTCAAAGCGGCGCCGGGGGTGGAGCAGGTGGCGCGGTTCGGCGCGGTGCTGCATGTCTCGGGCACCGACAAAGCGGCGCTCAACGCGACGGTGGAGCGGTTCAAGGCGGAGGGCGGCTATCGCTGGAGCCTGCAGGTGGCAGGGCTCGAGGAGGCGTTCATCTACCTGATGGCCGGCGCGCGGGACAACTTTTCGGCCGAGACACCGCCGGAGATCGCGGCATGAGCGGGACGGCGCCGGAGCTGGTGGGCGGGGCGGACCCCCACCCCCAACCCCTCCCCGAGGGTCAAGGAGTTGCGCGCTACGCGTCGCGGGGGGGTAGGGGAGCGAAGGCTCCGCGCGTGCGCAGTTCCGAGCCGTCCGCGCGAGGGGGAGACGCGCGGCGGCATCGGGGGCCGCGCTTTTCAGTCCAGCGGTTCCTGGCGGTGCTGACCAAGGAATTCATCCAGATGCGGCGCGACCGCATCACCTTCGGGATGATGATCGGGCTGCCGCTGATCCAGCTGTTCCTGTTCGGCTTTGCGATCAATGCCGATCCGCACCACCTGCCGACGCTGGTCGAGCTCGGCGACAACGGGCCGCTGACGCGGGCGGTGATCGCGGGGATGCAGCAGTCGGACTATTTCGATTTCCGCGGCCAGGTGGCGGGGACCGCGGCGGGCGAGGAGGCGCTGCGGCGCGGCACGGCGAACTTCGTGGTGGTGGTGCCAAAGGATTTCGAGCGCGACGTGGTGCGCGGGCGCGCGCCGACGATCCTGATCGCGGCGGACGCGTCGGACCCGTCGGCCGTGGGCGGCGCGGCCTCGGCGCTGTCGGGGATCGTCGCCGGGGCGGTCAAGCAGGTGATGACCGGACCTCTGCAGGCGGCGGCAGGTGGGGCGCCGCCGTTCTCGATCGCGGTGCAGCGCGAATACAACCCCGAGGGCAAGACCTCGACGAACATCGTTCCAGGGCTGCTGGCGATCATCCTCTCGATGACGATGGTGATGATCACGGCGATCGCCATCGTCAAGGAGACCGAGCGCGGCACGATGGAGATGCTGATCGCAACCCCGGTGCGGCCGTTCGAGGTGATGCTGGGCAAGATCCTGCCCTATGTGCTCGTGGGCTACGTGCAGACGATCGTGTTCCTGCTCTCGGCCTATGCGGTGTTCCGCGTGCCGTTCGAGGGCAGCTGGCTCGCCTTTTTTTTCGGCTTCAACCTCTTCATCGTGGTCAATCTGGCGCTCGGGTTCCTCGTCTCGACGGTGGCGCGCAACCAGATGCAGGCGATGCAGCTGAGCTTTTTTTCGATCCTGCCCTCGATCCTGTTGTCGGGCTTCATGTTTCCGTTCGCCGGCATGCCGGGGTGGGCACAGGTGCTGGGCACGGCGGTGCCGGCGACGCATTTCCTCCGCATCGTGCGGGCGGTGATGCTCAAGGGCGGCGACGTGGCCGATGTCGCGGGCGAATGCGGCGCGCTCGGCATCATCCTCGTGGTGATCGCGCTGGTCGCGATGCTGCGTTACCGCAGGACGCTGGACTAAGGGCCGACCGATGCCGTTGACAGGTGATACGTCATCGATTATGTGCATGACGTATCACGAATGATATGTCATGTAATGGAGAGTGCGATGAAGATTCATGCCATCCAGACCGGCTCGGTGAAGGTGAAGCTCGCGCAACTGGCCTCGCCGCAGCCGGGGCCGATGGGCGTGGTGCGGGTGCTCTTCGACCGCGATTGGAGCGACTGGCTGCCGACCTATGCCTGGGCGATCGAGCACAGGGACGGCGTCGTCGTCGTCGACACCGGGCAGGCGGCGTATCTGCTCGAGGAGGTCCGCAGGTCGCTCCATCCGTTCGTGCGGACCTGTGCGGTGTTCGAGATGGCCCCGGAGCTCGAGGTCGGGCCGCAGCTCAAATCCCTCGGCATCGGGCCGCGCGATGTGAAGCAGGTCATCGCGACGCATCTGCACATGGATCACGATGCGGGGCTCAGCCACTTCCCGCAGAGCACGATCCGCGTGGCGCCGGGCGAGATCGCCGCGGCACGCGGCTGGCGCGGCCAGATGATGGGACATCTGCCGCAGCGCTGGCCGAGCTGGTTCGATCCCGAACCTCTCGGACTGACCGATGGCCCCTACGGCCCGTTTGCCGCGAGCCGCCGGCTGACCGCGGATGGCGCGATCGTTGCGGTGGCAACCCCCGGGCATACCCCGCACCATGTCTCGGTGATCGTGGAGGAGGGCGACATCTCGGTGTTCCTTGCCGGCGACACGTCCTACAGCGAGGCCCTGATGCTTGCGGGCAAGATCGACGGGATCAGCTCGAATGCAGCGCGGGCCGCCTCGACGCTGGCGGCGATCCGGCAGTTTGCGACCGATCGGCCGGTGGTCTATCTGCCGACGCACGACCCGGAGGCGGCCGGCCGGCTCGGTCGGCGGCAGATCGTGCCGGTCCATCGCGGCAGGGAGAGCCATGCGGCCTGAAGAAGAACTCCGCTTTCTGATCCTCGGCGCGCAGCGCGAAGGCAACCGGTCGCTGACGGCAGAGCTTGCGCCGCTCGAGGTCACGCCCGCCCAGGCCGAAGTGATCCGCTGCCTCGCCGACCACGGCCCGCTGTCGCTGAGGGCGCTGGGCGAGCTGCTGGTCTGCGAAAGCGGCAGTCCCAGCCGGCTGGTCGATTCGCTGGTTGTGCGGCAGATTGTCGAACGCACCGCCGATGCCGCCGATCGCCGGCAGGTCACGCTCTCGCTGACCCGCGCCGGCCGCGCCCTCGACCGCGCCGTGCGCGAGATCGAAGACCGGATGTATGCGGCGATCGGCGCCGGGCTCGGCAAGCCGGGACTGGCCACGGCACTCGCCCTGCTGCGGCCGCTCCTTGCGGGCTCGGTTTCGGGCCTCGCGATCGAGCGCCGGAAGGCGCGGGAGAAGGCCCGCGGCAGCTAGGGTTGTGCGGTCTCGCTGCGGCTCAGCGCGCGGCGAGAGCCGCCAACAGCGCGTCGGTGGTGGTGGTCTCGCCGATCTTGACGAGCTGCTTTTCGACGGCGTGGCGATGCGCTTCGGGGTCGCCGTCGGCCATCGCGTCGACGACGGAGACGACGTTGTAGCCGTGGTCATAGCCGGCGCGGGCGGTGGCTTCGACGCCCGACGAGGTGGCGATGCCGCAGAGGACGATCTGGGTGACGCCGCGGCGGCGCAGGTGCATGTCGAGGCCGGTGCCGTGGAAGGCGCCGATGTTGTATTTGGTGACCCGGATGTCGGTGGGGTGCGTGCCGAGCTCGGGCGCGAGCTCGTCCCAGCCGGGCTGCGGGGCGAAGACGCGCGAATTGGAGGTGCGGCCCGGCGCCCTGCCGGAGACGTTGACCAGCGCCACGGGCATTCCCTTCGTCCGGAAGGACGCGGCGAGGCGCGCGGCGCGCTCGAGCACCACCGAGGGCGCGGGCTCGGTCTGCATGGCGAGCACGCCCTTCTGGAGGTCGATCACGACGAGGGCGGCGATGGGGTCGAGCTGGGAGAGGGGCATCAGGGCTTCGTGGGCGTGTTGCCGCCGTTGTGGCGGCCGAAATGCTGGGCGAGGAAAAGGCCGATGAATGCGAGGCCGAGTCCGAGGCTCAGGGCGGCGGCCGGGTCGCGGAGGTCGAAGTCGCCGACCTTGGCGAGCAGCAGCCAGGCGAGCACGAGATTGACGAGAGCCCACGCCATGTTGACCATCGAGCTGGATTGCCCCACGCCGCGCGGACGCGCAAAGGGCGACTGGAACGGCTTTCCGGAGACGCCGTGGACGAAATGCGGCACGGCGTTGGCGAGGAAGGCGCCGCCGAAGAACCAGGCGATATAATCGAGCCAGGGCATAAGAGTTTCCTACTCGCCGAGGGCGGCCTTCATCTGGCCGATGAGGCGGTTGTCGTCCCAGTAGTTGGCCTGGAGCCACAGCGGGGCCTTGCCGATCACCGCCGGATCATCGACCCAGCCGATACGGAGCGCGATGCAGTGTCGGCCGGGCTTGACGTTGTACATGTGCGCAAAAGCCTCGAAGACACGCTTGGAATGGCCGTAGGCGCTGATGGGCGTGTCGGCCCAGCGGGTCATCGGGTCGGCCCAGTCGGAGGAGGGGATGACCACGCGGCGGATGTTGTAGCGGTCGCAGGCGGCCATGAGCCGCGCGGTGTCGGCCACCGCCTGCCAGTGGACGGCATCTGGGTCGGGCACCTTGGCGCTGGTCGCGACGTGGATCAGGCCATCGGCCTTCTCGAATGCCGCCTTCACCTCGGGGGCGTCGTAGTCGATGGTCGAGAGCGAAGCGACGATGTCGGCGCCGGGCACGCGGTCGATGCCGATGGAATCGGGGAAGGCGGGCCTGAGGCGGCGCCCGATATTGCCCATGGCGCCGACGATGATGACGGTCATGCGGAGACTCCTAGCATCTGGTCCTGCCTCTGCCGAAGCGCATAGAGGCGGGTGGATTGATCGGGGGCGGAATTGCGCCGGGTGAGCAGATCGCCCTTCTTGACCGGGGCGGTCACCTGGCCGCCTTCGAGGAGGCCGACCGGAACCGCCATGCGGTCGCGGGCGTCGCCGATGGCGAGGATGAAGCTGCGGTAGCAGGTCTCGCCGATGGCGTCGAAGCGCTCGCCGACTGCAAGGTCGCGCTTGGCGACGGCGCAGACTTCGGCGACGGGATTGGGCAGCGGGACCATGTCGGGCTTGCCGTAGAGCATGATTCTGGCGGCGGTGAGCGGGACCTCGAGCGAGGTCAGGTGGTAGGGGCGGAAGAAGGCGTAGTAGGGGCCCTTGCCGACGTGGAGATCGTCCATGCGCTCGATGATGCGCGGATGCTCGGCCTCGACGATGACGAAGACGCCGGGCGCCACGCCCTTGCCGATGGTGAAATCGACGACGCCCTTCTTATCGAGGATGCCGCCGTCGGCTTTGGGGATCAGCACCTTCGCCATCTGGTCGCGGTCGGCGGCAGGGCCGTGCATGCCCGGAATGTCGGGCACGAGGCCGGTGGCGTTGGCGATGCAGGCCATCTCGACCATGGTCTTGCTGCCATCGACGAACTCGACCAGCATGCGCGGGTTCATGTTCCGGCGGGTGGCTTCCGCGCGGTAATCGTCCGGTACGGCGTCGCGGTTGAAGGCGTTGTTCTTGCCCTTGCCGGCGGCGACGACGCGGTAGCCGAGGGCGGTGGCGAATTCGATGAGCTCCATGCACGACGAGGGCTCGTCGCCGGCGCCGACGGAATAGACGACGCCGAGGCGGTCGGCCTGCTGCTTGAGGTAGGGTCCGATGGTGACGTCGGCTTCGACATTCATCATCACCAGATGCTTGCCGTGCTCCATCGCGAGCAGGTCGTAGTCGGCCGCGACGCCGGGCTTGCCGGTCGCATCGATGACGACGTCGATCTCGGGCTGGCGCACGAGCGTGTCGGCGGAGGTGACGGCGAGTTTTTTCTGCGCGATGGCGGCGGAGACTTTCGAGGGCGTGTCGGCCTCGACGGCGTGGGAGGTGTCGCCATAGGCGATGGCGGTGGCTTCGAGCGCGGTGTGCGGGCGGCGGGTGGCGATGGCGGCGACTTCGACGCCGCGCATCAGCATGCCCTGGGTCACGAGATCGGTGCCCATTTCGCCCGAGCCGATGACGCCGATGCGGATGGGGCGGTTGTCGTCGGCGCGCCGGGCGAGATCGCGGGCGAGCCCGGTGAGATGGACGTTGGTCAGGGGGTGGTAGGCGGGCATGTCGGGCGTGGGGATAGCATTGAACACCGCACTCGGCCACCCTCCCCCTTGGCTCATGAGTTGCGCTACGCCGCCGTGGGGGCAGTCGGCACCGAGCGTGCGGCGCACCCCCTCCGAGCTGCGCTAGGTCGCTGACGCTCCCAAGCTCCGCTTGCCTCCCCCGTGAAGGGGGAGGTGGCATCGGTGGGAGGGGGAAGCTAAGAGAAGGTATGACCCCACAGCTCGACATCAGCACCGACGGTTCTCTCGGCCGGATCGTCCTCAACCGGCCCGGCGCAATCAATGCGCTGAGCCGGGAGATGATCGACGGCATCGCAGAGACGCTGCTGCGCTGGCGCGACGATGCGGCGGTCGGGGCGGTGCTGTTTAGCGGCAACGGCGCCAAGGGGTTCTGCTCCGGCGGCGATGTGCGGGCGGCGCGGGCGCATGTGGTCGGGGGACAGCCGGAGCTGGCGGACGCGTATTTCGCGGCGGAATACGCGATGAACGGGCTGATCGCGACCTATCCCAAGCCGCTCGTGGCGCTGACGCATGGGATCACCATGGGCGGCGGCATCGGGATTGCCGGGCACTGCCGGTTCCGGGTGACGCAGCCGGGGGCACGCTACGCGATGCCGGAGGCGGCGATCGGGTTCTTCTCCGATGTCGGGGTCAACGCGATCCTCGCCAAGGCGCCGCTCGGGCGGGCGCTGCTGTTCCTGATGGCGGGGGCGAGCGTGGGCGCGTCGGACGCGCTGGCGCTC
>CAYRZM010000110.1:0-13540 GCA_964428685.1 uncultured Devosia sp. | reverse complement strand
GCAGCGGCGGTCAGCACGCCATTGTTCCAGCCGGCGAGCGCGAGCCAGGTGATCGACACCACCAGCGCGGCGTTGAGGACGAACAGGGTCGACCACATGTAGGTGAAGACCCGGAACAGCCGGTGGAACTGGGCCGTGTGGGCCAGCACCGAATCCGACACGTACTTGTCTTCGTGCGCGGCCGCGGAGAACGTCTTCAGCGTCTGGATATTGGTGTAGCTGTCGACCATGCGGCCGGTCATCACCGATCGGACCTCGGACAGCGTCTCGGACCGCTTGGCGATCAGCGGCATGACGATGGCGAAGAGTATGCCGTAGCAGACGAGCCACCCCAGGATCGGCAGCAGCAGCACCCAGTTCATCCGGGCGAGGACGAAGATGGCGACGACCACGAAGACGAGGGCATACCACACGGCATCGACGATGCCGTTGACCGCCGTCTCCATGGACTCGCCGCTCTGCAGGATCTTGTTGCCGATGCGGCCCGCGAAGTCGTTCTGGAAGAACGTCCAGCTCTGGCGGATCACGTGGAAGTGGCTTTGCCAGCGCGTGCGGTTGACGAGGCTCGGCGCGATCGCGTGGTTGCGGAGCAGCGTATCGAGCACGAACACCAGCGGGCGGACGATGCCGATGAGAACCAGCATGGTGACGAGCGTCGGCCACTGCTGTGCAAACAGCTCGCCGGGCTTGGTGGTGGAGAGGAAACCGACGATCAGGCCGACAAACACCGGCAGCATGGCATCGACGACCGAGCCGACGGCGACGGTGGCCATGCGGACCGCGATCGCGATGCGGAACTGGCGGACGAAGTAGAACACGAACGGCCGCAGCCCCATCGGAGGGTGCGGGTTGCTGGCGACGGCGACCGGTGAGTAGCGCGCGTCGAACCAGGAAATGATGGCGTTGAGCATTTGGCTCTCATGAGATGAGAACCCGGCGATCGAAGATCAGCCCGGGGTTCGTTTGACGGACTTTCGCTTGTGAGCGGGTGGCGAGGAAAGTCGGCGGGCAATGTCATCGGTGGTGGTCATGGGCGTCTCCTCAGGTTGAAACTTGGTCACTCGGCAGCATTCTCGACGACATCCGCGTCGATGAAGCCGCCCGACTGGCGGTGCCAGAGCTTGGCGTAGTGGCCGCCCAGCGCGAGCAATTCGGCATGCGTCCCCTGCTCGACGATCCGGCCCTGCTCGATCACGACGAGCCGGTCGAGGGCGGCGATGGTCGAGAGGCGATGGGCGATGGCGATCACCGTCTTGTTGCGCATCAGGATCTGGAGCTGGCTCTGGATCGCGGCCTCGACCTCGCTGTCGAGCGCGCTGGTCGCCTCGTCGAGGACGAGGATCGGCGCGTTCTTGAGCAGCACGCGGGCGATAGCGACGCGCTGGCGCTGGCCACCGCTCAGCTTCACGCCCCGCTCGCCCACATGCGCGTCGTAGCCGCGGCGACCCTTGGGGTCGACCAGCGTCTCGATGAAGTCGTGCGCCTCGGCCAGCTTGGCCGCCGCGACGATCTCGGCATCGGTCGCATCGGGCCGGCCGTAGGCGATGTTCTCCTTGACGGAGCGATGGAGGAGCGACGTGTCCTGCGTCACGACCGCGATGTTTTCCCGCAGCGAGTCCTGGGTGACGGTCGCGATGTCGGTGCCGTCGATGGCGATGCGGCCGCCCTCCCGGTCGTAGAAGCGCAGCAGCAGGTTGACGATGGTCGACTTGCCGGCGCCGGACCGGCCGACCAGGCCGACCTTCTCACCGGGCCGGATGTGGAGATCGAGGCCTTCGATGACACCGTCGGCCCGGCCATAGTGGAACGTCACCTGCTCGAACCTGATGTCACCGTGAGGCACGCGCAACGCGGATGCTGCCGGGCGGTCGGTCACCGTGCTTGGCACTGCAAACGCATTGACGCCGGTTCGGACCATGCCGACATTCTCGAACAGCGCCGAGATTTCCCACATCAACCACTGGCTCATGCCGAACAGACGGAGGCACAGCGCCGCTGCCGCGGCGATCGCGCCGGGTGTGACGAGCCCACCCAGCCAGAGAAGGATGCCGACGCCCATGATCGATGCCAGCAGGGCCAGATTGAGCGTATAGATCGACATGTTGAGATAGGAGGCGAGCCGCATCTGCCCATAGGCGGTTGGCAGGAACTCCTCCATCGCCTCGCGGGCATAGCCTTCCTCGCGCTGCGAATGCGAGAACAGCTTAACCGTCGAAATGTTGGTGTAGGCGTCGACGATCCGGCCGGTCATCAGCGATCGCGCCGCGGCCTGGCGCGTCGAAATATCGGCCATGCGCGGCACAAAGAAGCGCAGCAGGACAAGGTAGATCAACAGCCAGGCGACGAACGGGATCGCCAGTCGCCAGTCATTGGAGGCCGCAACCAGAAGCGCCCCGAGAAAGTAGAAGCTGACGTAGTTGAGGACGTCGAACACCTTCATCGCGGCATCGCGAATGGCGAGCGCCGTCTGCATCAGATTGGTGGCGATCCGGCCCGCGAATTCGTCCTGGAAATAGGTCATCGACTGGCGCAGCACCCAGCGATGCAACATCCAACGGATGCGCTGCGGGATGTTTGGCATCATCGCCTGATTGACGACCATCGACTGCAGTGCCGACACCAAGGGCAGAAGCACCAGAACGAACAGCGCCATGAGGAGCAGCGGCCAACCCTGCGTCTGAAGGAACGTCGCGCGGTCGGATTTGCCGAGCCAATCGACGATGTTGCCGATAAAGCCGAACATCACGACCTCGGCGAGCGCAATGAGCGCCGTGAGCGTGGCCATCAACACCAGCCAGCGCTTGGCGCCGCGCAGGTAGAACAGAAAAAAGCCCAGCATGCTGGCCGGCGGCTGCACCGGCTCGGCAGTCGGATAGGGATCGAGGCGGCGTTCGAACCAGCGCAGCATGAGGTCCCTCGGCAATTGCATTGAACGCAACGCTTGACGCCCGCACGGGGCGCGGGCTTGTTGCGCGCCGGCGCCGCCGGCCTTCCCACTTGCTGCCGCAATTGATGCGGAGAGGGGAAGCACCGGTCGAGCCAGCCGGTCAGAATATACCCGGATTCGGCAAATTGCCTGTAGCGGGCGCGCCACAGTGAAGCAGCGGAGCGGCAAATGCGCGACGATACCGACCACACGATCTTTCTCAAGGACTACGCGCCGAGCCCGTATGTGGTCGAGAAGGTCGAGCTCGACGTCCGGATCGCGCCCGACACTTCGCGGGTCCGCGCCCTCATCACTTTCGCGCCACGCACCGGCACCGCGCCGGGCACGCCGCTGGTCCTCGACGGCGACGAGCTCAAGCTCTCGGGCGTCGCCATCGACGGCCTGCCGCTCGCGCTGACGGCATACGAGGCGACGCCTTCCACCCTGACGATCCTGCAGCCGCCGCCGCGCAGCTTCGTGCTCGACACGGAGGTCGTCCTCGAGCCGGAAAAGAACACCAAGCTCATGGGCTTTTATCGGTCGGGCGGCACCTGGTGCACGCAGTGCGAGCCCGAAGGCTTCCGCCGCATCACCTACTATCTGGACCGCCCGGATATCCTCGCGCGGTTCCGCGTGCGCATGAGCGCCGACAGGACCATCGCGCCCGTGCTGCTTGCCAACGGCAATCTCGTCGAGCAGGGCGAGCTCGACGGTGGTCTCCACTATGCCGTGTGGGACGACCCGTTCCCCAAGCCATCATACCTTTTTGCGATGGTTGCCGGCGATCTGGGCTCGATCCACGACAGCTTCACCACCGTGAGCGGGCGCAACGTCGCGCTCGGTATCTACTGCACGCATGGCAAGGAGGACGAGTGCCTCTACGCCATGGACTCGCTCAAGCGCTCGATGGCGTGGGACGAGCGCCGCTTCGGCCGCGAATACGATCTCGACGTCTTCAACATCGCTGCCGTCAGCGACTTCAACTTCGGCGCGATGGAGAACAAGGGCCTCAACATCTTCAACGACAAGCTCGTGTTCGTGAAGCCCGACACCGCCACCGACGACGACTACTACAACGTCGAGCGGGTCATCGCGCACGAGTACTTCCACAACTGGACGGGCGACCGCATCACCTGCCGCGACTGGTTCCAGCTCTGCCTCAAGGAAGGACTCACGGTCTATCGCGACCAGGAGTTCACCGCCGACGAGCGCTCGCGGGCGGTGAAGCGCATCGGCGATGTGCGCCTGCTGCGCACCGCACAGTTCCCGGAGGATGCGAGCCCCCTCGCCCACCCGCCGCGCCCCGACCGCTACAAGGAGATCAACAACTTTTACACGACCACCGTCTACGAAAAGGGCGCCGAGGTCGTGCGCATGCTCGCAACGCTCCTGGGCGAGGCCGGCTTCCGCAAGGGCATGGACCTCTATTTCGAGCGGCACGACGGCGACGCAACGACCATCGAAGCCTTCGTCAAGGTGTTCGAGGACGCCAACGGCGCCGACCTGCAGCAGTTCAAGACCTGGTACCTCCAGGCCGGCACGCCCGAAGTCACCGTGGCCGACAGCTACGACGTCGCGACGCAGACCTACAGCCTGACGCTCAGCCAACACACGGCGCCGACGCCCAACCAGCCGGACAAGCAGCCGGTGGTGATCCCAGTCAAGTTCGGCCTCATCGGGCCGAACGGCTCGCCGATGAGCTGGAGCGCGGCGAGCGGAGACGTGCGCGACGACATGATCGTCCTCGACAGGCCGACGGCGACCTTCACCTTCAAGGGCGTGCCGAACCGGCCGGTGGCCTCGCTGTTCCGCGGTTTTTCCGCGCCGGTGAAGGTCAGGAGCGAGGTGAGCCAGGCCGACCGGCTGTTCCTCGCACGCCACGACACCGATCCGTTCAACCGCTGGCAGGCGCTCCAGGATGTCGCGCTATCGCTGATCGTGGCCGCCGTCGGCGGCACGCCCTGGGCGCCGGCGGATATCGCCGGACTCGCCGAGGCCATCGACGAAACGCTCAACTCCAAATCGCTCGATCCGGCACTCAAGGCGAATGCCCTGATGCTGCCCAACGATCTCATCGTCGCGCGCACGATCGACAGAAACATCGACCCCGACCGCATTCACACGATCCGCCTGCAACTGGTGCGGGAGGTGGTCGCGCAGATCGCCGACACGCTCAAACGCATCTACGGCGAGGCCGAGGTGAGTGGCACGTTCTCGCCCGATTTCCAGCAGGCGGGGGTGCGCCTGCTCCGGAACACCGCGCTGCAGATGCTGACGGTGGGTGGCGTCGCCGGCAGCGGGGCAATGGTTCGCGCGCAGTACGATCATGCGCGCAACATGACCGACCGTCTCGGCGCGCTCCAGGGTGCGGTGTGGGTGTGGAGCGCCGAGGCCATGCCGCTGCTCGACGATTTCCGCGCCCGTTTCGGCGCCGATCCGCTGGTGCTCGACAAGTGGCTGATGCTGATGGCGATCGCGCCGGATGCCGGAACCATGGATCGGGTCCGCGCCATCCTCGCCGATCCGGGCTTCCCCGCGAACAACCCCAACCGCCTGCGCGCGCTGCTCGCGACATTCGCGGTGTCCAATCCGACGCAGTTTGCCCGGGCCGATGGCGCCGGCTTCCGCTTCATCGCCAAGACGGTGGCCGATCTCGACACGCGCAACCCGCAGGTCGCGGCCCGGCTGCTCACGGCGTTCCGCGTGTGGCGGAGCTTCGAGCCCGGCCGCATGGGCGCCGCGGAAGCCGCGCTCAAATCGCTGCGCGACGGGGGCGGGCTCAGCCGCAACACGAACGACATTCTGGAGCGGACGCTGGCCGGTTAACGAAGTGCTAACAGGAGAAGAATTTTTCTTCGCCGGCTAAGTGACTCTGCCGACTCTGTTTTCTCCGCCATGTGACGCGGCGCGCGGCAGGCCCCTCTGGACAGGCGCAATGGCCTGATTCAGATTGCAAATCAGGTGTGGCGTAACCTGATTTCCTTGTACATTGGCGGGGCATTGCATGCGAGCGACGGAGGCATCCGGCGCCGGGGTCGAAGGATTCCGCGCGCGCTGGATCGGGTTGATCGAAGGAGTGAGGTCGGTATCGCCGGTGAGCCTCGGCATCACCGCTACCGCGCTCCTCGCCGCGGCGCTGTTCATCCTCAGCGACGTCGTTCGCACCGAGATCGACGCGCAGCGCTTCACGGCCATTGCGGGGGCCACGCTCGCCGTCAACGACACCGAGGTTTTCGCCGGGATCCTCATCCGGGCTCTCTCGGCCTGCGGGCTGGCGCTGGCGATTGCGGGGGCGAGCTTCCGCTTCAAACGGGTCGCGGCGGCGCTGCCCGAAGCGCCGGTCGGCACGATGCGGCTCCTCGAATCCATCCGCGAGGAGCAGCGCGTGCTGGCGCGGCGTTATCACGAAGAGAAGCTCCGCGCCGAGGCCGCAAGCCGCTCCAAGACGTCGTTCCTCGCGCACATCAGCCACGACATCCGCACGCCGCTCAACCACATCATCGGCTTTGCCGAGCTGATGCGGCACGAGACCTACGGTCCCCTCGGGGACACCCGCTATCTCGACTATGTCGACACCATCCGCCACTCCGGCGAGCGGCTTCTGAGCTTCTTCGGCTCGATCCTCGACCTGGCCGAGCTCGAAGGCGGCCGCCGCGTGCTGGAGGTGGCTGACCTCGGCGTCGACGACCTGCTCTCCGCCGTCTCCCGCCGGTTCGCGGCGCAGGCGCAGCGCGCCCGCGTCACGCTGGCCATCGGTGCGCCCTCAGGCGCCCGCCTGCTGGGAGACCGCTTCTCGCTCGAGCGCATGCTCGGCAACCTCGTCGACAACGCCCTGAGGTTCACCCCGGCTGGCGGCCGCGTGGCGATCGCGGCGCATGTGGCGAGTGACGGGGTCGTGCTCGAAGTCAGCGACAACGGCATCGGCATGAGCGCGGAGCGCGTGTCGAGCCTGTCGCAACCCTTCGCCTTCGGGGACGCGGCGCTGACCAAGGACCGCGAAGGCGCGGGGCTCGGCCTCGCCATCGCACGCACCATCGTCGAGCTCAGCGGCGGGCACCTGGCCATCGACAGCCGGCAGGGACTCGGCACGACCGTCGCGGTGTCGCTCCCCCTGCACGCCGTCGACGATGCCGAGGCGAAGGCCGCCTAGAGCGCTTTCGCGCGGGCGTACCAGGCGAGCGCCGCCGCCTTCACCTCGGCTTCCATCTCTGCGATGTCGGCTTCGAGCCGCGCAAAGTCGGGTTCGTTGCAGAGCTGCGCCAGAAGCTCGCGGAACGACGGCGTCCACCCCTCTTCCTTGAACGGCTCAGACAGCGCAGCGCTCATCACCTGCAGCACGGTCGAGTAAGTGGCGTGGATTTCCGCCAGCCGCCCGCCTTCGGGGACGAGGCCAAGCTCGTCCAGCCGCAGGAGGACATCGGCCGTCGCAGCCTGCGGCCGTGCGATCGCACTACGCGCCACGAGCTGTGCCGACTGGGCGATGAACTCGAGATCGATCAGCCCGCCGCCGACGAGCTTGAGGTCGAACGGATGGCGCGGTGGCCGCTCCTTGGCGACGAGCGCCCGCATCGTCACCACGTCGTCGATGATCTTGGCCCGATCGCGCGGACGCGCCAGCACTTCGGCGATCACGCCCTCGACCCGCTCGCCAAAGCCCGGGTCGGCCGTTACGACACGGGCACGCGTGAGAGCCAGGTGTTCCCAGGTCCACGCGCTCTCCTCCTGGTAGAGCCGGAAAGCCGCGAGACTGGTGGCGAGCGGCCCGGCATTGCCCGAGGGGCGAAGGCGCATGTCGGCGGCATAGAGCACGCCTTCCGAGGTCGGCGCCGTCACTGCCGCCACCAGTCGCTGCGTCAGGCGCGCGAAATACTGGCTGGCGGCGAGCGGCCGGGTGCCGTCGGAGTCCGCGGAGCCATCCGGCGCGTCGTAGATCAAAATGAAATCGAGATCCGACGAGGCCGTCATCTCGCGGCTGGCCATCTTGCCGAAGCCAAGGAGCGCCACCGCGGCGCCGGGCACGACGCCGTGGCGCACCTCGAACGCGCGCCGCACCGTCGCAAACAGGCGCGTCAGCAGCGTTTCGGCCAGAGCCGTGAACTGTTCGCCGGCCCGCCGCGCGCTCACCGTCCCCGAGAGCAACCCTGCCGCGATCAGGAACTGCTGCTCCTGCCCGATGATCCGCGCCCGGTCGATCACCTCCTGCTGGTCGCGCGCTTCGCCAAGGAAGGCATCGACCTTGGCCACTAACACCGCCCGGCGGCTCACCTCGTCGGCGAAGGCGGGATCGATGAGCGCATCCATCACGTGCGCGCGGTGGATCACGGCGTCGGCCATCCGCGGCGCCGAGGCGAGGAGCTGGACGAGCAGATCGCGCAGGTCGGCGTGGCTGCGCAGCAGCGCGAAAAGCTGGATGCCCGAGGGCAACCGGCCGAGGAAATCGTCGAAGCGGTGGAGCGCGAGATCGGGGTCGCCGGTGCGCCCGATGGTTGTGAGCAGCGCCGGCAGCAGCTCGGTCAGTTGCGCCCGGGCCGCCGCAGCCCGCGTCGCGCGGTAGCCGCCATAGTGCCATTTTCGCACCGCGGCGGAGACGGCGGCCGGATCGTGGAATCCCATTTTGCTCAGCGTGTCGAGCGTCGCGGGATCGTCGTCGCTGCCGGTGAAGACGAGATCGCCGCCCACCGCCCCGAGCGACTCGCCCTCGGTGAAAAGCTCGGCATAGTAGCGCTGCACCCGAGCCAGCGCCGCGCGATAGTCCGCCTCGAACACGGCCGGTGCCCGGTCCATCAGCGCCGCGATCACAGCCACGCCTTCCGCGGTCTCGGGCATCACATGGGTCTGCTCGTCGCGCAGCATTTGGAGCCGGTTCTCGACCGCGCGCAGGAACCAGTAGCTTTCGGTGAGCTCGCTGGCCGTCGCGGGCGCGATCCATCCGGCGCGCGCCAGCCCCGCCAGGGCAGCGGCGGTCGGCCGCACCCGCAGGCTGCGGTCGCGCCCCCCGGCGATCAGCTGCTGCGTCTGTGCGAAGAACTCGATCTCACGGATGCCGCCGCGGCCGAGCTTGACGTTGTGGCCCTCGACCCGCGCTTCGCCCACGTTCTTGCTGATGTTGATCTGGCGCTTCATCGCCTGGATGTCGGCGATGGTCGCGAAATCGAGATGCTTGCGCCAGACATAGGGAGCGAGCTCGGCGAGGAACGCTTCGCCCACCGCCTTGTCCCCGGCGCAGGGGCGCGCCTTGATCCAGGCCGCACGTTCCCAGTTCTGGCCGCGGCTCTCGTAGTAGACGAGCGCCGCGTCGGTCGAGAGCGCCACCGGCGTCGAGCCGGGATCGGGGCGCAGCCGGAGGTCGGTGCGGAACACGTAAGCGCCGCCGACGCGATCCTGCAGCAGCGCCGCCAGCCGCTGCACGATTCGCGAATAAGTCTTCGTCGCTTCGTCGGGATCGGCGGCGACGCCCGCCTCGCGATCGAAGAACGCCACGATGTCGATGTCCGAGGAGTAGTTGAGCTCGCGGCCGCCATGCTTGCCCAGCGCGAACAGGGCGAGCCCGCTGTTCGCCTGGGTCGTGCCGGATGCCACGTCCCCCCGCTCGATCGCCTTGCGGAGCAGCACGCCGAGCCCGGCCTCGAGCGCTGCATCAGCAAAATCGGAGAGCGCCGCGGTCGATTGCGCCGTCGTCCAGCGTCCGGACGTCTCGGCAGCGGCGGCCAGCAGGGCCACCCGGGCTTTGGCCTCGCGCAGGACGCGGCCGACTTCGCCGTCGTCGGTGGTGCCGGCGGACCGCTCGGCCAGCGCGGCGAGTTCGACGCCGAGGGCGCCGTCGGGGTCCGGCAGCGCCGTGCGCAGCCATTCGCCATGCAGCGCAGCCAGCTCGCGGAGGTAGGGCGAAGCCTCAAGCAGGGTGTCGAGCGCAACGGTCATCCGCGTGGCATAGCCCTTCGCCGCGAAAGGCGGCAAGCGCCGGTGCATCCGCCGCCGGGGCTTGGGAAACGAACATTTGACCGCTGGTTTTCCGCAGCGATCGCGCTATCTTCCGGTCGAAATCTTGCGGACTGCATCATGCGCATCACTCCCCTCCTCGTCGCCGCCGCGTCGCTCGCCCTCGCTTTGCCCGCTGCGGCTGCCGAGCTTTCCGGCATGGGCGCAAATCTCTTCGGCAACTACTTCCACTTCGGCCAGCCCAACCTGAACGCGCAGGCGGTCCGGACGATCACGGCCGGCCCGCTGAAGATGACGCTCCAGCACACAAAGCTCACCGACATTCGCAAGGCGTTCGGCGGCACCATCCTTTCGGAGGGCGACGACAAGACGCTCGCCAAGTGGCTCTGCTACCAGACGGACGGCAAGCATGGTCCGGCCACCGACACATGGTTCATCTCCAACATCCTGGGCGGCGGCGAATTCGTGATGATCGTCACGGTGCAGCTCGCGCCGATGGGGGGGATGCCCGCCGACTGCGTCGCGGCACCAGCAAAATTCTCGGCACCGGAAATGGGCATTCCCGGCATTGGTGCCTCGCTCTCCGACCTCAAGGCCGCGTTCGGCGCCGCGAGCGGGAGCAACATCACCTACCGTTACGACGAGCCCGGGGCCGACGCGCTCGGCACGGCGTTCAACGCGCAGTACCTCGCCTACATGATGCAGGGCGGCAAGGTCGTGGGGTATGGCGCGGGCGAGACGTCGGTGCCGGCGCCGCCCAAGACCAACTAGGCGGCCGGAAGCTCCAGCATCGCACGGACGCCGGGGCCGTTGTCCTCGATGCGGAAGCTGCCCTTGTGGAGCTTGGCCACCGCCGCCACCAGCGACAGGCCCAACCCCGAGCCCGGCTCGGTCCGGCTCTTTTCGAGCCGCACGAAGCGCTCGACGACGCGGGCACGGTCCTCGGGGGGAATGCCCGGACCATTGTCGGCGACTTCGATCACCACCCGGTCCGCGTCGCGCCGCACGGCGATGGTGATCCGGCCCTTCTGGCCCTCGCGGGGCTCGAAATACTTGAGCGCGTTCTCGACCAGATTGACCAGCGCCTGCCCGATCAGCTCGCGGTTGGCGCGCAGATGCACGTCCGGGGCGATGCGCGTCTCGAGCGCCATGCCGGCGTCCTCGGCGGCGGGCTCGTAGAGCTCGGCCACGTCGCGGGCCACCTCGCTCACATCGACGTCGGCCAGCGCCCCGGACGGCGCCCCCGCCTCGGCGCGCGCAATCATCAGCAGCGCATTGAAGGTCCGGATCAGCTTGTCGCTTTCGCTGAGCGTCGTTTCGAGCGCCTCGCGCTGGACCTTGGGATCGGTGCCGTCGCGCAGTGCGGATTCGGCTTTGGTGCGGAGCCGGGTGAGCGGCGTCTTGAGATCGTGCGCCACATTGTCGGTGACCTCCTTGAGGCCCTGCATCAGCCCTTCGATCCGGTCGAGCATGGCGTTGAGGCTTTCGGCCAGCACGTCGAACTCGTCGTTGCGGCGGGTGACCGGAATGCGCTCGCTCAGATTGCCGACCATGATCTTGGCCGAGGTGGCATTGATGATGTCGATGCGCTTGAGCACGCGCCGCGCAGTGATCACCCCCGCCAGCATCGAGAACACCAGGATGCCGGCGACCGCCAGCAGGAAGCCCTGCAGCACGATGGCGGTGAAGCCGCGGCGCTCGACCACGTCGCGGCCGACGATCAGCCTGAGGCCGCTGTCGAGGACGAGCGAGCGCACCACGGCAAAGCCTTCGCTCGATTCCGTGCCGTCTTCGTCGAAGCCGGCGCGGCTGTAATTGAAGCTGAAGACGCCCTCGTTCCGCAGCACGTCGACGGGAAAGTCGCTGACATTGCCTGCGATCTGCACGCCCTGGTTGTTGCCGAGATAATAGATGCCCGGCCCCGGCAGCGCCGCGAGGCGCGCGACAGCAATGGCGATGCCGCGCAGCCCGGAGGTGTCGTCGACGCGCCGCAGCAGCTGGACTTCGCGATCGATTGCCGTCGTCTGCTGCTGCTGGATCTGGATCGACGACTGATACGCGATGAAGGTCAGCAGCAGGATCGAGAAGATGATGAAGAGCGCCACGAAGATCGCCGACAGGCGGACCGTCGTCGTCCGCCACAGCCGGGCGAACCTAGTCACGGATCATGTATCCGGCGCCGCGGATGGTGTGGAGCAGCGGGTTGGCGTGGCCCTTGTCGATCTTGGACCGCAGCCGCGACATGTGCACGTCGATGACGTTGGTCTGCGGGTCGAAGTGATAGTCCCAGACATTCTCGAGCAGCATGGTCCGGGTCACGACCTTGCCGGCGTTCTTCATGAGGTATTCGAGCAGCCGGAACTCGCGCGGCTGCAGCAGGATCGCCTCGCCGCCGCGGTCGACCTTGCGTGACAGGCGGTCGAGGCTCAAGTCGCCGACTTCGTAGCTGGTCGCGGCCTCCGACGGGCTCGAGCGCCGCGCCAGCACTTCGATGCGCGCCAGCAGCTCGGTGAAGGCATAGGGTTTGGCGAGGTAGTCATCGCCGCCGGCGCGCAGGCCGGTGACGCGGTCGTCGACCTCGCCGAGCGCGCTCAGGATCAGAACGGGAGTCTGGTTGTTTTCGGCGCGCAGCGATTCGACGATCGACAGGCCATCGCGGCGCGGCAGCATGCGATCGACCACCAGCACGTCGTAGTCCATGCTCGAGGCCATGGCGTAGCCGGTTTCGCCGTCGCTCGCGTGATGGGTCACGTGGCCCGCCTCGTCGAGCGCCTGGATCAGGTAGCTCGCCGCCTCGCGATCATCTTCGATCAGCAGGATTTTCATGGGGCCAACGTAGTGAACGCTGAAACGGAGTTCAATAAAGCCGGTCCCGGAGCTGGCTCCGGGACCGGCAGGATGGTTGACCGACTCAGCCCGCGTTGGCGGAGCTCAGCGGCAGGCCGATAAAGCGCACGGCGCCGTCGCGCTCGGCCTTGATCAGTGCGGTGCCGCGGCCGGAGTCCTTGACCGCCTTGATGGCGTCTTCGAAATCCTTGCCGGTCGAGACCTTCTTGTTGTCGACTTCGAGGATGGTGTCACCCACCGCAAAGCCCTTGTCGGCCGCCACGGAGTCCTGATCGACGTCCTGAACGAGCACGCCGTCGCCGTTGCCGTTGGGCACCAGCGTCAGGCCGACGCTCGAGGTCACGGGAGCGGCCTGCTGGTCATCGGGCGGGGTCGGCTTGTTGTTGTTCTGGTCCTTGGTGGTGTCCTTGAGCTCGCCCAGGGTGGCCGAGATCGTGGTCTCCTTGCCGTCGCGCCAGACCGTCAACTGCACCGTCGAATTCGGCGCCTTGCCGGCGATGACGCGGGACAGCGCCAGCGCGTTGTCGATGGACTGCCCGTCGACCGCGGTGATGATATCGCCCGACTTGATGCCGGCCTTGCCGCCCGGCGAGTCGTCGGCGAGCGAGCTCACCAGCGCGCCCTTTGCGTCCTTGAGACCGACGCTGTCGGCGATGTCGCGGGTGACGTCCTGGATCGAGACGCCGAGGAAGCCGCGGGTCACCGAGCCCGACTTGATGAGCGAGGAGGTGATCTGCTGCACCGTCGCCGCCGGAATGGCGAAGGCGATGCCGACGTTGCCGCCGTTGGGCGAGAAGATCTCGGTGTTGACGCCGACGACTTCACCCT
>CAYRZM010000109.1:0-10707 GCA_964428685.1 uncultured Devosia sp. | reverse complement strand
AGCTCGAAGAGGTGAAGCCCGAGCTGCAGCCGGGCTAGCCGGTCCACCTCCCCCTTGACGGGGGAGGCAAGCGGAGCTTGGGAGCGAAGCGACCTAGCGCAGCTCGGAGGGGGTGCGAGGCCCGCGCGGTGCCGACTGCTTCCCCACCCCAGCTTCGCTACGAGGCTGCGCCTCTAGCTTCGCTACCCTCCCAGCAAGGGGGAGGGTGGGCGGCTGCGGGTTCCTATTTCGTTCCGACCCCGGATGCACTAAGAAGTCCCCATGCTCCAGCCCGCGTCCCCCGTCTGACATGCCCGTCTGGTCGCCCCAGCAGGATGCGGCGCTGAGCGCGGTTTCGGCCTGGCTCAAGGACGAGAGCGGCCCGCAGGTGTTCCGGCTCTTCGGCTGGGCCGGCACCGGCAAGTCGACGCTCGCGCGCTATCTGGCCGAGGGCGTACGGGCGGTCAAATACGCGGCCTTCACCGGCAAGGCGGCGCTGGTGATGCGCCGCAAGGGCTGTCGCGGCGCCTCGACCATCCACTCGCTGATCTACACCCTGGTGTCCGAGAAGGAGGGCGAGCCGCATTTCGCGCTCGATCCCGAGAGCGAGGCGGCGAGCGCCGATCTCATCGTCATCGACGAGGTGTCGATGGTCGACGAGGCGCTGGCCACGGACCTCTTGAGCTTCGGCACAAAAGTGCTGGTGCTGGGCGATCCGTTCCAGCTGCCCCCGGTGCAGGGTGCCGGCTACTTCACCGCGCACGAGCCCGACATCATGCTCACCGAAATCCACCGCCAGGCCGCGGACAATCCGATCATCCGCATGTCGATGGAAATCCGCGAAGGCGGCTATCTCGAATACGGGCGCTACGACGAGTCGATCGTCGTTCCACGCAGCGAAGTCGACCGCGAGGCGGTGGTGACCGCCGACCAGGTGCTGGTCGGCCGCAACAAGACGCGCGTCGATTACAACGACCGCCTGCGCGAGCTCAAGGGCCTGCCGCGGCACGAGCCGGTGGCCGGCGATCGCCTCGTCTGCCTCCGCAACAATCCCAAGAAGCGCCTGCTCAACGGCCAGATCTGGACCGCGACCGATGTCAAGAAGCGCTCCGGCATGCGCTATTCGCTCACCCTCGAGCCCGAGGAGGAAACCCCCGGCACCGGCCGCAAGGTGCCGGCGCATGTGGTCACCCACGGCGCCTTCTTTTCGGGCGAGGAGGACCAGCTCGGCTGGCCGGAGCGCCGCCGCTTCGACGAGTTCACCTTCGGCTACTGCCTCACCGTGCACAAGGCGCAGGGCAGCCAGTGGGACCGCGTCTATCTCTTCGACGAGAGCTTCGTCTTCCGCGAGGACAAGCGCCGCTGGCTCTACACCGGCGTCACCCGCGCCAGCGAGCAGATCACGGTGGTGATCTAGGCGGCGCGGCGGGTCTCGTCAGCCGGCGGGACGGAAGCCGTCTTCGCGGGAGCGGGTGCCGGGGCGGGCTTTGCCGCAGGGGCCGTCGTGGGGAAGGCGTCGCTCAGTTCGCGCGTGTACCACATGCCCCACGCAAGCACGGCGGCGAAGGCGCCGAACAGCACGATGGCGGCGAAGATGGCGATGTAGGTGTCCGCAGGCATTTTCCGACCTCTTGTCTCGTTCGAGCCATGAGGTCACAGGCCGGATGCCGGCGCCTTGATCGCGATCAAGCGGGTGCGGTGGCGTCCTTGGCCAGCGGGAACACCAGCGAGAAGGTCGCGCCGTTCGCGCTGGACATCTCCGACGTGCCGCCGAGCTGGGCGGTGAGGGCCTTGATGAGCCGCTGGCCGATGCCCTTGGCCGGCACGGCGGGATCGAAGCCCACGCCGTTGTCGCTGACCACCAGCCGGCCGCTGCTCGCGTCCTGGCGAGTGAGCGACACGGTGATCATGCCCTCGCGCCCGTCCGGGAAAGCGTGCTTGAAGGCGTTGGCCACCACCTCGTTGACGATCAGCCCGAGCGGGGTGGCGGCGTCCTTGTCGACCGGCAGATCCTCGATCTGCTCCACCACCTTGACCCTGGGGTCGCCGCCCGCGCGGATGTTTTCGATCAGCGTCTCGAGGTAGCTCTTGACCATCACCGTCGAGAAATTGTTCGAGCGGTAGATGTGCTCGTGCACCGCCGACATCGCGGCGATGCGCTGGCCCATATCGGCCTTGATCTCGCGCGGGATGGGCTGCATCTGGAGCAGCGAGCCGACCGACTGCAAATTGTTCTTCACCCGGTGGTGGATTTCGCGGAACAGCACCTCGTTGTGCGCGACCGCCGCCGCGAGGCTCGCCTGCGTCCGCGCGCTGCGCCGGAGCAGCCCCGCCGTGATCAGCGAGCCCGCGACCAGCGCCAGCGCGAACGGCACCAGCAGCCAGGTGACGATGATGATCGAGGTCCACAGGCCCGCCATCGCCGCGTCCTGCGACACCGTGGCAAACACCACGATGCCGAGATCGTCGATGTGGCGGAAGCCGACGATGCGCGTCACATGGTCGATCGGCGAGACGGTCGAATAGGTGCCGCTGCCGTTGGCCGCGATCAGCGGCCAGTTGGGCGAATTGCCGGCATTGGCGGGCGCGGCGAGCGCCGGATAGCGCCCGACCATGTCGCCGTTCTCGAGATGGACGTTGACGGTCGAATCTTGCCCGAGCTTCTGCGGCGCCCAGAACCGCTCGAGGATCGAGGCGGGCATCGACAGCAGCGCCACGCCCGCCCCGTTGCGGGCCGCGACCTCGATCGTCGCCGCGCCGGTGGTCGCATCCTTGCCCTGCGGCAGGATGACGAAGTCCGTGCCCGAAGCGAGCGCGGCCAGCGCCGGGCTTCCCGCGAGCGATGGCGGCAGGTTCGCCGGGACGGCGCCTGCGACGGCATTGCCCTGCGCGTCGTAGAGGCCGACGCTCGCCCCGGTGTCGAGTCCCTTCGCGGCGGCATCGAGCGCGCCGGGCGGCGTGCTGGTTGAGGCGCCCGCGAGCAGCAGCACGGCGCGCGCGCCGTCGATCACCGAATCCACGTCGTCGGCGACGATGTCGGCGGCCGTCTGCGCCTTGGCCTTGGCCATGTCGATGGTGGTGCCGTAACCCTGCACGCAGAGGAAGGCAAAGACCGCAAAGATGATGAACACCAGCGCGCCGGCAAGAGCGACCACCGTGGCCGGCGGGCCCCAGCGCCAGATGCGCCTCGGCACCACCGCCGCTGGCCCGTTCGGCAGGCCGCCGATCGCCGCCTCCGCGCCCTGGCTCATCCGCCGCTCCCTTCGCCCGCGGTCATGTCGCGCACGAGGTTGAGCAGCGCCGGCTCGCGATAGGGCTTGCTGATGAATTTCGCCCCGGCCGGCAGCTCGGTGGGCTTCACCCCGACCTTGCCCGAAATCACGATCAGCCGCACCGGCGGCCACTTGCGGCGCACATGATGGGCGAGGCGGACGCCGTCCATCGAACCCGGCATGTCGACGTCGGTGAGCACCAGCCGAATCCCGCTATCGGCCTCGAGCGCCTCGATGGCCTCGTCGGCATCGGCGGCTTCGATCACGTCGTAGCCGGCCTCCTCGATGAGGCTCGCCAGCCCGAGCCGGATCAGCGGCTCATCTTCGACCACCAGGACTTTCATATGCGCAAGACGCCCCGAATTCGCTTCCAAACGCAGCAGATGCCGATTGGTTGCGGAGCGCAAGCGGCGGCCGGCCCGTACGGCCGCCGGGCCTCGGATGCCGGCCTAGAGCCGGGCGGCGATCCAGCCGCTGATATCGGCCATCACGGTCTCCTTGCCGATGTCGTTGAGCATGTCGTGGAAGTGGCCCTGATAGAGCTTCAGGGTTTTGTCCGTGCTGCTCGCGGCATCGTAGAAGGCCTGGCTGCCGGAGGGTTTGGTGGCCTTGTCCTCGGTGCCGTGGAGGATCAGGACCGGCAGGCTGATCAGCGGGAACTCCCGCTTCAGCCGGTCGTCGGCCCGCGCCAGCGCCGCGATCGTCTTGGTGGGCTGGGTTTCGTGGGCGATCAGCGGATCGGCGTCCATCGCCGCGACCACGGTCGAATCGCGCGAAAACGCCTTGTTGGGCAGGGCGAGGACATGCGCGTGCGGCGCGAGATGGCTCAGCCCCTTGAGCGCGGCGATGGCGAAATCGGGCGCCGGCACCTGATAGGCAAAACTCTCGCAGATGAGCCCGGCGAGCTCGCTCTGGTGCTCGAGCGTGTAGACCACGCTCACCACCCCGCCGGCCGAATGGCCGAGGATGAACAGCTTGAGCCCGGGATTGGCGGCGCGCGCGATGCTCACCACGCCGTCGACGTCGTCGGTGTAATCGTCGATGTCGTCGACATAGAACCGTTCGCCATCCGAGAGCCCGCGTCCGCGGAGGTCAACCGCATAGACGGCAAGCCCCTGCGCGGCGAGCTGCTCCGCCGCCCAGCCGTAATATCCGCTGTGCGAATTGAAGCCCGGGACGATCACCACCACCGCCTTGGCCGCGCCCGTCGGCGCCCAGAGCCGATAGGCGATCTTGAGGCCGTCCGCGCCGTCGAAGCGCATTTCCTTGGGCAGATCCGTCATCGTCGTCTCCTGTTGCGGTCGGCCGCATTGGCCCCTGCGGCTGTTACACTGGCATGACGCGCGCCCGCCGAAAGCCCGAAATTGCGCAGAAATCGCTTGTGGATGCGGTGGTTCACAAAGCCCGGCGCTTCCTATAGGGTCGCGCGACTTTCGACCGCTTCCTACATATGGAGCGCGCCGGTGCTCGCATCGGCGCCCGTTCCAGTCGTCATTCCGGCGCCGCCGGACCTCATGGAGAGCCTATGGCCAAAGAAGACGTCCTCGAATTCCCCGGCGTGGTGACCGAACTGCTGCCCAACGCCACCTTTCGCGTGAAGCTCGAAAACGACCACGAGATCATCGCCCACACCGCGGGCAAGCTCCGCAAGAATCGCATCCGCGTGCTCGCGGGCGACAAGGTGCTGTGCGAGATGACCCCTTACGATCTCACCAAGGGCCGGCTGGTCTACCGCTTCCGCTGACCGGCGCGCGGGACGTTTTCTCGTCCACCCGCCCTTACCAGTTCAAAACCGGTCGGCTAGAACCCTCCCGATTTTCGCGGGGAGGTGCATCATGGATTATCGACTGCTCGGCCGTTCGGGCCTCAAGGTTTCTTCGCTCTCGATCGGCACCGCGACCTTCGGCGGCGACGGCCTGTGGGGCGCGACCGACCTCAAGGACGCGCAGCGCCAGATCGACCTCTGCCTCGATCACGGCGTCAACCTCGTCGACACCGCCAACGTGTACGCCGGCACCAAATCGGAATCGATCATCGGCGAGGCGCTGGCCGATGGCCGTCGCGACCGCGTGCTGCTCGCGACCAAGGTGCGCTTCCGCGTCGGCAAGGGGCCCAACGACCAGGGTCTCAGCCGCTACCACATCATCCGCGCCGCCGAGGATTCGCTCAGGCGGCTCAAGACCGACGTCATCGATCTCTACCAGGTCCACGAATGGGATGGGCAGACCCCGCTCGAAGAGACGGTCGAAGCCCTCGACACGCTGATCAAGCAGGGCAAGGTCCGCTATGTCGGCTGCTCCAACTATTCCGCCTGGCACCTGATGAAGGCGCTCGCCATCGCCGATGCGGCACACTGGCAGCGCTTCGTCAGCCAGCAGATCCACTACACGCTCCATGCGCGCGAAGCCGAATACGAGCTGATCCCGCTTGGCCTCGACCAGGGAGTCGGCGTCCTCGTCTGGTCGCCGCTCGCCGGCGGCTGGCTCTCGGGCAAATACACCCGCAATTCGGCGCCCGATTCCGGCCGCCAGCAGTCGGGCTTCAAGGAGCCGCCGATCTACGACTGGGAGCATCTGTGGAAGATCGTCGACGTCCTCAACGACGTCGCCAAGGCGCACGGCGTCTCGGGTGCGCAGGTGGCGCTCGCCTGGCTGCTCCAGCGACCGCTGGTCGCCTCGGTGATCATCGGCGGCCGCAACACCGCGCAGTTCGAGGACAACCTCAAGGCCGCCGATCTGAAGCTGAGCGGCGACGACGTTGCCCGGCTCGATGCCGTCAGCCAGCCGCCGCTCATCTATCCCTACTGGCACCAGAGCTTCTCGGTCACCGACCGCATGACCGATGCCGACATGGCGCTGCACAGGCCCTATGTCGGCAAGCCGCTCGGCGTCGGCACGCATTGACTTGAGCTGGAACCATTCTAAACTGGACCCGATCGCTCAGCAAAATCGCTGAGCGATTTCAACGGCTTGAGAGGACCATCGATGCGGCTGACCCGCCAGTCGAGCTACGCCATCCGCACCCTGATCTACTGCGCGGTGAACGCCCCGTCGCTGAGCCGCATCGCCGACATCGCCCGGGCGCACGCGATCTCCGAGCTGTTCCTGTTCAAGCTCATCAAGCCGCTCGTCGAAGGCGGACTGATCGAAACCGTCCGCGGCCGCCATGGCGGCATCCGCCTCGGCCGTCCCGCGAACGAAATTACCCTCCTCGACACCGTCAGGCTCACCGAGGAGAACTTCGCCATGGCGGAGTGCTTCGAGGGCGGCAGCGACATCCATTGCCCGCTCGCCGGCGCCTGCGACCTCAACAGCGCGCTACATGAGGCCCTCGAAGCCTTCTTCGAGGTGCTCGAGGGCTATTCGATCGCCGACCTCGCCGAAAAGAAGAAGACGCTGCGGCTGCGCCTCGGGCTTGAGGAACTGACCGCCGTCGCCGCACATTGAGTCCGGAGCCCGCGCGCCCGCGCCGGCCTCAATTCTAGATCGTCCATCCATTCTCCCGGCGGGATCAGTCTTGCCCTTGAAGTTGCGCGACGTGTGGGGCGGGTTGGCGGCGATGGCCGTGGGCGCCGCCGCCTTCTTCGTGATCTTCGGCTGGTGGCCGCTGATCCCCACCAACATCGCCTTCCTCGACCACGCCGACCGCGCCATGCACACGCTCGGCTGGATGTTCTACCGCGATGCGCCCTGGGGCACGCCGCTCGGCTCGAGCCCCAACCTCGGCGCCGAGCTCGCCAACTCCATCGCTTTGGTCGACGGCCTGCCGCTGTTCGCGGTGCCGCTGAAGCTGCTGGCGCCGTGGCTGCCGCGGCCGTTCCAGTACTGGGGCGATTGGTGGCTGCTCTGCTGCATGCTGCAGGCGCTGTTCGCGTATCTGCTCGCGCGCGAGATGGGCGCACGCAAGCTGGTGGCGCTGCTCGCGGCCGGCTTTGCGGTGATCACGCCGGCCTTCATCTTCCGGCTGACGCTGCACATGGCGCTCGCCGGCCACTGGGTGGTGATCGCCGCGCTCTGGCTTTATGCCAAGCGCCGGCCGCCGTGGTTCTACGCCTGGCCGCTGCTCACCGCCGTCACCGCCGCGATCCACGCCTACCTGCTGGCGATGGTGCTGGCGCTGTGGTTTGCCTCCTACGTGCAGCGCCTCTGGCTGCGCCGCTTCACCTGGATCTCCGGCATCGAGGAGCCGGTGGCCGTGATCGTCGCCACCGGCATTGTCTTCTGGGCGGTCGGCTTCCTCTACACCGGCTCCGTCGATTCCTATGGATTCGGGTTCTACAAGCTCAATCTGCTGTGGCCGATCATCACCTATCGCGACTGGTCGAGCCTCGTGCCCGACCTGCCGCACGCCGGCTACGACTACGAGGGCATCAGCTTCCTCGGCATCGGCATCCTCGCCGTCCTCGCGCTGTCGATCGTCTCGGGCGCGGTGCTGAAGCTGCGCGCGCTGTTCACGCGGCGCTGGGCGCCACTGATCGTCATGGCGATCCTCCTTGCCCTCTTCGCCCTCTCCAACCATGTCGGCGTGCTCAACACCGAGCTCTTCAGCTTCCCGGTGAGCGGCCCGTTCAAGTTCGTCGGCGAGACCTTCCGCTCCTCGGGTCGCTTCGTCTGGCCGCTCCTCTATATCGTCACCATCGGCGCCGTCGTGCTGCTCGGCCGCCGCTTCTCGCCGGGCTGGGCGGTGGTGGTGATCGGTCTCCTCTTCGGCGCCCAGGTGGTCGATTCGCAGAAAGGCTGGTCGATGTTTGCGAAAGCCGACCCGCAGCCCGCCGATCACTGGGCCAACCTGCTGCAGTCCCCGTTCTGGGACCGTGCCGCCGAGGCCGGCTACAACCGCATCCGCGCCATTCCCGTGGTCTATCGCAACCCCGACTGGCGGACCCTCGAATACGAGGCCTATCTCCACGGCTGGCAGGTCGATGCGATCTATCTCGGCCGGGTCGACGACAGCGACCTCGACGCCCTCAAGATGCGCGAGGCCGAAGCGGTGCGGAGCGGCGGCTTCGAGCCCAAGACGCTCTACATCGTCGACCTGCCCACCGCGATCCAGATCTACGCGCACCTCGAGCCCGACGACCTGCTGGCGGTCATCGACCGCCACATCGTCTTCGCGCGTGGCGGCGGGCATCTGGTCGACGGCCTCGACATTCCGGCGCAGATGGCGCTCGGCAATTGATCTCGCGGGGACCGCGTGATTAATCGCGCCCGACCATGGCCGCCGCCCCGCTCCTGACCCTCCAGCAGATCCGCCTGACCCTCGGCGCAACGCTGCTGCTCGAGGACGCCGAACTCTCCGTCTCCCCCGGCGACAAGATCGCGCTCGTCGGCCGCAACGGCTCGGGCAAGTCGACGCTGCTGCGCATCGCAGCGGGCGAGATCGAGGCCGATACCGGTGCCCGCTTCCTCCAGCCCGGCACGACGATCCGCTATCTGCCGCAGGAGCCCGACCTATCCGCCTATCCCACGACCCTCGCTTACGCCGAGGCCGGGCTCGAAGCCGGCAACGATCCCTATCGCGCGCAATACCTGCTCGAGCATCTGGGCCTCACCGGCCGCGAAGAGCCTTCACGCCTCTCGGGGGGCGAGGCGCGCCGTGCGGCGCTGGCGCGCGTGCTGGCCCCGGAGCCCGACATCCTGCTGCTCGACGAGCCGACCAACCATCTCGACCTGCCGGCGATCGAATGGCTCGAAGCCGAGCTCAAGGGCCTGCGCTCGGCGCTGGTGGTCATCAGCCACGACCGGCGGTTCCTGTCGGATCTGACCCGCGCGACGGTCTGGCTCGACCGCGGCACGACCCGCCGCCTCAACCGCGGCTTTGCGGCCTTCGAGGAGTGGCGCGACACCGTGCTCGAGGAAGAAGAAACGGCGCGCCACAAGCTCGACCGCCAGATCGTGCGCGAGGAGCACTGGCTGACCTATGGCGTGACCGCCCGCCGCAAGCGCAATGTCCGCCGGCTCGCCGGCCTCGCCGATCTCCGCCAGCAGCGCCGCGAGCAGAAGCGCCAGACCGGCAACGTCCGGCTCGAAGTCACCGAGGCCGATGCGTCGGGCAAGCTCGTCCTCGATGCCGAGCGCATTTCCAAGGCGTTCGGCGATCGCGCCATCGTCCGCGATTTCTCGACCCGCATCATCCGCGGCGACCGCGTCGGCATCGTGGGCGCCAACGGCGCGGGCAAGACCACGCTGCTGAAGCTCCTGACCGGCGCACTGGAACCGGATTCCGGAAAAGTGCGGCTCGGCACCAATCTCGAGCTCGCGACCCTCGACCAGGGCCGCAAGACGCTCGACCCGACGCTCACGCTCAAGGAAGCGCTGACCGCCGGCGGCTCCGACACGCTCATGATCAACGGCACGCCCAAGCACGTCGTCGGCTACATGAAGGATTTCCTGTTCACGCCCGAGCAGGCCCGCACGCCGCTCGAAAAGCTCTCGGGCGGCGAGCGCGGCCGCCTCGCGCTGGCTCGCGCTCTGGCGCTCCCCTCCAACGTGCTGGTGCTCGACGAGCCGACGAACGATCTCGATCTCGAAACCCTCGACCTGCTCGAGGAGATGCTGGGCGACTATCCCGGCACGCTCATCGTCGTCAGCCACGACCGCGACTTCCTCGATCGCGTCGCGACGTCGGTGATCGTCTCCGAGGGCGACGGGCGCTGGACCGAATATGCCGGCGGCTATTCCGACATGGTCGCGCAGCGCGGCTATGGCGTGGTCAAGCCCGAGGCGCCGCGCGCCGCCAAAGTGGAGCGCACCACGCCCGGCGAGCCGGCGGCTCCCGCCACCCCCGCGCGCCAAAAACTCTCGTTCAAGCACAAGCACGCGCTCGAAACTTTGCCCGCGGAGATCGCCAGGCAGACCGCCGAGATCGCCCGGCTCAACGCGCTCCTCGCCGATCCGGCCTTCTACGCCCGCGACCCCAAAGGCTTCGCCGACACCTCGAAGCGGCTGACGGCCGCCGAGGCGGCGCGTACAAAGGCCGAGGACGAGTGGCTCGCGCTTGAGCTGTTGCGCGAGGAGATCGAAGGCTAGAACGGGATTTCGGGCTGCTGCAGTATCTGCAGGTCCGCGATCGGCTCGCCGCGGATGCGGCGCAGCAGCAGCTCGCCCAGCTGCCGACCGGCGAGCGCAATGTCCTCGCTGATGCAGTCGACCTTGGGCCGCACCAGCGAGAAGATGCCGCTCATCTGCTTGGTCACGATGTCGGCGTCGTGCCCGAGCTGCCGCCCGGAATCGACGATCCCCGCGATCACCGCCAGCGCCACCGCGTCGCCGGCGCACACATAGGCGTCGGGCGCCTTGCCCTGGGTGATGCGCCGGATCGTCGCCTGCCGGATCTTTTCTGCGCTGTCTTCGAGCGTCACCACGGTTTCGAGCTCGTAGCTCATCCCCGTCTCGCGCGCCGCCGCCATCAGTCCGTCGCGCAGATGCCGGCCGAACATGTAGCGCGGGTTGGTCGA
>CAYRZM010000108.1:0-2937 GCA_964428685.1 uncultured Devosia sp. | reverse complement strand
ACGCCCTTGCTGTCGGCATATTTGGTGAAGTCGACCGCGCCGGGAATGGCGACGTCCTGCTCGGCCGCCACATACGGGCCCCAGGTCTTGCCGGAATAGGCGGTGCCGTTGACGACGGTCCAGGCCTGGTAGGCCGAGGTGTTCACCACCGTGTCGTCGACATCGAGGATGATCGCCGGCGGCAGGCTCTGGAAATCGCCGGTCTGCTCCTCGGCGGCCGTCCAGCTCTTGTCGGACAGCGCCTCGTCGAGCCGCATTTTGGCGAGCGCATATTCGCCGAGCGCGACCGCCCTGAACTCGACCGACGTCTGGTCCCAGAGCACGGCATCGAGATCGTCGTTCTGCGGCACCGGGGCCGTCGCCGGCGCGGCGGCGGGGGCGGACGACGATGCCGCCACTGAGGACGAGGAGGCGTCGTCGGCAAGCACCGGCACCGCGAGCGCGCATACGAGCGCCGCCGCCGAAACGGCACCCAGACCCAGCTTGATGGACTTCATTGATTTCTCCCAGGGTTACGATCGCAACAAGCGGTGACCAGCCGCCCGCAAAACCCCAAGCCATGGCAAGACCTTGCGCCCGATTGTGACAATGCGCAAGGCCGCGTTGCCCGGCGCGCCGAAGCCGGCCCCTTTCGCTTCTGTTCACTTTATGTTCTCATGTCTGCCCCTTGCGTCAGAGGAGCCCGCGCATGGACCAGGCGACCATCCTCCATGCCGATCTCGATGCCTTCTACGCCTCGGTGGAGCAGCTCCTCGATCCGGCCCTGCGGGGCAAGCCGATCGCGGTCGGCGGCGGGGTGGTGCTGGCCGCCTCCTATGAAGCCAAGGCCTTCGGGGTGCGCGGCGGCATGCCGGGAAGGCGCGCCAAGGAGCTCTGCCCGCAGCTGATCTTCGTGGGCGGCCACTTTTCCGAATACCAGCGGCTCGGCGATGCGGCGATCAAGGTGCTCGACGACTTCACGCCGGTGGTCGAGCGCATCTCGATCGACGAGGCCTTTGCCGACGTCGCCGGCACCGCGCATCTCTTCGGTCCGCCCGCCGCCGTCGCGCAGCAGGTGCGCGAGCGGGTGCGCGCCGAGCTTGGCCTCGCCATCTCCGTCGGCGTCGCGCGCACCAAGCACCTCGCCAAGATCGCCTCGCAGGTCGCCAAGCCGGACGGCCTCTGCGTCGTGGATCCGGCGCGCGAGATCGAGTTCCTCCACGATCTGCCGGTCGAGCTGATGTGGGGCGTCGGCCCCAAGAGCAAGGCGCGGCTCAACGCCGCCGGCATCACGACCATCGGCCAGCTGGCGGCGACCCCCGGCCGCTCGCTCGAGAGCCTGCTCGGCGTCGCCGCCAGCGAGAAGCTCCACGCCCTCGCCTTCAACCGCGATCCCCGGCATGTCGAGACGGGGCGGCGCGCGCATTCGGCCGGGGCGCAGTCGGCGCTCGGCCAGAAGCCGCCGACGCCGCAGATCTACCGCCCGGCGCTGCGCCACCTCGCCGACCGCATCGGCTCGCGGCTCCGCGCCAAGCTCCTCTGCGGACGCACCATCACCGTCCGCGTGCGCTGGGCCGACCTCAGCGCCGTCACCCGCGCGGTGACGCTCGGCGCGCCGGTCGCGGCCACCGCGATCATTTCCGAAGTCGCCGAGGAGCTGGTGCGGGGCGTCCTCGCCGACCATCCGCACGAGCGCACGATTTCGCTCCTCGCCATCTCGGTCTCGCAGCTCGAGCGCCAGCCGCTGCTGCAGCTCGAAATGAGCCTCGGCTTTCCCGACGAGAACCGGAGGCCCGGCAGCCACCGCGGCGCCTCCCGCCTCTTCGCCGACCGCGCCATGGACAAGGTCCGCACCCGCTTCGGCTGGGAAGCGATCGGCTACGGCTCGGTGGTCCTCGAAGGCCGCAAACTCATCCCCGACGCGTTCCGGGAACTGGCGGAGAAGGAGCTGTGAGGCGGTCGCGGACTGCTCTCCAGGCCCCCACCACTCGCCGCACCCCGGGCACCCAACCACCAGCCCTCCACCGCCGTTCCGGCGGTCCCCCTCCCCAGCGAAGCTGGGGAGGAACCCCCACTGATGCCGCGGTTCCTGCTGCTCCTCCCCAGCTCCGCTGGGGAGGGGGACCATGCGCAGCATGGTGGAGGGGCAGCCCCGAACACCAGCCCTCTCCCTCCCCCGCGTGGGGAGGGTAGCGAAGCTTGAGCCGAAGCCTTAGCGGAGCTGGGTGGGGGGAGTCGCAGTCGGCAGAGGGTGCTCGGAGAGTCCCCCCACCCCGGCTTGCTAGTTCGCTGACGCTCACAAGCGCGCCGCCCTCCCCACGCGGGGGAGGGAGAGGCAAGTTCGGTGATCGACCTCCACATCGCGTGTCGTCCAACCCATCGGGCGAGGCCCCATCTATCTGCACCAACTCACCAAACTCTTCGCCGTCATGGCCGGGCGAAGACCCGGCCACCCAGCCGCGCCCACCGCACCACCGATCCCGACTTCCTCCACCGGGTCATTCCCGCGAAAGCGGGAATCTCCGTTTGCGATGCAGCCCCCTCAACAGAGATCCCCGCTTTCGCGGGGATGACGTGGTGCGTGGGAAAGCGTCAATCTGGCCTCCACCATCGCGTGTCATCCCATCCACCGGATGTCATCCCGGCGAAGGCCGGGACCCAACTCCCCGCCCCGCCAGCGTCGACATGGATTCCCGGTTTCGCGGGAATGACACTTGGGGTTGGGCACAAAGAATGTGCCACGCGCGCATCCCCGCTCCCCCCTTCATCCCCAGCCCTCTCCGCGATTTCCACCGCCACTTATCCATCCCCCTCGCGCCTCCCGTATATTCCCTCCACCTCGTCCGCACGGACGGCAGTCGACGGCGAACGACGCGAACGAGGCCGGTAGGCGTGAGGGATCGTCCCCTTGCGAGGTTTGGGCTTAACGCTGGCGGCAGGACTCGCCAGCCTGAACCC
>CAYRZM010000107.1:0-1773 GCA_964428685.1 uncultured Devosia sp. | reverse complement strand
AACGAGGCCGGTAGGCGTGAGGGATCGTCCCCTTGCGAGGTTTGGGCTTAACGCTGGCGGCAGGACTCGCCAGCCTGAACCCCACTCCGAAATCCTGCCGCTCCCGGGACGGTACGTCCCATAAACAGTCCCCAGGGGCGTATCCGTCCCGGGAGCGCTGTCCACCTTGCAGCCGATCCGGGGCACCGGAGGCGTGCGCTCGCCCTCTTCTTCCCCTCTCCCGCTTGCGGGAGAGGGTGGCGCGCAGCGCCGGGTGAGGGCCGTGAGCAGGGCTCAGCCCTCCGCACGTCGGCAACCTCATCCCATCCCCGGCGTTCCCCGAACCAGAGAGGAGTTGCGCCATGGCCCACGAAGAAAACCACAAATCGCCCGAGGATTACGAAGACCGCACCTGGGAGCTGATCGACAAGATCAAGTTCGCCCTCTTCACCACCTGGAACGGCGAGAAGCAGGACCAGTGGCCGCTGAGCGCCATCCCCAATCGCGCGGCCGGGCTCATCCAGTTCCTGGTTTCGCAGAAATCCGGCCGCTACGATCATCTCGGCCAGGTCCCGGCCGTCACGCTCGGCTTCGCCGACACCGCCGGCGCCAAATATGTCGTCGTCGACGGTCACGCCGAGCTCAGCAACGACCGATCCAAGATCAAGGCGCTGTTCTCGCCCTTCGCCAAGGCCTGGTGGGAGTCGGCCGACGATCCCGACATCCGCCTGCTGACCGTCACCCCCGATCGCGCCGAGCTCTGGGATGCGCCCGGCAAGCTGATCGCGACCGCCGTCATGCTCGGCGCCGCCGTCACCGGCGGCAAGCCGCCGGTCGGCGATCACGGGGCGGTGCGGCTCTAGCCGGCGGTCTCGAGCCGGCCGCGGATCCGGCGCAGCGTCGCCTCGATCCCGTCGAGCGCCTTCTCGACGTCGGCCACGCGGCTGTGGCCCACGACCTTGCGCGGCGCGTCCATCAGGTTGACGATCATCGTCGCCCGCGCGTCCTGCAGCTCGCGGGAAATGGCGACGCACCGCGCCAGCATCGCCGCCCGCAGCTGCGGGCTGTAACTGCGTTCCACCTGCACCGTGAACATCGCCAGGTCCGTCCACCAGGCGTCGAACTGGTGGACGGTGCTGGCAATCGCCGCCCGCGCCACCGCGGCGCTGCGGTCTGTCTGTCGCGTCGCCTTGCCGAGGCTCATCCCTGGAACCCGCCACCGGTGGCGATCAGCCACGGCAGGAGGCATGCCAGGGCACACACCACCATCGCCGCGCTCGTCGCCAGAAACCACTTCACTTCGGACACTGGGCCATCTCCCGTTGCACCCACCCGACCACGAATGGCCGCGTGGCCCCATCACACAGGTTAACATCCGCAAGGCACCATCCGCCCGCCGGAGTCCAAGACGCTGGTCGCGCTCGCCTTTCGGCTCGATAACTTTGATGTGTCCCCGGTCCCCGCCGGCGGCCCCATAATCGCCTCATCTCGCGCGCACGGGCCGACCCGGCAACAGCACGATCCGGCAACCTCCCCGCCGGCCCCGCGTTTCCCCCTCATGTCCCGCCCCGAATCTCCTCACGTCACCGCACTTCGCGCCTTCCGCGACCGACTCGTCGATGCGCGTCGGGCTGTTGCGCGGAGCGACTATCTCGACACCGCTGTGCGCCGCTTCATCGAGATCGAGTCCGCCATCGGCCTCGTCGACAAGGCGATCGAGAACGAGCTCGATCTCACGCCCCTCCCCGGTATCGACGATCCCACCAATCCGCCACCATTCCCCGACTCCGACAA
>CAYRZM010000106.1:0-8417 GCA_964428685.1 uncultured Devosia sp. | reverse complement strand
TACTGGGGCGGCCCGCCGGGCTCGCCCGAGGAAGATGGCGACCGCTTCATCGAAGTGTGGAACCTCGTTTTCATGCAGTTCGAGCAGTTCGCAGACGGCTCACGCACGGCGCTGCCGCGCCCCTCGGTCGACACCGGCATGGGTCTCGAGCGCTTCTCCTCGCTCATGCAGGGCACCAACAACGTCTTCGAGACCGATCTCTTCCACGCCCTGGTCGATGCCGCCGCGCAGGTCACCGGCACCGCCCTCAACGGCCTCGCGCCCGAGCGGCTGGCCTCGCTGCGCGTCGTGTCCGACCATCTCCGCTCGATGAGCTTCCTCATCGCCGAAGGCGTGCTGCCGTCCAACGAAGGCCGCGGCTATGTGTTGCGCCGCATCATGCGCCGCGCCATGCGCCACGCGACGCTGCTCGGCGCGCAGGAGCCGGTGATCCACCGGATCGTGCCCACCCTCGTGCGCGAGATGGGCCAGGCCTATCCCGAGCTTGTCCGGGGCGAACAGATGATCGAGGAAACCATCCGCCTCGAGGAGCAGCGGTTCCTTAAAACCCTGAGCCGCGGCCTCCAGATCCTCGACGACGCGACGGCTGGCCTCAAGCAGGGCGACATGCTGGAGGGCGTCACCGCCTTCAAGCTCTACGACACCTACGGCTTCCCGCTCGATCTGACGCAGGATGCGCTGCGCACCCGCGGCATCAATGTCGATCTCTCGGGCTTCGAGGATGCCATGGCGCGCCAGCGCGCCGAGGCACGCAAGAGCTGGGCCGGCTCCGGCGAGGCCGGCGAGGACAAGATCTGGTTCGCGGTTGCCGACAAGGTCGGCCCCACCGAGTTCCTGGGCTACGAGACCGAAACCGCCGAGGGCGTCGTGACGGCGCTCGTCAAGGGCGGCCAGATGGTCGATGTCCTCAATGCCGGCGACGAAGGCTTCGTGGTCCTCAACCAGACCCCGTTCTACGGCGAGAGCGGCGGCCAGGTCGGCGACACCGGCACGCTGCGCGGCGAGGGGGTCGGCGCCGACGTGCTCGATACCGTCAAGCACAACGGCGTCTTCGGCCACCGCGTGAAGGTGACGCTGGGCGCCATCAAGCCTGGCACGCCGCTCGCGCTCGTCGTCGATCACGCGCGCCGCTCCGCCATCCGCGCCAACCACTCGGCAACGCACCTGCTGCACGAGGCGCTGCGGCTTGTCCTCGGCGATCACGTCGCCCAGCGCGGCTCGCTGGTGACGCCCGACCGCCTGCGTTTCGATTTCGTCCACACCAAGCCGATCACGCCGCAGGAGATGGCCCAGATCGAGGACATCGCCAACGACATCGTGCTGCAGAACGCGCCGGTCGAGACCCGCCTGATGGGCGTCGAGGACGCCAAGCAGTCGGGCGCCCGCGCGCTGTTCGGCGAAAAATACGGCGACGAGGTGCGCGTCGTCTCGATGGGCGATCCCACCGGCAATGCGCTCGGCTGGTCGGTCGAGCTCTGCGGCGGCACCCATGTGCGCCGCACCGGCGACATCGGCCTCATCACCGTCCTCGGCGACAGCGGCGTGTCGGCCGGGGTGCGCCGCATCGAGGCGCTGACGGCAAAGGGCGCGCGCCATCACGCGCGCACCAATTCCAACCTCGTCCAGAGCACCGCCGACGCGCTCCGCACCACGCCCGCCGAAATCCTCAATCGCGTCGAAGCGCTGCAGGAGGGCCTCAAGAAGTCCGAGCGCGCGCTGAGCGATGCGCAGAAGAAGCTGGCGCTCGGCGGCTCGAGCGGCGCGGCGGCACCCGCCGCCGAAACCGTCAACGGCACCGCCATCGTCGGTCGCGCCGTCGAGGGTGTGGCCGCCAAGGATCTGCGCGGTCTCGTCGACAGCGAGAAAAAGAAGGTCGGCTCCGGCGTCGTCGCGCTCGTCCTCAAGGGCGAGGACGGCAAGGGCACCGTCGCCATCGGCGTCACCGACGATCTGGTCGCAAAATTCTCCGCCGCCGAGCTCATCAAGCACGCAACGGTGGCGCTGGGCGGGCAGGGGGGCGGTGGCCGTCCCGACATGGCGCAGGGCGGCGGGCCGGACGGCTCGCGCGCCGCCGAGGCGATCGCCGCGGTGCGCTCAGCGCTCTGAGCTGATCTCGGCCGCGCCGGCGATCGGGCCCTCGAGCACGACGTCGGCCGCCTCGCTTTCCTTGATCAGCGCCGGCCCGGCGCCGCCCGGCGACAGCCGCGAGAAGATGCGGATGCGGGTGTCGTCGCTGATGACGTTGAGGATGCCCGCCACCACCAGCACCGCGAGTCCCAGATAGGCGATCGCCGCCGGGTATTCGTGGTAGAACACCGCTCCAAAGACCAGCGCCCAGAACAGCTGCGAATACTGGATCGGCGCCACCGTGCTCGCCGCCACCTTGCGCATCGCCGCAATGAAGAGAAGGTTGGCCGTGCCGCCGACCCCGCCGATCGTCAGCAGACCTACCCACGATTGCCAGCTGATCTCGCGCATGTCGCCGGTCACCGCCATCAGCACGCCGTTGACCACGAGGATATAGACCGTCGCCACCCCGATGAGGCTCGCCCGCGTCTCCTCCTGCCCGATGCGGCGGAGGATCGTCGTCGTCACCGCGCCGCAGATCGCCGAGCCCACCGCCAGAAGGTGACCCCAGTGGAGCTCGCGGAAGCCGGGGCGCACCACGATCAGCACGCCGACGAAGCTTGCCCCCAGGAACACCCAGCGCGGCAGGCTCACGCGCTCGCCGAGCAGCTGGATCGAGATGATGACGATGAAGATCGGCGCGAGGAACGCGATCGAATACGCCTCCGCCAGCGGAATGGTGGTGAAGGCGTAGATGATGGCGAGGTTGCCAATCACGCCGCTCACCCCGCGCATATGCAGCAGCAGCGGGTTCTTGGCCTTCCAGAAGGTCAGCCAGCTCTCGCCCTTGGGCGTGGCCGCGATCGCCGGCCCCAGCGAGAAGAGCGTCGTGAAGAAGGCGATCTGGTAGACGCTGAGCCCGCTTCCCAGGCCCTTGACGATGGCGTCGCAGCACGAATAGAGCGCATACGCGCCGAGGGCAAAAAGGACGCCGGGGGGCATCGGGAGAACCGGAAAAAAGGACTCGAAGGGAGCCCCTCGCTTATAGGGCCTCGGGCCCGGCGCGTCGAGGCGGCGGCGTCAGCTTTTGCGGCCGAGGATCGGCGCAATTGTCGCGATCTCGTTGGTCCAGACATAGCCCGCAAAGCCGGCCGGCACCGCCGCCGCCTGCTCCGGCGTGTCGATGCCCGAGGTCCCCGCATCGCCCGGATGGAACGGCCCAATCAGGATCACCTTCGACCCCACATCGTGCATCCGGCCGATGAACCGGTTCGGCCAGCCCCAGAGCAGCCCGGCGAAATTGATCGGCACCATCACCATCGTTTCGTGGCAGTCGCCCGGCACGACGCCCGTCCAGCCATAGGCGAGGTACTGCACGAGGCACGAGATCATCCGCTTCTGGCCCCAGGCCCTGATCCCCGGCAGCCCGGCCTTGGCCGCGAACACCGGCCCATCGCCGCCATAGGCGCCCCAGACGGCCGGCTGCCACTCCGGATGCGCGACGATCAGGCTCGCCAGCATGTCGCCCTCGCGGGCATCGTTGGACTTGAAGTTGATGATGAAGCGCCTGTCCGGCATGGCGGCCAACACGTCCTCGAGCCCCGGCATCAGGCCCACGCCCTTGCCGCGGAGCGGAAACGTCTTGCCGCCGTCCGCGGTATAGCCGTAGCCGACGTCGAGGCCCTTGAGATAGGCGAGGTCGTGCGACCGCGTTTCGCCGGTGCCCTCCGTCCGGCAGTCGAGCGTCCAGTCGTGGAACACCGCAAAGTGTCCGTCCGTCGTCGGATGCACGTCGAGCTCCACCACGTCCGCGCCGGCCGCGAACGCGGCCTCCATCGCCGGCAGTGTGTTCTCGATCTCGGGCACGATCGGCTCGCGGATGCGCGTCGCCGTGCAGGTGTCGTTCTTGACCCCCGCGAGGTCGAAATTCTGGTGCATGCCCCGATGCGCGATCAGCTGCACGCCGCCCGTCGGGGCAGGGGCCAGCCACGACGCGTTCCACAGATAGACGGCGGCACCAGCCACCACCGCTCCAATCAGAACTCGCCGCCACCGCATGCCGCCCCTCCCGCTTCCACGGGAAGGTGCAGCCCATCGTGGCGACTATTTGGCGCGTGCCCGGTTGTTCTTGGGGTTGTGCTCGAGCTCGACCAGTCCCAGCGCCTCGGCCACCGGCGTCACGTAATTGGCGAAGCGCCCGCGCAGGCCCTTCTTGAGCCCGTACCACCCCTTCTTGGGGTTGGTGGCCGACCGCGCCCACGCCTCGATCGTTCCGTCCTTGGCGGGCTTCTGCTCGTCGGCGTTGCCCAGCTCCATCCAGTCGCCATGCGCCCTGAGCATCGCCGCGAGGTCCTCGGGTGCGCTGATGTGGTAGCGCAGCTCCGTGCCGCCCGCGACGCAGACCAGCGCCGGCGGATTGGCCTCCGGCTCCCGCCAGAGCGTGATCTCCGACGTGCCCGGCGGCGTCTTGAGGTGCCAGGGGTCGGCCTTGGTGCCTTTGGCCATCTCAGTTCTCCTCGGCGAAATGCTTGAGCGCGGGCAACACCGTGTCCCAGCCCGTGGTGAAGGTCGAAACCCGCTTGGGCCAGATTTCCGCCGCTTCCGGCGTCAGCGCGCGATGCGTCACCGTCACCATCGTGCCGTCGCCCGCGGCGGCGAAGCGGATGTCGACGCTGGTCGGCGCCGCCGGTGATCCGGGGAACCAGTCGAGCGCGAGGCGCGCGGGCGGCTCAAACGCCGTCACCCGCGCCATCGTCCAGCGGCTGCCGTCCGGCGCGGTCTCGACCAGCGCCTCGGGCGTGAGCCGCAGCGCCGCCTCGGGCGTGCGCCGGTGCCGCCGCGGCCACCAGAGGTCGATCCGGTCGGTGAACACGTCGAACGCGTGCGCCACGTCGCAGTCAAGCGCGATCTGCCGCGTCAGGATGTCAGCCACGGCCGCCCCGCTTCGGCGGCGTATTGCGCGCCACCAGCTGGAGCCGCGTCGCCGCTTCGTCCCAAAAGTCGGTGAGCCAGGCGGCCGCCTCCGTCAGCCCCGCGGCATCGAGCGTGTAGACGTTGCGCGTCCCCTCGCTCGTGTGACGGACGAGCCCGGCGCGTTCCAGCACCGCCAGATGCCGCGACACCGCCGGCCGGCTGATCGTCGCCGCACCCGCGAGCTCGCCGACGCTCTTGGGCCGCTCCGCCAGCGCCACCACCAGCCGCCGCCGCTCGGCATTGCCGAGCGCTTCGAGCGCCAGATCGGGGAGAGCCTGCTTGCGTAACATGGGAGTTACGTAACAGCCATGTTACGAAGCGTCAAGCCTACTTGTCGGCGAAGTCGACATTGCCGCCGGTGTCGGCGTCCGACGACTTGACCTGCGGATGGCCGTGGACCGTCACCTGCGCGCCCGTCGAGGCATCGGCGGCGATCGTTTCCTCCGCCGCAACCTCGATATGCGAACCGGTCGACGCATCGGCGTCGGCATCCCGGCAGGCCAGTGCTTTCGCGTCGAGGCTGGCGCCGGTTGAGGCATCGAGCTTGGCGCTGCCGCATGCACCGGCGATCGTCAGAGCCGCCCCGCTCGAAACATCGAGCGTGTACTGCGCCGCGCTTGCCCCGGTCACCGCGACATTGGCGCCGCTCGACACATCCACCGACAACGCGTCGGCGGCGTTGCCGGACACCTCGACCTGCGCGGACGAGCTCGCATCGACATGGGTGAGCGACGGCATCACGATGCGGACCCGCATCTGGTGGCCGCCCAGGTTGAGCAGGTCGAGCAGGCTGGGATCGTAGCTCGCCCGCAGCGAGTCTCCCTCCACGCCGATGCGCAGTCCGTTGAAGTCGTCGCCGTTCGGCGACTCCGCGGTGACCGAGAACGTCGGTCCAATGCTCACCGTCGCCTTGATGCCGGCGCTGATGTCGATGCCGGTGAAGCCGGCGGCGGCAATGGTGCGTGTCTCGGCCATGGCGGCGGACGAAACGATGCCGATCGTGGCCGCGAGCGCGGCCGACGCAAACAGATTCATGATGAAGCCCTCTGGCGTTGCCGCGCCTCTAGCGGCAGGGCGCTGAACGCCCCGTGAACGCCCTCAGCGGATCGAGACGCGCCCGCCGCTCGAGGACTTGATGTCGCGCTCCGCAGGATTGCCGAACACTTCGGCAAAGCCGCCGCTCGAGGCGTTGGCCCGCACCCGGCCGGTCACGGCCACTTCGAGGTGCCCGCCGCTCGAGGCTTCGAGCCGCGCCCGCGTGCTCGCGAGCCGGTCGGCCCTCACATTGGCGCCGCTCGACACGCTGCCGTCGAAATCGGCCACCGCGCCTTCGAGCTCGACACTGGCGCCGCTCGAGGCCTGCAGCCGGAAATCGCCGCCCGACACACCCAGCAGCGTCAGCACGCCGCCGCTCGAGGCGTCGCCGCGGAAGCGCTCGGACTTGACGTTGCTGGCTTCGATCCGCGATCCGGCGCTCACGTCGGCGCCGTTGAGCACCGGCAGGCTCACATAGGCGGTCACGTTGAAGTCCCCGCCGTGCATGATCATGTCGAGCAGCGCGCCGCCGAAGACGAAATCGACGAAGTTCCGCGCAAAGCCGATATGGAGCCGCCCGCCCGCCACCGACACGTCGAGCCGGTCGAGTGTCGTTGTGTCCCGCGCCTCCACCCGCACGCTGAACGCGCCGCCGGTGGTCACCACCACCCGCACCCCGGTGCTGGCGATGATTGTGTCGAAGTCCTTGAGGTCGTAGCTCCGGCTCTCGGCCATGTCGCGCTCTCCTGTCGTTCGCCCCTGGGCGGCAGGTGGGGAGGGCGCCGGCCCGCGTCAAGGCACGCGGGCCGCCAAATCGGCGGGGCTCAGGCGGCCATGGCCTTCTTGAGGTTGGCGTCGATCGCATCGAGGAAGCCGATGGTCGAGAGCCACGGCTGGTCGGGACCCACCAGCAGCGACAGGTCCTTGGTCATCTTGCCTTCCTCGATCGTATCGACCGTGACGTTCTCGAGCGTCGCCGCGAACTTGGCGAGCGCCGCGTTGTTGTCGAGCTTGGCGCGATGCGCGAGCCCGCGCGTCCAGGCAAAGATCGAGGCGGTGGAGTTGGTCGAGGTCTCCTTGCCCTGCTGGTGCTGGCGGTAGTGCCGCGTCACCGTGCCGTGCGCCGCCTCCGCCTCGACGATCTTGCCGTCGGGCGTCATCAGCACCGAGGTCATGAGGCCGAGCGAGCCGAACCCCTGGGCCACGGTGTCGGACTGCACGTCGCCGTCGTAGTTCTTGCACGCCCACACATAGCCGCCGCTCCACTTGAGCGCCGAGGCCACCATGTCGTCGATCAGCCGGTGCTCGTACCAGATCTTGAGCTCGTCGAACTTGGCCTTGTAGTGCGCCTCGAACACCTCCTGGAACAGGTCCTTGAAGCGCCCGTCATAGGCCTTTAGAATTGTGTTCTTGGTGCTGAGATAGCACGGCACCTTGCGGTTGATCGCGTAGTTGAACGAGGCGTGCGCGAATTCGCGGATCGACTCGTCGAGGTTGTACATCGCCATCGCCACGCCGCCGCCTGGGAAGTCGTAGACGTCGTGGCTGATCGTCTTGCCGTCCTCGCCGGTGAAGGTGATGGTGAGCTTGCCCTTGCCCGGCACGGTGAAATCGGTGGCCTTGTACTGGTCGCCGAACGCATGACGGCCCACGAACATCGGCTGCGTCCAGCCCGGCACCAGCCGCGGCACGTTCTTGCAGATGATCGGCTCGCGGAAGATCACCCCGCCCAAAATGTTGCGGATCGTCCCGTTTGGCGACTTCCACATCTTCTTCAGATGAAACTCTTCGACCCGCGCCTCGTCCGGCGTGATCGTCGCGCACTTGATGCCGACGCCGTATTTCTTGATGGCGTTGGCGGCCTCGACCGTCACCTTGTCTTCGGTCTTGTCGCGGTTCTCGACGCCGAGGTCGTAATATTCGATCGGCAGGTCGAGATAGGGCAGGATCAGCTTGTCCTTGATCGCCTGCCAGATGATCCGGGTCATCTCGTCGCCGTCGAGATCGACGACCGGGTTGGCAACTTTGATCTTGGACATAGGCGGCTCCTCGGAATGGCGCGAGGCCTATACCACGAAACCCCGCCCCGAAAAGCCGCCCCTTCGCCGCTGCTCGAGTGTCGAGGGCGGGGTCCCCGGCTGTCATCCCGGCGAAAGCCGGGATCCAGTCTTGCACCTCGCTCGGAACTCACCACACCGGGATGAGGCATGACCCGGACATCCTCAGTAGCCCTCATGGTGAGCCCGTCGAACCGCGAGGGCGTACCCCCGAGTCTCTCCATCCCACCGCGTGTCATCCCAGCAAAAGCCGGGACACAATTCGCGCCACTCTCAAGACCTGCC
>CAYRZM010000105.1:0-5189 GCA_964428685.1 uncultured Devosia sp. | reverse complement strand
AAGATCGCGGTTTCGATCTCGAGCGCCTTTTCGTGGGCGCGGGCGATGCGGCCCTCGAGCTCGGCGAGCTCGGGCGTGGTGAAGCGCATGGCCGAGGCGAGGGTCTGGCGGTGGATGAACCCCTGACGGTGCGGTTCCTCGAGCAGGCGGCCGCCCTGCCCGGCCGGCACTTCGACGAAATAGCCGAGCACGCCGTTGTGCCGGATCTTGAGCGACCTGAGCCCGGTCTCGTCGGCGAGGCGGGCCTGCAGCGCGGCAACCACCGCGCGGGTCTCCGAAGCGAGCGCGCGTTCGGCGTCGAGCGCCTCGTCGTAACCCTTGCGCACAAAACCGCCGTCGCGGCTCAGGAGCGGCAGATCGTCATCGAGCGCGCGGCCCAGCTCCTGAGCCAATGGCAGCGGCGCCTCGGCGAGGGCAGCCTGCACCGCCGCGAGGTCGGTGGGCGGCGCGTAGAGGCCCGCGAGCGCCGCCGAGAGCTCGCCCGCGCCGGCGACGGTCCGCGCGATGGCGGAAAGATCGCGGGGGCCGCCACGGCCGAGCGCCAACCGCGTCAGCGCGCGGGTGAGATCGGGGATGGTCTTGAGGGTCGCGGTGAGCCGGGCGGCAAGGACCGCCTCGCCGATCAGCGCCTCGACCGCATCGAGCCGCGCCACGACCGCCACCGGATCGCGGAGCGGAGCGCCGAGCCGGCGCGCCAGGAGCCGCGAGCCGGCCGCGGTGACGCAGAGATCGATCTCGCCGAGAAGCGAGCCCTTGCGCGCGCCGCGTTGCGTCTCGAGTAGCTCGAGCGAGGTGCGGGTCGCGGCATCGATGGTCATGTGCGCGTCGAGCCGTTCGGCATCGGGCGGCCGCAAGGCGACAGCGATCCCCTTCTGCGATTCGGCGACGTAGCCGATGAGAGCGCCCAGCGCGCTTCGCTCGACCCTGGTGTAGGCGCTGGCATCGAGCGCGCCGCGGTCGAAGGCGGCGGCGATGGTGGCCGTCGCAGCCGCGGAGTCGAACGGCTCGGGCGGCAGCTCGACCAGCGCCGCATCGGCCGGCAGGGCGATCCGCAATTCCTGTAATGCCGTTCTTGTCGCAGCGGTGAGCAGCAGCTCGGCCGGGGCGAGGCGCGCAATCTCATCGGCAATGGCAGCGGCCGGCAAGGGCAGGACGCCCAGCTCGCCGGTCGACACATCGGCAAAGGCGAGGGCGAAATCGGTCTCGCCCTGATGCAGCATGGCGAGCGCGGCGAGATAGTTGCTGGCGCGCGCGGGCAGGAGGTCGTCCTCGGTCAGCGTGCCGGCGGTCACCAGCCGCACGACGTCGCGCCGGACCACCGCTTTGCCGCCGCGCTTCCTGGCCTCGGCGGGATTTTCGATCTGCTCGCAGATGGCGACGCGGTGGCCGAGGGCCACGAGCTTACGCAGGTAATCCTGCGCGGCGTGGACGGGCACGCCGCAGAGCGGGATGTCCTGGCCCTGATGGCGCCCGCGCTTGGTGAGGACGATGCCGAGCGCCTGGCTCGCGATCTCGGCGTCCTCGAAGAACATCTCGTAGAAATCGCCCATCCGGTAGAACAGGAGGTACCCCGGATTGACCGCCTTGAGCTCGAGATATTGCGCCATCGCGGGCGTCGACGCGGCGACACCCAAGGGCGCCTCCGCCGTGCCGGCCGCGTCATACGGCGCCTGATCCACCCGGTTCTCCTTCGTCAAAGCGCCGGACTCTAGGGGCGGCGCCGAGGGATGCCAAGGTCCGAGCGGACGCCCCATCAGTCGGGCGCGAAGGCGACGGCCTGCTTGCGGGCGCCGCGCACATATTGATGCCAAGCCTTCTGCGCGCCGACGACGATGTCGCGGTTGATCCAGTTGGCGATGGCGTGCGGGCGGCGGCGCCAGAAATGCACATGCTCGAGGCGCATGCCTTCGTGCCGTTCGGCGTGAATGTTGCTGGGCAGGTGCGGCGCGGTGCCACCGAGGCGCTCGGCCTGAACGGCGAGCGCGGGATTGACCTGGCAAAGATGCAACCGCCGCGGCAGCGGCTCATAGGGGTTGCTGAGGACCCGATCGGCTGCCTTCGACCAGAATTGCCGGCTGCCGGCCGCCAGCGCTGCGCCACGTCGCGAGACCAGGTAGCCGCCGGCGCCCGAAGCCCAGCTGTAGGGGCGGCAGATGGCGATGCCGGCCAGAGGTGGCAACCCGGCCGGCAGCAGACGCAGCTGCTCGAATGTGGTTTCGAGTCGCAGCAGATCGAGCGGTGGGGCCAGCGTTTCGAAGGCTGCAAGGAATTTTGGGAGGCGCGCCGAGAGCACGCAGTCGTCCTCGAGGATCACGGCAAAAGGCGCGCCGGCCTCGGCCACGGCGCCCAGTGCCTTGCTGTGGCTCAGCCCGCAGCAGAGCTCGGGCGGCATGAGGTAGGCGCCGCGTCGGGGGTCGCAGTGGCGGGCGATCTGTGCGGGCGTGAGGTCGGCGGGCGTGACGGCCTCGATGCGCGTCGCGGCGAGCCCCAGCCGCGCGAACTGCGCCTCCATGAAGGCGCGGCGGTCGGTGCGGGCGGCGACATTGATGTAGTAGATCTGCACGGCGGGGTTGTAGCCGCCCCGGCGGCGTGGAGCTAGCCGTCGCGGCCCAGCGCGCGCCGCCAGGTCCATTGCGGATCGTAGCCGATGAGCTTTCGCGCTTTTGCGATCGAGATCAGCGTCTCGTGCTCGCCCGTCCCCGGACGAAGCTTGCAGCCGGGAAAGCCAAGCGCGATGAGCTCGGCATTGGTCTGGCGCATGAGCGTGTCGGGGGCGGCGATGGTCATGACCTCGGCACCAGTGATGGGCGCGGCCAGCGCCTTGACGCAGGATTGTCCGACGTCGCGCGCATCGACGTAGCCCCAGAGGTTGAATTTGCGCGAGGCCGGATCGTCCCAGAACGCGGGCACCTTGTCGTAGCCCGTCACGTGGCCGGGCGTGTCGTAGAAGATGTTGGAGAAGCGCAGCCCGATGAAGGGCGTGCCGTAGCGGCGGTTCATGTGCCGCGCCAGATCCTCGGTGACGGCCTTGGAGATGCCGTAGGACGAGGTGGGGATCGGCGGGTCGTCGTCGCTGGTCGGCAGCAGCCTTGGCACGACCTTGTTGAAGGGAAAGCCGAGCACGGTTTCGGACGAGGCCCAGACCACCTTGCGGAAGTCGAGGAAGCAGGCGGCCTGGAACACGTTGTAGGCGATGAGCGTGTTGGTGTGGAATCGCGCGGCGCCGCTCAGATGGTCCCAGTCGGGCTCGCCATGCGCCGCGAGCTGCACCACCGCGTCGTGGCCGTGGAGCGCGGCGAAGGTCTGGCCGTAGTCGGTGAGATCGGCGCGGACGAAGCCCCAGCGCTCGATGCCGCCCGGCACGGCGCGATCGATGTTGGTGACCTCGTGGCCGGCCGCCTCGAGCGCGGCGATGACCACCGGACCCGAGCCGCGGTCCCACGAGCCGGTGCCCCCGGTGACGGCAACTTTCATTTCTCAGTACCTGTCGCTGGCATGGTGGACCGGACGATAGACGAAATCGGTGAAATCGGCATGGAGCGCGGTGCCGTTGAGATCGGAGCAGGCCATGCCGACGAAGGCGCCGGTGAAGTTGCCGTGTTCGCCATGCGGGCCGGCTTCGTCGGAGAGCAGCGCGGCATCGAGCGGAGCGCCGGCCGGCTGCCAGTTGCCGCGGAGACCGGGGGCGTAGAAGAACTGGAGCGCCGGACCCCTTACCTCGATCTTGAGCCGCACCGGCCCCTCCTGCGGCAGGGGGATCGGCGCGGCCGGATAGCTCAGATTGCCGTCGGGCCATGAGGCGAGCGCGCTCATGATCAGGAGCTCGCGCTTGCCGTCGGAATGGGCGGTGACCGTGAGGTAGTGGAAATTGTAGCGCGAGTAGTAGCCGGTGAGGCCCGCGAACTGGCGCTCATCGATGGGGGAAAAATCGAGGGTGACTTCGGCATCGTAGGAAAAATGCGTCTGGCGGCGCCCGACCAGCGACTGCTCGAACCAGCTGCCGATCGACTCGCGGCCGTAGAGCCGCAGCGCCTTGCTTTTCGTCTCGAAGATGCGGCCGGTGTCGGGGGTGCGCAGCCACTGGAAATCCTTGTGCAGGCCGGCGGCGAAATCGTAGCGCTGCTCGGACCAGTACTTCTGCTCGTCGCGCTTGCCGGGAACGTCCACTTCGAGCTGCGGCACCTGGCCGTGCTTGAGCCAGAGCCAGCCGTCGGCCCGCCACTCGGCTTCCTGGATGCCGGTTTCGCGGCCGAGCACCGAGCGGCGCTGCTGTGTCCTCGGCCGGCCCATGAGGTGGACGAGATAGGTCCGGCCGTCGGGCGTCTCGACGATGTCGGAATGGCCCGAACGCTGCACCGGATTGAGCGGCGCGTCCTTGGCGGTGACGATGTACTTTTCGGGATGCAGCTCATAGGGGCCATCGATCGACCGCGACCGGGCCAGCGTGGAGGCATGCTCGTAGCCGGTGCCGCCCTCGGCGGTCAGCAGGTAGTACCAGCCGTTGCGCTTGTAGAGGTGCGGGCCCTCGACGAGCTTGAGATCGGTGCCCTGGAAAATATTCTTGCGCGGCCCGACCAGTTTTTTCGCCACCGGGTCGTATTGCTGCAGCGCGATGCCGGCAAAGAGCAGCGGGCGCACGCGGTGATCCCACAGCATGTTGACGAACCACTTCTTGCCGTCGTCGTCGTGGAACAGCGAGGGGTCGAAGCCCGAAGAATTGACGTAGACCGGGTCGGACCACGGCCCCTCGATTGTGGGCGCGGTGACGATGTAGTTGTGCGCGTCCTTGAACGAGCCGTCTTTGCGCTTGACGTCGGTATAGACCAGCCAGAACTGCGTTCCATCGTGGCTGAGGCACGGCGCCCAGATGCCGCAGCTGTCCGGGTCGCCGCGCATGTCGAGCTGGCTCTTGCGGGTCAGCGGCCGGGTGACCAGCTCCCAGTTGGCGAGATCGCGCGAGTGATGGATCTGGACACCCGGATACCACTCGAAGGTCGAGGTCGCGATGTAGTAGTCGGCCCCGACGCGCAGGATCGAAGGGTCGGGGTTGAAGCCGGGCAGGATGGGGTTGCGGAGCGTCGGCATAGTCGTCCTCGTGCACGTACCTCACCGTAGAGGATGGCGGAGAGGGCGTCGCCCTCTCCGCCTCCGGGATCAGACGAACCGGTTGATCAGGTTCTCGAGATATT
>CAYRZM010000104.1:0-7082 GCA_964428685.1 uncultured Devosia sp. | reverse complement strand
TCATCTATGGCCACCTCGAAGCCGGCACCTTCCGCAAGGACATCCTCGACGCCTGGCTGCGCCAGAACACGGGACCGCTATGACTCTCTTCCTGATCGCCGCCGGCCGCTTCCTCCTCGGCCTCATGTTCGTCATTGCCGGAATCCGCAATGTCCTGCGCCTCGAGGAGCGCCGCGCCGGCAAGACCAACTACGGCTTTGCGCTGCCCGCGCCGCTGCTCGTCCTCGGCTTTGCGGTGCAGCTCGTCGGCGGCCTCTCCGTCGCGCTGGGCATCCTGCCCTTCTGGGGCGCACTCGCGCTCATCGCCTTCATCGTCCCCGCCACCGCGCTCTACCACAACCTTTTCCTGTTCAGCGGCAAGGAGCGCGAGCCGCACATCTACTTCGTCACCGTCAACCTCGCGCTCATCGGCGCCTTCCTGCTGGTCGTCGCCGTCTCGTGACGCCCGCTCCGCTGCCCTCCGGCGACGCCGACCGCGCCTTCCTCCTTGATCTGCTGCTCCGCATGGCCGAACCCGTCCTCGCCGTCGCGGCCCAGGGGCGGCTGGTGGAAGCGTTCCCGCTCGAGCTCAGCCCGGACTGGCGTCACGACGCCCGCGTGGCGCACCTCGAATGCTTCGGGCGCCTGATGTCGGGGCTCGCCCCGTGGTTGGCGCTCGGCGCCGACGACACCGCCGAAGGCCGGCTGCGCGGTCGGCTGGCCGAGGCGGCACGCGATGCTTACGCCCATGCCGTCTATCCCCGCAGCCCCGGCTATCTCCAATGGCGCGACGGCATGCAGCCGCTGGTCGATGCCGCCTATTTCGCCCAGGCGATGCTGCGCGCACCCGCGCAACTGTGGGAGCCGCTCAACGCCATCACCAGGCGCCGCATCATCGCCGAGCTGAGCCAGCTGCGGCGGGTCAAGCCCTTTGACAACAATTGGGTGCTGTTCCGGGCCATCATCGAGGGCTTTCTTCTGGCGGTCGGCGAGGCCGCCGACCTCGGTGCCATCGCGCACGCGGTGTCGCGGCTCGAGCTCTGGTATGTCGGCGACGGCTGGTACTCCGATGGCCACCGCTTCCGCACTGACTACTACAATTCCTACGTCATGCACCCGATGCTGTTCGACGTGCTGACCGTGCTCGAGCAAACCGGCACCCGCCTCGAAGGCGTCTCGCTCGACCTCAAAACCGAGGTCGGCCGCCTGCAGCGTTATTGCGAAATCCTCGAGCGGCTGATCGGCCCCGACGGATCGTTCCCACCCATCGGCCGCTCGCTGACCTACCGGACCGGCGCCTTCCAGGCGCTGGCGCTCGCCGCCTGGAAAGGCCTGCTGCCCTCATCGCTGCCCAAAGCACAGGTCCGTGCGGCGCTCGCCGCGGTGCATCGGCGTGTCTTTGCCGATCCGGCCATCTTCACCGCCGATGGCTTCCTGCAGCTCGGCATCGCCGGCCATCAGCCCGGCGTCGCCGAGTTCTACGGCAACAACGGCAGCGCCTATCTCACCGCCAATGGACTGCTCATGCTCGGCATTCCCGCCGGCGATCCCTTCTGGACCGATCCCGCCCTCGACTGGACCGCCCGCCGCGCCTTCGCCGGCGAACCGGTGCCCCGCGACGCCGCGCGCGACTGACGCCGGTCAGCCCCGCGGCCTCAGTCCGTCCATGAACAGATTCTCGAGATAGCGCGCCGCGTCCTCGAAACGGCCGTCGCCGCCGCGGTCGCGGCCGAGCACGGCGCGCACCTGCACATCGAAATCGGCGTAGTGCTGGGTCGTCGCCCAAATCGAAAAGATCAGGTGGTAGGGGTCGGTGCGGGCGATCTTGCCGGCGTCCATCCACGCCTCGATCACCCGCGCCTTGTCGTCGACCAGCGCCTTGAGCGCGCCCTCGAGCACGTCGATCGCGTGCGGCGCCCCCTGCAGCATTTCGTTGGCGAACAGCCGGCTCTCGCGCGGGAAATCGCGCGCCATTTCGAGCTTGCGGCGGATGTAGCTGCGCAGTTCCGGCATCGGGTCGCCGGCGGCGTCGAGTTCGCGCAGCGGGTCGAGCCAGAGGTCGAGCATGTCTTCGAGCAGGCGCCGGTGGATCTCTTCCTTGCTGGCGAAATAGTAGAGCAAATTGGGCTTGCTCATCCCCGCGGCCTCGGCGATCTGGTCGATCGTCGCGCCGCGGAATCCATGCACCGAAAACACGTTCAGCGCCGCGTCGAGGATCACGTCCTGCTTCTCGCGCTGGATCCGCGTCTGGGGTCGCGCTCGGCCCTGCACCGGCATCGCTGAAACGTCCCTCCCAAGCCGCTCGCGCCGAGCATTTTCATGTTGCGCGGCAACGGCAGAGTGCTACCATTTTTTCCAACTGGTCAAATTTCCGGACAAATCCGGCGCCCCGTCAAGGGCCGCGCCGCCACCGGGCTGAAATCTCCGAGGGAGCATCCGCGTGTCCAACCGCCTCAACGTCGCGCCCAACGATCTGAGCGCCTTCTGGATGCCGTTCACGGCGAACCGGCAGTTCAAGAAGGCGCCGCGCATGTTCGTGGCCGCCAAGGACATGCACTACACCACCTCCGACGGACGGCAGGTGCTCGACGGCACCGCGGGCCTCTGGTGCGTCAACGCGGGCCATTGCCGCCCCAAGATCGTTTCGGCCATCGCCGAGCAGGCGGCGGAGATGGACTACGCCCCGGCCTTCCAGATGGGCCACCCTAAGGCGTTCCAGCTCGCCAACGCGCTGGTCGGCGTCGCCCCCGAAGGCCTCAATCACGTCCTCTACACCAACTCCGGCTCGGAATCGGTCGAGACGGCGCTGAAGGTCGCGCTGGCCTATCACCGGGTGAAAGGCGACGGCTCGCGCTTCCGGCTCATCGGCCGCGAGCGCGGCTACCACGGCGTCAATTTCGGCGGCATTTCGGTCGGCGGCATCGTCACCAACCGGAAGATGTTCGGCACGCTTTTGACCGGCGTCGACCACCTGCCGCACACCCACACGCCGGGCAAGAACACCTTCACCCGCGGCGAGCGCGAGGGCGACGGCGAGGCGCTGGCCAACGAGCTCGAGCGGATCGTGACGCTCCACGATGCCTCGACCATCGCGGCGGTGATCGTCGAGCCGGTCGCCGGCTCGACCGGTGTGCTGCTCCCGCCCAAGGGCTACCTCAAGAAGCTGCGCGACATCACCAAGAAGCACGGCATCCTGCTGATCTTCGACGAGGTCATCACCGGCTTCGGCCGGCTTGGAACGCCGTTCGCCGCCGACTATTTCGGCGTGATGCCCGACATGATCGTCTGCGCCAAGGGCCTCACCAACGGCACCATCCCGATGGGCGCCGTGCTGGTCACGTCGGAAATCCACGACGCGTTCATGACCGGCCCCGAGCACATGATCGAGTTCTTCCACGGCTACACCTATTCGGGGAACCCGGTGGCCGCCGCGGCCGGCCTCGGCACGCTCGAGACCTACAAGGACGAAGGGCTGCTGACCCGTGGCGCGACGCTCGCCAAATACTGGGAGGACGCGCTCCATTCGCTCAAGGGTCTGCCGCACGTCATCGACATCCGCAATCTCGGCCTCATCGGCGCGGTCGAGCTCGAGCCGATCGCCGGCGCGCCGACCAAGCGCGCCTTCTCGGCCTTCGTCAAAGCCTTCGAGGCCGGCATCCTCATCCGCACCACGGGCGACATCATCGCCATGAGCCCGCCGCTGATCATCGAGAAAGCGCAGATCGACACGCTGATCGGCAAGCTCGGCGACATTCTCAAGGGCCTCGAGTGATGCTGACCATCGACAACGCCATCGGCGGCAAGCTGGTCACCAGCACCAGCACGCGCACCCAGCCTGTCTACAATCCGGCCACCGGCGAAGCGACCGCGACGCTCCGGCTCTCGACGCTCGATGAGGTCAATGCCGCCGTTGCCGCCGCCAAGAAGGCGTTTCCGGCCTGGGCCGCGACCACGCCGATGAAACGTGCGCGGGTGATGTTCAAGTTCAAGGAGCTGCTCGAAAAGCACGCCGACGAGCTGGCGCGCGAGATTTCCAAAGAGCACGGCAAGGTGCACGACGACGCCATGGGCGAGCTCGCCCGCGGCATCGACTGCGTCGATTTCGCCTGCGGCATCCCGCAGCTCTTGAAGGGCGAGTTCTCGCGCAATGTCGGGCCGAACATCGACACCCATGCCGACCGTCAGCCGCTCGGGGTCGTCGCCGGCATCACGCCGTTCAACTTCCCCGCGATGGTGCCGATGTGGATGTATCCGCTGGCCATCGCCTGCGGCAACACCTTCATCCTGAAGCCCTCCGAGCGCGATCCGTCGGCGCCGATGCTCGCCTGGAAGCTTCTGATGGAGGCCGGCCTGCCCGAGGGCGTGCTCAACGTCGTCCACGGCGACAAGGAAGCCGTCGACGCCATCCTCGATCACCCCGACATCAAGGCCGTGAGCTTCGTCGGCTCGACCGCGATCGCCGAATACGTCTATCGGCGCGGCACGACGGCCGGCAAACGCGTCCAGGCACTGGGCGGCGCCAAGAACCACATGATCGTCCTGCCCGACGCCGACATGGACCAGGCCGCCGATGCGCTGATGGGCGCCGGCTACGGCTCGGCCGGCGAGCGCTGCATGGCGATCTCGGTGGCCGTCCCCGTCGGCGACAAGACCGCCGACGCGCTGGTCGCAAAACTCAAGCCGCGCGTCGAGGCATTGAAGATCGGCCCCGCGACCGACAAGGACGCGCAGATGGGCCCGATCGTCAGCAGGGCCCAGCGCGACAAGATCGTCGGCTACATCGACGCGGGCGTCGCCGAGGGCGCCGACCTCGTCGTCGACGGCCGCGGCTTCAAGCTCCAGGGTTACGAGAACGGTTTCTTCGTGGGTGGAACGCTGTTCGACCGCGTCAAGCCGAACATGAAGATCTACCGCGAGGAGATCTTCGGGCCCGTCCTCTCGGTGGTGCGCGCGCCGTCCTACAACGACGCCGTCGACCTCATCCACGGCCACGAATACGCCAACGGCACCGCGATCTTCACCCGCGACGGCGACGCCGCCCGCGAATTCGCCGACAAGATCGAAGTCGGCATGGTCGGCATCAACGTGCCGATCCCCGTGCCGGTCGCCTACCACAGCTTCGGCGGCTGGAAACGGAGCATTTTCGGCGACCACGCGATCTACGGCCCCGAAGGCGTGCATTTCTACACCCGCCTCAAAACCGTCACCACCCGCTGGCCCGCCGGCATCAAAGGCGGCGCCGAGTTCGCCTTTCCGAGTCAAAAATAGCGTTCCGATGGCGTCCCCCGGCGAAAACCTCCGCATCAACCCCGACCGCCTCTGGGACTCCATCCACGCCATCGCCGAGATCGGACCCGGCATCGCCGGCGGCTCCAACCGGCAGACGCTGACCGATTTCGACAAACAGGGCCGCGAGCTGTTCGAGCGCTGGTGCGAGAGCGCCGGCCTCAGCATGGGCGTCGACCAGATGGGGACGATGTTCATGCGCCGCGAGGGCACTGACCCCACGCTCGACCCCGTGTTCGTCGGCAGCCACCTCGACACGCAGCCGACCGGCGGCCGCTACGACGGCGTTCTGGGGGTGCTGTCGGGCCTCGAAGTCATCCGCACCCTCAACGACCTCGGCATCAAGACCCGGCGCCCCATCGTCGTCGTCAACTGGACCAACGAGGAGGGCGCGCGCTTCGCCCCCGCGATGATGGCGTCGGGCGTGTTCGCCGGCCAGTTCAGCCTCGACTACGCCTATGGCCGCAAGGACCTCGAGGGCAAGACGTTCGGCGACGAGCTCAAGCGCATCGGCTGGGTGGGCGACGAGAAGGTCGGCGCCCGGAAATTCCATTCCTACTTCGAGTATCACATCGAGCAGGGTCCGATCCTCGAAGCCGAAAACAAGCAGATCGGCGTCGTCACCCACGGCCAGGGCCTGTGGTGGCTCGAATTCACGCTCACCGGCAAGGAAGCGCACACCGGCTCGACCCCGATGAACATGCGCGTCAACGCCGGCCTCGCCATGGCGCGCATCTTTGAGATGGTGCAGGCGGTGGCCATGGAGAACCAGCCGGGCGCCGTCGGCGGCGTGGGGCAGGTGAAATTCTCGCCCAACTCGCGCAACGTGCTGCCGGGCACCGTGGTCTTCACCGTCGACATCCGCTCGCCCGACCAGAAGAAGCTCGACGGCATGCGCGCCCGCATCGAGGCCGAGGCGCCGAAAATCTGCGACGCGCTCGGCGTCAAATGCGCCGTCGAGGCGGTGGGCCATTTCGATCCGGTGACCTTCGATCCGGCGCTGGTGGACCGTGTGCGCGCGTCTGCCGAAAAGCTCGGCTACACCCACATGAACATCATCTCCGGCGCCGGCCACGACGCCTGCTGGATGCAGCGCGTCGGCCCCTCCGTCATGATCATGTGCCCGTGCGTCGACGGGCTGAGCCACAACGAAGCCGAGAACATCTCCAAGGACTGGGCCGCGGCGGGCGCGGATGTGCTGTTCCACGCGGTGGTCGAGACGGCGGAGATCGTGGAGTGAGGATGGCACAAGTAAAGGCCCCCTCACCCGCCGCTTCGCGGCGACCTCTCCCCCAAAGGGAGAGGTGCGATTGGGCAAGATCATGCCGCTTCTCCACCTCTCCCTCGGGGGAGAGGTCGGAGGGCTTCAGCCCTCCGGGTGAGGGGGCCTTACCGTGAGCATCCTCAAAACAAGATTCGCGGCGAACGCTGCAAAGCGGTTGCGCGCCAACTCCACCGATGCCGAGCGAAAACTGTGGTTTCGCCTGCGGGATCGTCGCCTCTCGGGGTTCAAGTTCATACGGCAGCAGCCCGTTGGCCGCTTCATTGCCGATTTTGCGTGCCGGGACGCCGACCTCATTGTCGAGCTGGACGGTGGTCAGCATGCCCTTGCTTTGGCCGACGACGAGGCGCGGACCGCCGCTCTGGCCGAGCATGGCTATCGCGTCCTTCGCTTCTGGAATAGCGAGGTCCTGAACAACATCGACGGCGTCCCCTTGGTGATCGCCGGAGAGCTTGAGAAGGGGGGGGGGGGGGGGGGGGGGGGGGGGGGGGGGGGGGGGGGGGGGGGGGGGGGGGGGGGGGGGGGGGGGGCGGGG
>CAYRZM010000103.1:0-4916 GCA_964428685.1 uncultured Devosia sp. | reverse complement strand
CCACGATCAGCCGGGGAGGGCATAGGCGGTGAGGTAATCGCCGACGGGCGTCTTCATGAAGTGGTGGCCGCCTGCGAACATGGCGATGACCTGGTGGCCGTCGATCGAATAGGTCATCGGGTTGGCCTGGCCGCCGGCGGGGAGCGGCGTGCTCCACACTTCCTTTCCGGTCTTGATGTCGAAGGCGCGGAAGACGTTGTCGGTGGTGGCGCCGACGAAGACGAGGCCGCCCGCAGTGATCAGCGGCCCGCCATTGTTGGGCGTGCCGATGGTGATGGGCAGGAGGAACGGAATGCCGAAGATGCCGTTGGCGCGGGCATCGCCGAGCGGGTGGTCCCAGAGGGTCTTTCCGGTCCTGAGATCGATGGCGCGGATGCCGCCGTAGGGCGGCTCGGTGCAGAGGGTGCCGAAATAGGGCACCTTCCAGCCGGAATTGATCAGGTTGCCGTAAGGCGCGCCCTTTTGCACCGCGGCCTCCTGGTCGCTGCCGGTGTCGGGTCCGCCGAGATCGTCGATCGCTTTCCAGCCGCGCCTGTCGGCCTCCGCGCGCGGCACCAGCTGGTCGTAGTTGGCCATGTTGTTGTAGTTGGCGATCAGAATGCCGTCCTTCTCGTCGACGGCGATGCTGCCCCAGTCCGAACCGCCGTTGTAGCTCGGATATTCGATGAAGGGCTTGTCGCTGCTCGGGGGCGTGTACTGGCCGAAATAGTTGGCCGCGCGGAACTGGATGCGGCACCAGAGCTGATCGAACAGGGTGGCGCCCCACATGTCGGCCTCGGTGAGGTCGGGTCCATCGACATTGGCATAGCCGGAATAGGGCTGCGTGGGGCTGAGCTTTTGCGGCTCGACGCTGCCGGTCTTGGGCACGGGCCGCTCATCGACGGCGGTCAGCGGCTTGCCGGTGCGCCGGTCGAGAACATAGATCTGGCCCTGCTTGGAGGGCAGGATCAATGCCGGGACCGGACCGCCATCGGCGGGAAAGTCGACGAGGCTCGGCTGGCTGCCGAGGTCGTAGTCCCAGACGTCGTAATGCACGGTCTGGAAGTGCCAGACGGGTTTGCCGGTGGTGACGTCGAGGGCGACGACGGAGGAGCTGTATTCGTTCTCGTAATCCTTCCGGTTGCCGCCGAAGTAGTCGACCGAGGAGTTGCCGAGGGGGATGTAGACGTAGCCGAGCTGGTCGTCGCCGGCGGCGGCGGTCCACATGTTGGGGGTGCCGCGGGTGTAGGTCTGCCCCGGCGCCGGCTCGGCGGTGCTGCCCGGATTGCCCATGTCCCAGGCCCAGAGGAATTTTCCGCTGACGGCATCGTAGCCGCGGATCACGCCGGAGGGCGCGTCCTCGTCCATGCCGTCCTGCACCTGCGCGCCCATGACCACGACGTTGCGGACGATCATCGGCGCGGCGTTGCTGCCGTACCAGCCGGGCACGTTCCGGCCGATGCCCTCGAGCAGGTTGACCGCGCCGCCGGTGCCGAAATCGGCGCAGGGCTGGCCCGTGGCCGCGTCGACCGCGATCAGACGGGCATCCTGCGTGCCCTCGATGATCCGCGTGGCGCAGGCGTCACCGGGCTTGGCGGCGGCGTTGGTGTAGTAGGCGACGCCCCGGCAGGTCGCGCCGTAAGGGATGACGTCGTTGCTGATCTTGGGATCGTGGCGCCAGATCTCGCGCCCCGTCAGCGCATCGACCGCCAGAATGATGTTCCGGGCCGAGCACATGTAGAGATTGTCGCCGACCTTGATCGGCGTGGTCTCGGGCGAGAACGTGTCCTTGAGCTCGTCCTTGTCGGGTAGGTCGCCGGTTCGATACTGCCACACCTGCTTGAGCTTGTTGACGTTGTCGGTCGTGATCTGGTCGAGGCTCGAATAGCGCGTCTCGAGATTGCTGCCGCCGTAGACCGGCCAGTCGTCGCCGGCCGGCGAGGAGGGGACGGTGGTGCCGGCCGCCGGGGCCGGAGTTGCTTGAGCGAAGGCCCGCAGGTGCTGGAGGGTCAGCGGCGCGGCGAACGCCACGCCCACCACCAGGACCGCCGCCGTGGCCATCGCCGGGGGCACGCGCCAGCTGACCGGCCGGATGGCATGGAGGACCGGCCGGGTCAGCAGCACCAGGATCAGCATGACGATCGGTCCCCCGAGACGCGGCACCTGCGCCCAGCCGTCGAAGCCGCGCTCCCAGAGCGCCCAGATCAGGGTGAAGAGAAAAGCGAGGCCATAGACCCAGATCGCGAGCTCCTCGCCGCGAAACATCAGGATGGCCGTGACGATCAGGAGGAGCCCCGCAAGGCCGTAATAGGGGGAGCCGCCGAGGCCGATGAGCCAGACGCCGCCCACCAGGAGCACCACGCCGAAGACCAGCAGCGCCAGCGCCAACAGCATGGTCAGCCAGTAACCGATCCCCTTGCGGACGGGCAGGTCGTTGGCCATGGCTTCCTCCTTTTGCGCGGAACCAAAGCTCCGCATCACGACTTCACGGACTGCGAAACATATCGGGTTGCGATATAGTTCCCCGATCGGAGCGGAGAATGCGACCCGAGCCATGCCCCATCCTGTGCGGCCTCCCGGAGCGGCGGAATATCGAACCCTGGCGGAGTTCCGGCTCGCGCTCAGGCAGTACCTGGCCTTTGCCGAAGCGGCGGCGCAGGAGGCCGGCATCCCGCCGCGACAGTACCAGGCTCTGCTGATCATCAAGGCGCAGCGGGCGGCCGAGGCGATGACGGTGGGGCTCCTGGCGGGGCAGCTGCTGATCGCGCCGCAAACCGCGCTCGAGCTGGTCAACCGGCTCGAAAGTGCGGGCCTCGTCAGGATCGTGCGCGACCGGGCGGATCGGCGGCGGCGGCTTCTGGCCCTGACGCCCGTGTCGGAGGCGCTGCTCGCGCAATTGAGCGAGGTGCATATGCGGGAGCTCCGGGAACTCGCCCCGAACCTGATCCGCCTGCTGAAGCGGCTCGCGACGTAGTCCCGGCCGGCGCCCGGCGCCACCGGGGGCGACGCCAGGAACGAATGCGGGGTCGTGACGTTGGCCGCTATTGCCTGGAGAAGCCGGAGTGCTGGCATGAACGATCTCAATCCGCGGGGATTTCCCACGCCGCCCTTCGATACGCCCCAGCAGAAGCCGCCGGGACACAGCGGCAGGATGAAGCCGGTGCCCGACTACGGCGAGCAAAGCTATGTCGGCTCGGGTCGGCTCGCGGGAAAGAAGACGCTCATCACCGGCGCCGATTCAGGGATCGGGCGGGCGGTGGCGATCGCCTATGCGCGCGAGGGCGCCGATGTGGCCGTCGTCTATCTCTCGGAAAAGGACGAGGCGAAGGAGACGGAGCGGCTCGTCAAGGCGGCCGGCCGGGAATGCCTCCTGATCGAGACGGACGTGTCGAAAGCCAGGAACTGCCGGGACCTGGTGGACAGCGTCGTCAAGCAATTCGGCCAGATCGACGTTCTGGTCAACAATGCCGCGCACCAGATGAGCTTCACGTCCGTCGAGGAAATTCCCGACGAAGAGTGGGAACTGACATTCGCCACGAACATCTCGGCGATGTTCTACATCATCAAGGCGGCCCTGCCTCACATGAAGCCCGGTAGCGTGATCATCAACACCGCTTCGATCAACGCCGACGCGCCGAGCCCCAACCTCCTGCCATATGCGACCACCAAGGGGGCGATCCAGAACTTCACCGGCGGCCTTGCGCAGCTGCTCGCGGAACGCGGCATTCGCGCCAACGCCGTGGCGCCCGGACCGGTGTGGACGCCGCTCATCCCGTCGACCATGCCGCCGGACAAGGTGCGCGACTTCGGCAGGCAGGTGCCGATGCAGCGCCCGGCGCAACCCGCCGAGCTTGCGCCGCCCTACGTCATGCTGGCCACCGACGAAGCGAGCTACATCTCCGGCGCAACGATTGCGGTCACCGGCGGCAAGCCGATCATCTAGCGGCCTGGACGGCGCCGTACCCCGCTCGTCTCGCGCCATCTCCGTCCGGTCGGGGTCGCGAAAGGGGCCGGCTCGGCGCCCGCCGAGGCAACTCACCGCCCTTGTCGGGGTTTAGCCTGTCATCGGAGGTCGGAGCGTCTTGGTGTTCGGCCGATTCCTCGGTCAGGCCGCCGGCAGGCGGCGGTTGTATGTGGTGCTGGCAACGCTGGGCGTTGCGGGCATGGGGGCATTTGCGGTGGCCGTGGCCGTCGTCTGGTTCGGGGTCTATGACGTGGCCGCCACGAGCAAGCACGCGCCGCCGGTCGAATGGTTCCTGCATTTCGTGATGCAACGCTCGGTCGCCGCGCACGCGCCCGAGCTCCATGTTCCCGACCTCAACGATCCGAACCTTATCCTGCGCGGCGCCCTCCACTACGCCTCGGGCTGCGCCGCCTGTCACGGCGCGCCGGGAGAGATCGCTTCGCCGATCGCCCAGCAGATGACGCCGGTGCCTCCCGGCCTTTATGGCGCATGGAAAGACTTCGATGCGAGCCAGCTGTTCTGGATCATCCAGCACGGCGTGAAGATGACCGCCATGCCCGCCTGGCCGGCGCCGGGGCGCGGCGACGAGATCTGGGCCATGGTGGCGTTCGTCGAGCAGCTGCGCGCGCTGACACCACCGGACTATCTCGCGCTCATCGGCGATCGCCCGTCCGGCTGGCTGCCGGCGCCGTCACTGGCCACGACCCCGGGGTTCGATGTCGCCGCCTGCGCCCGCTGTCACGGCGCGGACGGCGCGGGACGGAGCGGCGTCGCCCCGGCGCTCGCGGGGCGCAGCGAAGCGGCGCTCGAGGCGGCGCTCCGCGCCTACCGCGACGGCAGCCGGCCGAGCGGCTTCATGCAGCCGGTCGCCGCGCAATTGTCGGACGCGCAGATCGTCGCGGCGGCGCGCCACTACGCGGCCATGGGCGCGGGCTCGCCATGAGCAGTCCGCTCGACATCCTCCATCCGGCTG
>CAYRZM010000102.1:0-21573 GCA_964428685.1 uncultured Devosia sp. | reverse complement strand
AACGCCGTTCCGGCGAGCGCGATGACCAGCCAGCCGGCCGACAGCCAGAACAGCCAGAAGGCGATCGAGCCCTTCCGCACGGCACCCTCAATCCTCGAGGATTTGGTAGCCCAATCCCCGGACCGTGTGGATCACCTCTTCCGGCAGCTTCTTGCGCAGGCGCCCGACGAACACCTCGATGGTGTTGCTGTCGCGGTCGAAATCCTGGTCGTAGAGGTGCTCGGTCAGCTCGGTGCGGCTCACCACCTTGCCCTTGTGGTGCATGAGATAGCTCAGGAGCCGCAGCTCGTGGCTGGTGAGCTTGATGGCCTGGCCGTCGACGGTCACCTTGCCCGCCTTGACGTCGAGGCGGACCGGACCGGCGGTGATCTCGTTCGAGGCGTGACCGGCGGCGCGGCGGACGAGCGCGCGCAGCCGCGCCAGCAGCTCTTCCATGTGGAAGGGCTTGGCGAGGTAGTCATCGGCGCCGGCGTCGATCCCCTGCACCTTGTCGCTCCAGCGGTCGCGGGCGGTGAGCAGGAGCACCGGCAGGCTGCGGCCGGCCCGGCGCCATTCCTCGAGCACCGAGAGTCCATCCATCTGCGGCAGGCCGATATCGAGCACCACTGCATCATAGGGCTCGGTCTCGCCGAGGAAATGACCCTCCTCGCCGTCGAACGCGACGTCGACCGCATAGCCGCCCTCGGTCAGGGCGTCCTTGATCTGGCGGTTGAGATTGGTGTCGTCTTCGACAACAAGAATGCGCATCAGGTCCTTCCCTCCCCTGAATTATAGCAAATCAGGAGCTTCCATCCACGGCATTGAGGACGATCTTGAAGTATTCCCCCTTGGGCGAAACGATCGAGACGATGAAGTAGGGCACGCCGGCACGCAGGCACACCTGGACGTCCGAGGTTTCCTTGTACTCGGGTGGAATCTTGGCCAGGCGCCGGATCTTGGCCCAGCTCTGGATCTGGCCCGAGGCGATGGCCGCCTCGATCTGGGGCTCGGTCAGGCAATCGCGTGCACCGGCTGCCGCCTGGGCAGGCACGACGGCGCCGAGCGACAAGGATGCCGCCGCCGCCATCGTGATCAGAATGGTGCGAATAACGTTCATTCCCGCCATGTAGGCATCGACCGCTGAATGGGGAATGAATGGCGCATCAGCTTTTGGTGAGATCGGTCTTCAGCCCCTGCCGCAGGAAGAAGAACGCCAGCGCTTCGAGCACGAGGTTGCCGGGCGCCTGGTTGCCGAAGCTCGGAATGTCGATGCCGAGCACGCCGGCGATGCCGGCGATCAGCATGGCGCCGGCGATGATGTAGGTCCGGTAGCCGGAGAGAAAAGTCATGGTCTGGTCCTTTCGGTTGGAAGCGGTGGGTCAGCCCTCGAAGGGCCGGGCGCTCTTGGCAAAGTCGCGCCAGGGGTCGAGCTCGTAGTGCGGCATGTCCTTGAGGTGGGCCCAGTCGCCGCCCCAGGCGATGCGGATGCCGAGCGCCACGGCCGTCGCCTTGACCGTTGCCGCGAGCGTGGCGAAGCGGGCGGTGTCGCTCCAGTCGAGCGGCAGCGGCACGACGTCAAGCGCGATGGCGGGCGTCCAGTTGTGGGCGCTCTGGCCGAAATGCGCGCGGCTGTTGCCGAGCGCGAAGGCGCGCTCCTGGGCCGCGCGTCCGCGCTGGCCGTCGAGGATCCGGATCGGTGTTTTAGCCGCCACGTCGGCGAACAGTCGCTGCAGCAGCGGATGCGCCCCGGCGAGCCGCTGGCGCGAGGTGGGATCGAGGGCGGGCATGTCTGGCCTCAGGCGGTGAAGGTTGCAGCCGCGGCATGGCCGGGGCCGTAGAGCGGGCTCTTCTGCGCGACCGTGTAGGTGAAGCTGGAAGGCGGACTGCCGAAGTCGGCGGTCTGCTGCGCGGTGGTGTAGGTGGCTGAGGATGCGGAAGTGTCCACCGTCCGCACCGCCGTGAGCCCGCTGAAGATCGTCAGCCGGTAGGCCTCGGGCGACTGGTCGAGAGGCGCGTCGTCCGGCACCCAGCTGTCGGTGTCCGCCCGGCTCCGCCGCACCCAGCTGAGCGCGATGTCGCTGCTGCCCGCCGCGCGCTTCGCGCAGAGGTGGACCGGAGCCAGCGGCAGGAGCGGATCGAGCGATGTATCGACAACGTCCACCGTGCCGGTCGGATCGGCCGCCCCGGCGTACCAGCGCAGCGTCGCCGTCGCGCCCATCCAGGCGGGCGGAACGGGGAGCAGCGTGGCGTCGTCGTCGAGCACAAGAACGGGATTGCCGCTCGAGGTGGGGCCGATCGCGAAATCGGTGCCCATCTGGCCCCGCAGGAGCCGCGTGAGCCGGTAGGTCTGCGGCGCGATGAGGCTCGCATTGGCAAAGCCGATGACTTCCCAGCCGCCCGCGTCGGTCTCGGCCGCGATGCGGTTGGCCCCGCCGAGCACCTCGTCGTCGTCGCGCGACGACAGATGCCCCGAGTAAAGAACGACATCGATCGTGGTGATGTCGTCCCACAGATAGATCGATGCCGCCGGGATCGGGCTCGCGAGAACGCCGATCGCGCCCGCGCGGCTGAGCGTCGCGACCCGGGCGCCGGTGCCGTCGTCGGTCACGGCGATCTCGCCGGGCCAGGGCTGTGCGAAGCTCGCCAGCGCCAACTGCGCCCGGCCTGGGTCGGCTGGGTCCGGGGGCAACTCCGCCGCAACCAGCTCCGGCGCGGCCGCCGGCGTCAGCGCGCTCCCCTGCCCCGGCCGGGTCGCGGACGTTGCCACCGGCAGGTCCGACGGCACGACGGCCTGGGCCGTGATCCGACGCGCGAGCCCGTCCCGCACCTCGACGATCTCGAACGTGTCGCCGCCGAGCGCCACCGCATCCCCGGCCTCGAGCGCGAGCCGCGATGGCGGCGCGGTGAAGGTGGCCGTGTCGCGCTCGGCCGTCAGGTCGCGCAGGCGTCGTTCCGCCGTCGCCCGCGCCGCTCCGAGGTCGAGGACCAGCGCGGCGTCGATGGTGACGAGCGGTCCCGCTTCCGGCAGGATCGCCGTGGCCACGCCATTGAGGTAGTCGCGCTCGCGATCGGCATAACCGAGGACCAGCTGGCCGACCGCTTCGCCGGGATCGGGCCGGCGCCGCGAGATGCGGGGTCCGTCGTCGGCGACGACATCGTCGATCGTCACCGGGTCGCGCGAGCTGGCGGCAACGATCGCGAGGCCCGCTGGAGCGTCACGGACATCGACTCCGGCGGCATCCAGCAGCGGCGCGAGCGCATCGCGCGCGCTCATCGGCCGGTCGACCACATATCCCAGTCCGAACGGAGGACGTGCCGGCCCTGCTGCGAGCGTCACGCCGAAATCGGCGGCAATCGCGTCCGCCAGTTCGTCGCTGGCGAAGCCGCCGAGCCGGCCGGTCAGCCAGTGCCCGGTCGGATAGTTCGCGCCGTCGCTCCACACCTCGCCCTGAACCGGAAACGCCGGATAGGGCCGCGCGTCCCAGGTCCAGAGCGCGATGTCTTCGACCATTCGGCCGGCGTAGAGGCTCGCCGCCGGGTTGTTGGCGTCGTCACTCCAGTAACCGAGGACAGCGCGCAGGGCCTGCCGCTGCGCGAGCGTATCTGGAATGCCGCTCGAGAAATACGGTTTGGCGCTCTCGGCGCTCTTGGGGTCGGTGAAGACATTGGGCTGGTTGGCTCCCTTGTCGACCGCGCCGCAGCCGAGCTCGGTGAACCAGATCGGCTTGCTGCCCGGCACCCAGTCGGTGGGCGACGCGTTGCGCACCCCTCCCGGCCGGTCGTGGTGGGCGTTGCTCCACCAGCCGGCGAGATCCTTGGTGCGCCAGACCCAGGGCTCGCCATAGGCGCCGTCGGTGATCGGCGAGCGCGTGCCGCTGAGGCGGTCGGCGTCGCTCGCATAGTACCAGTCGAACCCTTCTCCGCCCGCGATGTTGGAACGGAGATAGCCGAGATCGTAAGGGCCATCCCAGTCCGCCGCATCCGGCCCGCCGCCATCGCGCCAGTCGCTCAGCGGCATGTAGTTGTCGACGCCGACCGCATCGATATCGGCCGACGCCCACAGCGGATCGAGATGAAAGAGCTTCTCGCCGCCGCCCGACTGCACGCCGGAATATTCGCTCCAGTCCGCCCCATAGGTGATCGCGGTGTCCGGGCCGACGATCGCCCGCACGTCGGCGGCGAGCGACACCAGCGCATCGACGAACGGAAACCCGGTGGCGCCGCGCGTCGTGGTCATGCCGCGCATCTCCGAGCCCAGCAGGATCGCGTCGATGCCACCGGCGTCGACCCCCAGCTGCGCGTAATGGCGGATGAAGTCGCCATATTGCCCGACGAAAGCCGCGACCTCGGTGTCCGCCGCGCCGGTCCCGTCCGATGCCGGCAGACAGGCGATCCGACCGCGCCAGGGATAGGTCGGCTGGCCGAGCGGATTGCCGGTCGGGATGTCCATCAGGAGCATCGGGTAGAGCGTGACCTTGAGGCCGCGCGCCTTGAGGTCGGCAATGGCGGCGCGCACCGCCGCATCCGACGGCGTGCCGCCATAGGCCGGGCCGCCGTCATGGTTGCTGACCACCGCGACATCGTCCCGGCCGAGACCTGCGACGCCCCACACCGTCCCCTGCACGGTCCGGCTCGCGGCCTCGACCCTCGGCGCGACCGCGCACGATCCGCAGCGCAGGTCGTCGCCGAACCACGCCACCACAAGCGACACGCTTTTGAGGTTCGGGCAGAGCGCGCAGAGCTCGTCGATCGAGAGCGTCCAGTCGGACACGGTCGGGCTCTGATGCGCGTTCTCGCTGACGGTGACCCCCGGGCTCGCGATCCGCACCCGCGCCACGGGGTCGTAGCCGAATTCGGTGGCGCCCGGGATGACCGTCACGGCCCTGATCATGGGCTCGAGCTCGCCCACCACACGGCAGAGCTCGACCGAGATGTTGGGGATGCGGTTGCCGAACGGGGTGAGCGGCAGCCGCTCGAACACGACGTAGCATGTGCCGCGATAGGCCGGCGCGTCCTCGCCCTGCTTGGCTTCGATGAGGCTGTCGGCATCCTGCGTTTCGGTGCCGCGATAAAAGCGCAGCGTGATCCCGCTGGTGTCGAGCAGTCGCCCGTCGGCCCAGACGCGGCCGAGCCGCTGCACCTCGCCCTCGCAGAAGGCCACGGCGAAGTTCGCCGCGACGCCCGGATCGCCGGCAGGCTGCGTCGTCTTCGCGCCGCTCGTCGTGCTGCTCAGCTGCTCGAGCTCGGTGGCCCAGATGATGTTGCCGCTGAGCCGGCTCCAGCCATAGAGTTTCGGGATCGGCGCGCCTTCGCTCGAGCCCTGCAGCCGCACGTCAGCACCCGCGGGCTGCGGCGTCGCATCGCCGAAAATCTGGCTGTCGATCGCGTTGCCGGCCAGCGCACCGAGCGCGCGCCCGATCGTGGCGCCGATCGGTCCGCCGAGGGCGCCGCCGACCACCTGGCCGGCGAGGGAAAGCGCGAGCGTTGCCATCTAGTCTGCGACTCCGGGAAAATCGAAAAGGCCTGCGATGCGACGTTGCCACCCCTCGGTCAGGTTGCCTTCGATCACGCCCAGCCCTTCCTGCGCGTGGACGAAACGGCCACCAGCGCCGACAATGCCGCAGTGCTTGGGGGCCGGCTGCCGTCCCAGGCGGAACAGCACCACCTGCCCGTCGCGCAGGCCCCCATCCGCAGGGATCAACAGGCGTTCGGCCGCCGCCAGCAACGCGCCGGCGTGCCGGTCGTCGCGCCAGTCGGGACGATAGTTGGGCAGCGCCTCCGGCTCGCTGCCGTAAAGGCTTCGCCACACGCCGCGCAGCAGGCCGAGGCAATCGCAGCCGGCGCCCAGCGTTGCCGCCTGATGCCGGTACGGCGTGCCGATCCAACTCCGCGCCGCCCGCATGATCTCGTCGCGCCTCATTTGAACAGCGGCGCTCCGTCGAGCGCGTCGCCGCTGCGCGGATAGCGCAGCACGAAGTCGTTGCCGGGGATATGCGGGAAGCCGCGGAAATTGGCGACATTGGCAAAGCGATCGCGACAGGTCGCGAGCTGCCGGTCGCAGCCGGCGGTGACTGCCAGCGTATCGCCGATCGCGGCCGTGTCCCCCACCGGCTGCGCGAAGACCAGGATGTCCGCCGTGCCCTCGCGCACGTGGCCGCTGATCGGGTTGGTCAGCCCTGCCCGCGCGCCCGACGTCCATCGGGCGCGGCCGAGGCTGAACCACCCGGCGTCGAACCCCGCGAGGCCCCCCACCGCGATCCGGTGACGGTCGCGAATGGCCGTCGCCGTGACGCCGGCGGAGAACGCCGGATCGGAGAGATCGACGCCGCAGCGGGCGTCCCCCAGGGTCGCGTCGCAGAGGGCCGAGTAGAGCCGGCCCTTGACCTGGTTCAGCGCCTGCTGTCCGGAGCGCAGTTCTGCGCGAAACACCCCGTCTTCGCGCACGATCTCGCCGATCGTCGCGGTCCTCATCAGCACACGCTGCGAAACATCGCGCCAGTTGACGCGCCAGGTCTCGACCTCGGCGCCGTCGTAGCGCCCCATCGCGATGTCGGCTTCGGCGATCGCGTCCGAGTGCAGCACGCCGACGATCTCGGTCGTGTCGACCTGCGGCCCGAGTTTTTCCGCCGCCTCGCCGCCGTCGAGGCCATGGCCCGGCAGATAATCCGTGCCGTCAAAGCTCAGCGGCCGGTCGTGATCGGTAAAGCCGAGGGTGACGCCGTCGCGGCGGGCGACCTTCCAGCAGGTCGCGAGGGTCGTTGCGCCACTTTCGATGTGCGCCTTGAAGGCCAGATCTAGCGTCCTCATTCGAGCACCTCGATCAGCGGAATGCTCGGGGCATCGGCGGCCTCGAAGCTCGTGAGCTCGATGTCCAGCCGGTCGGTGTCGAACCGCACCGGCACGTCGAACTCGAACTCGGCGGTCAGTACCGCGCCGACGCCGGGAGCGACGGCGAAGGTCACGAGGCCGCTCGCCGGATCCACCGTGACCGACGTCGCGGTTCCGTCGACCTTGACCACCACCGTCCCCGCCACCGGCTTGGTGATCGGCCGCAGATACGGATCGAAGCTCGCGCCATACTGCTTGATCAGCTGGAACACCGTCGCACTGCCGTCGCCGGTGCCGAGCGGCTGCGGTCCGTTGCTCGAACAGTCGAGCGCGTCGCGCCAGAGGAACGAATGGAACCGCCCGCGCCGCTCCTCGAAGAAGGCCAGTACCGCCTGCATGTCGGCGCGCGACTTGACGCCGTAGCCGGCGTTGTAGCGCCGCCGCGACTGCGCCCAGCGCGAGTTGCGCTCCTCGCGACCGCTCGAAAGCGTCACGACGTCAGTCGCCCGCTCCGGCCCGCCGCGCGCGCCGAGCGCGATGTCGAGCGGGAACCGCACTGCGTGAAAGGCCATCAGCTCGCCCTCGTCCCGCGCTTGACCGCGCGCAGCAGCATGGCGCTCAGTTCCGCCTCGCTGGCGGCAAAGCTCCGCGCGTCGCTGGCGGTCACGTTGAAGTTGACGGTCACCGCCGGCTGCGCACCGGCGATCCCGAGCTTGCCGTCGCTGCCGCGGCTCAGCGGCAGGATCGCCTCCGGTCCCGCCTCGCCGGCGAGCGCCAATCCACTGCCAGTCGGGAAGTAGCTTGGCGCCGTGACGACGCCGCCCTTGGCGAAGGCGGTCACGCCCAGCGCCGGATCGGCCGCCCTGAAGAGGCCGTCGACCGCGCCGGAGATCAGGTTGCCCAGCGGCTTCAGCGCGGCCTTGAGCGCGATGTCGGCGAACGCTCCGGCGATGTCGCCGAGCACGCCCTTGAGCGATTTGCCGTCGAGGATCGCGCCGCGAAACGCGTTGGTGAGCGAGCGCCCGACGCCGTCGGCCAGGTCGCCGACGCGCTTGAGCTCGGCCGATACGTCGCCCAGCCCGTCGGAAATGCCGTCAAAGCCCTCGGCCATCGGGGAACCGCTCCATCAATCTGTCCAGTCCTTCACGCGTCGGCGCACCGTTTCGCGGGCCGCTGATCGCTTCGAAAGCGGCGGCCAGTTCGCGCGGCGTCAGGCCCCAGAAGTCGCGGCTCGAAAGACGCAGCACGCCAAATCCGAGACGCATCGCGTCGCGCCAGGGGAACGGCGTCACGGCGCATCCCCGAAGGTCGCGCGGAGCAGCCGCGCCGCAGTTTCGGCAGCCCCCTTGAGGCCGCCCTCGATCGCCATGCGCGCGAGGTCGTCGTCGGTGATCGCGTTGCCCGCGCCGCGCAATCCGGCGCCCAGGATCGCCGTCAGGTCGCGCGCCGAAATGCGGCCGCCTGCGAAGCGTTCGCTGAGCCCGACAAGATCGCCGGCCCCCAGCTGCGCCTCGAGCTCCGCCAGCGCGCCCAGCGTCAGGCAGAGCACGCGCTCCTCGCCATCGAAGCTCGCGGCGATTTCACCGCGATGGATGTTGGGCATGGTTTCCTCCGTTGTTGAGCAGTCGGCACCTCTCCCTTCACGGGGGAGGCAAGCGAAGCTTGGGAGCGCAGCGACCTAGCGCAGCTCGGAGGGGGTGCTCGGCACGCTCGGTGCCCATTTGCACCCTCCCAGCTCCGCTACGAGGCTCCGCCTCGAGCTTCGCTACCCTCCCCGCGAAGGAGGGAGGGTGAAGAGCGCGCCTACGCCGCCGTGAACGTCAGCTCGCCCGCGGTCTCGAGCGCCAGGTCGAACGTCACCTCGCCTGCATGATCGGCGGAAAACTCGAGTGCGGTGATCTGGAACGGTCCGGCGATCGTGCCGAAATCGGGCAGGATCAGCTGCCAGTCGCGGATCGCGCCGCCGAAGAACAGCTCGCGCAGCTTGGCGTCGGAGTCCTGGTCCTTGAAGATGCCGCTGCCGCTCACGGCCGCGCGCTTGATGCCGCCCCCGCTCAGCAGTTCGCGCCAGCGGCCGGCGCTTTCGGCGTCGGTGATGTCGATCGTTGCAGCGTTGAAGCTCAGGCTGCGCGTGCGCAAACCCGCGACCGTCAGGAAGCTGCCGCTTCCCGTCTGGTCGAGTTTCAGCAGCATGTCCTTGCCGCTCTGGGCTGCCATGATGTCGTGTCCTTATGCGGAGGGTTCGGAAAAGAAGGTGAGGCCGATCGCGGCCCGCGCCCGCCCGGTGTTCTGGTCGATGATCGTGTCGGTGCGCTCGTGCCGCCTGAGCGTCACGACGAGGGCGCCGGCGTCGAGATCGGCGGTCAGCGCGACCGCGAGCAGGCGCTCGGCGATCGCGACCACCGCCTTGCGGCTCGCGTCGGCAGCCCAGGCGTGTAGCACCAGCCGGTGCTCGTTGCCGGGCGTCGCGTCGCCGTCGCGCGGCAGCAAGTCATGCCGGGCGATGACGATATAGGGGACCGCGGCCGCTTTGGGCGGCGCGTCGGATACGGGCGCCAGTGCCGCGAGTTCGGCGTCGGCGCGCAACGCGGCGACGAGCGCGCCCTGGAGCGCGAGGATCGGGTGGGTCATCCCGTCACCACCCGCTCGCGGCACTGGCAGCTGAGATAGGCACGCCGGCCATCGAGATCGGCGGTGGCGATCACGTCGAGATCCCGGCCGCGATAGGTCAGCCGGTCGCCGGGCCCGAAATCGGTGCGATAGCGGAGGACGACGCTGTGGCTCGCCGACACGCCGCCGCCGTCGCTTTCGACCGCTTGCCGCGCATTGAGCGCACGCACGCGCGCCCACACCGTCGCGATCGGCGTGAACAGCACGATCTCGCCGCCCTCGTCCTCAGCGGTCGCGAGCCGGCGCTTGAGCTGGACCCGGTCCGTCAGCGTGCCGATCGGCGGAATGGCCGTAACGCTCACAGCCGCACCCGCGTGTAACCGGCAATCAGCCGAGCGAAGCCGGCGGGCGCGGACTCGCCGCCCACGTCGCGGTTGACGTACCAGTAGGCGACAAGCGCCAGCACCGCCTGCTTGAGGTCGGCGGGCACATCGGCGGCGGTGCCGTAGCCGGCGTCGAAATCGATGGTGACGTCGTCCCCGGCCTGGCTGAGCCGCACGGCATCGCCCTGCAGCTCGGCGCCGTCGGGGGCCGCGGTCAGCGCGATCACCGGAACGATCGGCAGCACAACGAGCTGCGGGGCGGCGTGCAGGGTCAGCCGCCAGCTCTGCGTCACGAGGGCCCGGCCGGTCGCGCTCTCGACCTGCAGCCGCGCGGTCGTGATGAGGGCCTCGACCAGCGCGTCTTCGTCGGCCGAGTCGATGCGGCACCAGGCTTTGGCCTCGGCGAGCGATACCGGCTCCTCGCCGGGTCCGGCGATGAGGGTCAGGGTCATCGAAAATCCTCTGGAAAGGGAAAGCGCCCCGGCGCCACCGAGGGAGGGGCAATGGCGCCGGGGCTTCCGGTGCCGCTTACGCGGTGCCGAATTTCAGCAGCTTGATCGCTTCGTAGTTCTGCACGCCGCCGCCGACGCGCTTGGTCACGTAGAACAGCACGTAGGGCTTGGCGGTGTAGGGGTCGCGCAGGTCGTTGACGCCGGTGCGGTCGACGACGAGGTAGCCGCGCTTGAAGTCGCCGAAAGCGATCGACAGCGAGTCCGCGCCGATGTCCGGCATGTCCTCGGCCTCGACCAGCGGGAAGCCCATCAAGGTCGCTTTGCCGTCGGCGGTCGCCGCCGGCTGCCAGATGTAGTTGCCGGCGTCGTCCTTGAGCTTGCGGATCGCGGCCTGGGTCTTGCGGTTCATCACCCAATTGGCGTTCTGGCGATAGCCGGCCTTCAGCGCATAGACGAGGTCGACCAGGATGTCGCTCTCGTCGCTCGCCGCGAAATCGCCGCTGACGCCGCTCTTGAGGTAGCCCAGGCTCCCCCAGGCCCACGAGCTGTCGGCCACCACGTCGTGGAGGAAGCCCTTGGGCTTGTTGGTGCCGTTGCCGTTGACGAAGGCGGTGCCTTCCTGCACGGCGAAGGCGGCGTTCACTTCGTCGGCGATCCACTGGTTCACATCCACCGCCGCATCGTCGAGGAACTGCGCGGTCGCCGCCGGCATCGCGTAGAGCTCGGCCGTCGGGAACGCCAGTGCGTCGATGGTCTGGCTGCTGGTCTGCGGACGGCTCGCCGTCTCCGCCACCCAGCCCGTCGCCGGCCCGGTGATCGCCACCGGCTTCTTGTAGGTCGCGGTGGACACCTGCCGCACGCTCGCAATGGCGCGGATCGGCGAGAGCGCCGCCATCAGGTCGGTGATCTGCTTGTCGGTGTCCGACGGCACGAGATAGCCGCCGTCGGGATTGGAGCCGACCGACAGCGCCTTCTCCTCGCCGCGCTTCACATAGGCGGCAAACGCGTCCTTGTATTCGTCGCCGGCGCCGGGCCGGCCGCCTTCGAGCCGCGGCCGCGCCCGCTCGAGATTGGCGCGGTCGATCGCGGCCTTGGCGTTGTCGAGCGCGGTGTTGAGCCGGTTGACCTTGTCCTCGGTCAGCGCGTCGGCGCTGCCGCGCTTTTCGAGCTCGCCCAGGCGCGTGTCGTTGCTGCGCTTGAACTCCTCGAACGCCGTCATGAACTCGCCGAGCATGGTCTCGGCACCCGTCGTGGCCTTGTTTTCGAGGCCGGTGGTCGCTTCCGTCATGGAATCCTCAATTCTTGAAAACGGACATGGCCGCTTCGAGCGACCGTTCGAGCCGGCTTGGTGCCGGCGGTTTGCCCGGACGGATCCGGGCGAGGTCCATCATCGGGAACGTGACGATGGAGATTTCCCACAGGTCGATCTCCCAGAGCTGCCGGTGGCCGCTCCGGGGCTCGCGCGTGGATTTGACGGTGCGAAAACCGATCGAGAGCCCATCCACGGCGCCGCGCGCGATCAGCCGCCGCAGCGCCTCGGCGCGCGGCACCTCCGGCACGAGCCGGCCCTCCACCCAAAGGCCGAAGCCGTCCTCGCGGATGGCGTCCCAGGTCCCCACCGGATCTTTCGGATCATGCTGGAACAGCATTTTGATCCGGTGTTTTCCGCGCAGGTTCAGCGACTTGCGGAAGGCCTTTGGCATGACGATGTCGCCACCCTCATCCAACTTGCCGAAGACGCTGGCGTAGCCGGCAAAGCGCCCCTCGCCGTCGATCGGGATCGCCTCCATCAGCGCTTCCCCGTCTTGGGCAGGCGGCGCTGCGGCCGCGACCGCAAATTCGGCGCAGCCAGCTTCCCCGCGAGGTTCCAGGCGAATTGCCTGAAGACCTCGACGGCCTCGGTCTTGGTCGGCATGTGGTCAGTCCTTGCGGTTGAACAACCGGTTGAGCGCGGCGATTTCCTTGACGAAGTCCTCGAACCGCCGGTTCGCCGCCGCGAGCTCCTTGAGGCACCAGACGAGCAGCCCGCTCGCGCCGCTTGCCCACAAGAAAAGCGCCAGATGCGCCAGGTCACCACGCTCGGCGATCGTGCGTGTCAGGTCATCCATTCGCCACCCCCAGCATCGCGCGCTTCTCCTCATCGCTGAGGAAGCTCGCGCCGCCGATGCGGGTCCAGCGGCTGGCCTGGTCCTCGGCCAGCGCTTCGACCTCGTCGAAATTGGGCACGATCCGCACGCGGCCGCCAAACCCTGGCGTCAGCCAGAAGCTCAGATCGTCCGTCACTCGCCGCACCAGCGGCACGACCGTCTGTCGCCAGAAGCTGCGGTTGGCTTCCGCCAGGTTCGCATAGGTGTTGTCGCCGGGAATGCCGAGCAGCATCGGCGGCACCCCGAAGGCCAGCGCGATCTCGCGCGCCGCCACGTGCTTGGCCTCGATGAAGTCCATGTCCTTGGGGCTGATGCCGATCGACTTCCAGTCGAGCCCGCCCTCGAGCACCATCGGCCGGCCGGCGTTTGCCGCACCCTGGAACGCGCCCTCGAGCTCCTCCTTGAGGCGCCTGAACTGCTCGTCGGTCAGCCGGCCGCCGCCCGCAGAATAGACCAGCGCTCCAGAGGGCCTCGCAGAGTTGTCGAGCAGCGCCTTGTTCCAGCGCGACGCCGCATTGTGCAGGTCGAGGCTCTGCAGCGCCGCCTCGAGCGGCGAGAGCCCGTAGTAATCATCGAGCGGATGGAACAGCGCCATGTGCAGCACTTCCGACATCGGCGCCGTCTCGACGCGCAGCGTCTCGCTGCCGGTGCCGGTCGAATAGGTGTAGGCCGCGGGCCAGCCGTCCGCCTGCGCCAGCACCCGCATCCGATCGGGCCGCAGCACGTAGATCCCCTTCACCTCGCCGTCGGCGATCGCCGCTTTGAGATACGCGTTGCCCGCCGTCTGCAGATACGCATAGGCGGCCTCCAGCATCTCGCTGCCCGACTGATGCGGGTTGGGCCGCGACAGCAGGGTGAGCAGCGGATGCCCGTCGAGCCGCTTGCCCTCCTCTTCCGCCACCAGCGGCACGCGCGTTGCCGCCTCGGCGATCAGCCGCACGCAGCGGTTGACCACCGGATTGCGCACAAAGCCCTCCTGGGCCAGTGCGGCAAAACTGCGCGACGTCCAGCTGGGCTCGCCCAGCTCGCGCAGCGACATCAGCACCTGCACCGACTTGCTTTCGGCAACAGGGGATCGGCCGCCGAACAGGCGGGTAAAAAGATTGGGCATGGGAAGGTCTCTTCCTGCAATTCGATCAATCCGATCGACGCCAAATGCCGATCGCATTGCAGAGCAATCTGTCGCGCTTTTGTGCGCATGAACTAAGAGGGCCCACTCGGTCCCCCGCTACAGCGAAGTGAGGTCAACTCAAGCTACAAATAGCTTTTGTCCATCACTGATCTCACCCGCGGCCCGTCTACGTCCATCAGCTCGGTAACGGCCCAGACCAGCGCATCCACCCGGTCCGGCGAATGCCCATCGGGGCGACCATTCGTGCCGAAGCCGCACATTTCGTCCTCCAGCGCCGTCAGCCCCGCCGCATGCGCGACTTTGCCCTGCGCGTAGAGCGCGGCGACCGGCTCGGCGCGCACCCACTTGCCGCGGGTCGCGTGCACCGTCCGCACCGGCACCCTCGCGTCCACCTGCGCGATGACGGCCTTCACCATCTCGCCGCCCTGGTTCACCTCCGCCACCACGCAGTCGGCGCTGTTGGCGCGGAACGCGTCGACCACGCGCTGCGCCCAGGCCAGCGGCGCCGCCGGCTTCAGCGTCAAATCGCGCAATACTGCCACGCCCTCGCCGCTTCGCCCCGCGACGATGATGCCACACCCGTCGGCGTCCGGCCCGCTCGTCGCCGGCGGATCGACCGCAACCACGATGCGGCCCAGCTCGCCGCCATCCCAGCGCCGGAACATGGCGCGGGTCCAGAGCGCTCCCGGCAGATCCTCGATCATCTCGCCCTCGAGCTCCTGCCGCCCGAGAACGCTGTTCTTGTAGCGCTCGACCACCGCGGTCAGGAACGTATCGGCCAGGTGCTTCCTGTTTTCCGCCGTCGTCATCCGCGTCACCGCCGTCAGCGGATCGGCCAGCAGGCGCTTCAGCAATTTGGTCGGCCGCGGCGTCGTCGTCGCGATCTGCCGCGGACGGTCGCCGAGCCTCAGCCCGAACTGCAGCATGTCCCATGCCGCCTCCGCATGCGGCCACTTGCCGATCTCGTCGCACCACGCGGCCGCGAATTGCGGACCGCGAAAACGTTCCGGGTCGGCCGCGCCGAGCACAATGCCTTCGATTCCGTTGGGCCAGCGGAGCGTCGTGCCCGAAAGCTTCGGTCGCTCGGCCCAGGGTGTCACGGCAAGGATGCCGCTCGGCCCCTTGATCATCACGTCGATCGCTTCGACCATCGTCTCGCTCACGAGCGCGATCGGGCCGATGCCGGCGGCCGCCAGTCCCCTCACCCATTCGGCTCCGGCCCGCGTCTTGCCGGCCCCGCGGCCGCCCATCAGCAGCCAGGTCACCCAGTCGCCCGGCGGCGGGAGTTGCGCCGGCCGCGCCCAGCGCGACCAGTCGTAGTAGAGAGCGCTCGCTGCTTCGCCCGAGAGGGCCGATGCCCAGCCGGCTTCCTCAGACCCGCTTGAGCTCTTCAATCCGGCGCACCAGCTTGTCGCGAATATCGAGCATCTCTTTGGCGGCCCGCGGCGCGGCGCGATTGCCGGCCGTGCGATCGATTTCGATCAGCTTGCCCAGTGTCGTGACCAGCCGGCCGAGCAGGTCGACATCCTTGTCGGTCGAAGCGGTAAGGTTCTGTTCCATGTGATCCATGACCTTGTCCATGAGGCGGAACATCCGGACGATCATCGACCGGCGCGTGGCACCCATCGGCAGTCTCTTGAGTGTGTCGGTGATTTGCCGGTGCCATCGCCGCCGGCCCTCGGCCCCATTTCTGCGACCGTAGCCAAACTATAGCGGATAGCCGTGACGCATGGATAAGTGCCCGGAAGAATTCCGCTGAGGCCCGGCCGCGCAGGGCCTTGCGGCGCAGAAGCGGTGGCACATAGACTCGCGCCAAAGGCTGGCCGGGGAGAAAGCCAATGCCGCATTTCGTCCGTTTCGCCGCTGTCGCGGTCGCGCTTCTGGCGCTGGCCGCGCCGCATTCCGTCGCGGCGCAGGACTCGAGCGCCCTCGACTCGGCCTCCGCCGACGAATCGGACCAGGGCGATCCGCTCGATGCGATCGTCGGCGACTGGAACCTCGAGCAGGAAGATCCGGAGCTGCCCATCTGCCCGGTAACGCTCACCGCTGATCCGGCTCCGGGCGGCTACAAGGTCACGGTCAATGCCACCTGCGGCGAGCCCTTTCCGCCGGTGGAGCAGCTCACGACGTGGTCGCTCGACGACGATGGCGACATCCTGCTGATGGGGAGCGACCAGAAGGTCACGTTCAAAATGATCGAGACCGACGACGGCGTCTACGCCACCAACCCGGACGGCCCGGGCTTCTACCTCATTGCGCCCTATCAGGAAGACCAGAGCGGCGGCGAGGATGACGCCGACTGAGTCGGTTTATGGCGAAGCGCGTGAGCCGCGCCTCGCCTTGAGTGACTACATCTCCTGCTGCGGGCTGATCTGATGCACCACGCGCTGCGTGCAGGCGTCGTAGGTAAAGATGTAGCGCAGCTTTTCGTGTGAGCTGTCCTTGAGCATCTGGCTCTGCGGCGCGTTCGACTCGACCATCTCCTTGGCCGGGTGCCGGGCGTCGCCGGTCACGAGGTAGACGTAGGGCTCGTTGGTCCGCGACACGTTGACGTGGGTCAGCAGCGTCTGGAACTCGTGTTTGACCTCCTGCCGGCTGAGGCAGTCCCGGCTGCCCGGTTCGGTCACTTCCTTGAGGTCGCTGTGCATGGCGGCCTCGGCCGGGAGCGCGGCGCCGAGGCCGGTCGCGAGGGCAAGAATGGCGACGAGCGCGCGGCCCGTGCTCGAAATCTTCGTGGTCATTGTCTGGGTTTCCGTTGTGGTTGGTTTTGCGTGCCAACAGCGGTGTTCCCGACGCCACTCGTTAGTCGACTGATGTGAGTTAGGATGGCTCGCCTGAACCGGCTTTGAGTCCGGCGTTCAGCGAGCGCTCAGGATCAGAGCTCCTCGGGCGGCTCGTAATCCGGCCACTCGGCGACATGGTCTTCCCAGGTCCCCGCCGCGACCTCGGTTTCCGCCACAGTGCGGTTGCGGACCGAAATCCCGGCGTCGATCACCGTCTGCGGATCGCCCGACACCAGCGGATGCCACCAGGCGAGCCCCCTGCCCTCGGCGATCCGCCGGTAGGCGCAGCTGGGCGGAATCCAGTCGATGGTGCGGACATTCTGGGGCGTCAGCTTGACGCAGTCCTTCACCTTCTGCTGCCGGTTTGGGTAGTCGGTGCAGCGGCAGGTCTTGCCGTCGAGCAGCCGGCAGCGCACGTCGGACTTGTAGATTTCCCCGGTGTCCACGTCCTCGAGCTTCATCAGGCAGCAGCGGCCGCAGCCGTCGCAAAGCGCTTCCCACTCCGGGGCGGTCATTTCTTCGAGAGTTTTGTCCTCCCAGAAGGACATAGCTTTGCCGCCTTGACTGAATGTAGGTATCTTCCGCCCGAACCCCGGTGGAGCGTCCGTTGCAGGACCCATTCTATCACAAAGAAAAGCGGCGCAAGCCTGTCCGGATGCTCGATGCCGATGCCTGGCTCGATTCGGCGCTGTACGAGTTCTGGAACTCGATCGGCCGCAGCTACCGGGCGATCGAGGATTTCTTCTCGATGTTCCGGGTGCGCGGGCTCAAGCGGCTGGCCGTCGAGATCCTGTCCGACGGCGCAAGCTTCCTCGCCATCGGGCTGGTCATCACCATGGCCATGGCGACGCCGGCGTTCGACGCGATCCAGTCCGGCCAGTTCAATAAGCCCGAGGACATCTCGGTCACCTTCCTCGATCGCTACGGCAACGAGATCGGCAAGCGCGGCATCCGGTCCGACGACTCCTATCCGCTCGACAAGCTGCCCGACTATTTCGTCAAGGCCGCCATCGCCACCGAAGATCAGCACTTCTACGAGCACTTCGGCATCGACGTGTTCGGCACGCTGCGCGCGCTCCTCAACGACGCGGCGGGCGACAACGGCACGCAGGGCGGCTCCTCGATCACCCAGCAGCTCGCCAAGAACCTGTTCCTCAGCCCCGAGCAGACCCTCGACCGCAAGATCAAGGAGATGTTCCTCGCCTTCTGGCTCGAGGCGCACTACTCCAAGAACGAAATTCTGAAGATGTATTTCGACCGCGCCTATATGGGCGGCGGCAACTTCGGCGTGGCGGCGGCTGCGGAATACTACTTCGGCAAGAAGATCACCGACATCAACCTGGCCGAGGCGGCGATGCTTGCGGGCCTGTTCAAGGCCCCCACCAACTACTCGCCGACGGTCGATCTCGCCGCCGCGCGCGGCCGCGCCAACGTCGTGCTCAGCCGCCTCGTGGATGCCGGCTACATGACCGAGGGCCAGGTGTCGGCAGCGCGGCGCAATCCGGCAACGCCCATCGACCACACCGATGACCTCAACTCGCCCAACTACTTCCTCGACTGGGCGTTCGATCAGGCCAAGCAGATCATCGCCGACTCGGGGACCAAGGCGAACACCTTCGTCGTTCGCACCACTATCGATCCTGTGCTGCAGTCCTATGCCGACGACGCCGTCACGTCGGTGATGCGCGACCAGGGCGCGCAGTACAACGTGACGGAGGCCGCAATGGTCGTCACCGAGCCCAACGGGCAGGTGCGTGCCATGATCGGGGGGCTCGACTACGGCAAGAGCCAGTTCAACCGCGCCGTCTCGTCGCTCCGCCAGCCGGGCTCTTCGTTCAAGGCCTTCGTCTACGCCGAGGCTTTCGAGAATTTCGGCATGACGCCCAACACCCGCATCGACGACCGCTATGTCTGCATCGGCGACTGGTGCCCCCACAACTACGAGGGCAACCTCTTCGGCAACATCTCGCTCACCCAGGCCTTCCAGCATTCGGTCAACACTGCGGCCGTGGCCGTGTCGATCAAGACCGGCCGCCAGCCGATCGCCGATCTAGCGCACAAGATGGGCATCACCAGCGACTTCCCGGTGACCCGGTCCCTCGCCCTGGGCGTCGCCGAAGTCAGCGTCATCGACATGGCGTCGGCCTACTCGGTGTTCGCGAGCGGCGGCTACAAGACGCCGGCCTACGGCATCCTCAAGATCGACACGCTGCGCGGCGAGCCGATCTACGAAAAGGACGTGAACGCGCCGCGCGAGCGGGTGCTGAGCCAGCAGACCGTGGGCTACATGGACACCCTGATGCGCGCCGTCGTGACCGGCGGCACCGGCACCCGCGCCGCGGTCGATGGCGTTCCGGCGGTGGGCAAGACCGGCACCACCAGCGACTACCGCGACGCCTGGTTCTGCGGCTTCACCGGCAACTACGTGGCGACGGTCTGGTACGGCAACGACAACTACGCCAAGACTAACACGCTCACCGGCGGCCTCTTGCCGGCCATGACGTGGCAGAAATTCATGGCCTATGCGCACACCAACATCGAGATCAAGCCGGTCTACGGCATCGACTTCAAGCCGGCGCCGTTCGTGATCGCCAACGCTGCCGACGGTCAGGCCGTGCCGGCCGAAGCGCAGCGGCCGCCCACGCTCAAACCCGAGGCCGCCAACAAGCTGCTCGATCTCGCCGACCAGTTGCAGGCGGCGCTCCGCGCCACCGGATCGGACACCGAGGTTGCCGCCCTGCAGGTGACCGCCGCTCCCGCCGGAAGCCTCTGACCCTTGCGGTTCCTGTTGAACCTGTTCCTGATGCTGGCCATCGCGCTCGGCACCGGTTTCGGGCTGTCGTGGTATGCGGTGAGCGACGGCCGCTTCTTCGGCGCCTTTCAGACCGGACCGTGGACCACATGGCTTCGCGCGGGCATCCCGGAGCCCGATCCCTATACGCGCGCGTTCCTGACCCGCAACGGCGCCCTGCAGCTTGGCCAGAGCGAGGGCGTGCAGTTCGTCGCCTCGACCGACAGCGACGGCCAGCCGCTCAACCGCGCTTGCCGCTACCGCATCGACGGCAGCACGCCGATGGCGACCTTCTGGACGCTGGTTCCCACCGCCGCCGACGGCTCGCTCATCACCCGCCCCGACGGTCCGCCCGGTTTCCGCAGCTCGTCGATCGCGCGCGCCAATGACGGCTCGATGCAGCTTTACGTGAGCAAGACGCTGGCGCCGCTCAACTGGCTCGAGATCACCGGCGACGGCTCGTTCCTGCTCGTGCTCACGCTCTACGACACGACGCTCTTTTCCGGCATCAGCTCGAACCAGACCACCATGCCCTCGATCCTGCGCGAGGCGTGCTGATGGTCCGCTCGGTGCTGTTTGCGTTCGCGGGCCTCCTGCTCGGGCTCCTCATCCACCTGGTGGTGATCCTCACGCTGCCGCTCCTCGCACAGAATACGGTCGCCGCCCGCGTCCTGCAGGTCGCGCCGGCGCTCAACACCACCGTGCAGCTTGCCGACGTGACGGCGGGCCAGCCCAACCCGTTGCGGCTCGACCCGGAGCTCGCCTACGCGGTCTGCCGCATCGATCTCAGGCAGGGGCCGGGCGAAGTCGTCGGCACGCTGCCGACGAGCTTCTGGTCAGTGGCCGTCTACGACCAGGCCGGAACGGTGATCTACTCGACCACCAACCGCGACGGCATCGGCCAGTCGCTCGATCTCGGCATCTTCGATCCGGCGCAGACGCGCCTGCTCGCCGAGCAGAAGATCGACGTCAATGCCGGGCTGCTGATCGTCGAAGCCAAGACCGACGATGTCTTCGTGCTGGTGCGCCTCGCCCCGCCGCAGCAGGCGGTGCGCGCCCGTTACGAGGATCAGCTCGGCAAGCTCGTCTGCCGCAACATAAAGATCTAGCTGCCGGCACCTGTGCCGGTGACGGGCCGCGTGTAGCGCGACGCCACCGTGGCGCCGCTGACGGTCACCACCGGCACGCCATCGGGCGAGCAGTAGTCGCCGCCGCGCGCCGCATCGACATAGCCCGCGAGCTGGCTCAGCAGCGCATCGGTCCCCACCGCCTCTTCATGCGGCGTTTCGACCAGCAGATGGTCGAGCGCGTAGCTGTAGGAGTCGTAGCGCAATTTCACGGCCGCGGCGAACCAGCCGATCGCGGCGCGGTTCTCGATCTGCCGCGCCGCCGCGTCGCGCTTCATCTTCTCCTCGAGCCCGTCGATGCCGTTGGCGGCAATGCCGCGCTGGCGGTCCAGCTCCTCGACCGCGCAGATCGCCGCGAACACGCCCGGCATGGTGCCGATGTCGGCCTCCACATCGTCGGAGATGCGCGAATAGCGCACGCGCGACGAGGCGAACGCGGTGCCGTGCAGCCAGAGATAATAGCGGTCCTTCGGCAGCGGCTTCGGTTTCACCGTAAAACCCAGCCGCTGCAACTCGACGACGAAATCGCCGAACCAGTCATAGGCCTCGGGCGCCACAAGGTAGCGCCAGATGCGGTCGCGCATCTCGACTTCCTGGTCGCTCAGATTGAACGCGGACACCGGCTCCGTCGCAACCCGCGCGGCGCGCACGGTGGCCGCCACTTCGTCGCGCAGCGGGTCGCTCTCGTAGCGTCCGAAATCGCCGACCGGGCGCGAGCACGCGGCCAGCCCAAGCAGCAGCAGGGCAAGCGGCGCGAAGCGCCGGACGACGCTAGACACGTTTGCGCTTGGACGTCGTGGTCGGCTTGGTCGGTGTCGCGGGCGCCTCGCGCTCGTAGCGCACGCCGGTGAAAATCAGAATCTCCGCGCTTTGCGCGCGCGCCGCCCGCTCCTCACCCGGGAGCCGCCTCCGTCCTTCGAACTGCACGAGCTTGCCCAATTTCCGCTCCGCCGGAATCGATCGGCCAAAGTCCTCAAATCGGGGCGACGCTTCCCCGCAACGGAATTCATTAAGAGAACGTCAAGGTTAACAGTCCGCTAACGAATTGCTGGAAATAGTCGGAGCATCGCTTTCGTCCCTCACACAGGGCACCCAGGGCCAAAGATGCTCGGCTTCCAGCCTTACGAGACCTTCCAGCTCCTGATCGAAACCGGTGGCATCGATCGCACCAATACGCTGCTGGTCGCGGCCTGCGATGCCTTCACCCGCCGGGGCCGCGCGACGCAGCAGGAGATCGACCAGTTCACCGCCCTCGCCTCGCGGCTGTTTCCGGCCGCGGCGCCCTCGGCGCGCAGCAAGGCCGCCGCGGCGCTCGGCAAATCCGAAAGCCTCACCTCCGAG
>CAYRZM010000101.1:0-9121 GCA_964428685.1 uncultured Devosia sp. | reverse complement strand
GCCCGCGTCGAAGCCGCCGAAGACTAGATCAGCTTCAGCCCCTTCATCGACGCATGCCCGGTCTTGCCGATGATGATGTGGTCGTGAACGACCACCCCAAGCGGCCGCGCCACGTCGATGATCTGCCGCGTCATCTGCACGTCCGCCGTCGACGGCGACGGGTCGCCCGAGGGGTGGTTGTGGACGAGGATGAGCGCGGTGGCGGAAAGCTCGAGCGTCCGCTTGATCACCTCGCGCGGATAGACCGGCGTGTGGTCCACGGTACCGCGCTGCTGCACCTCGTCGGTGATCAGCCGGTTCTTCTTGTCGAGAAAGAGGATGCGGAACTGCTCGACGTCCTCGAACGCCATCTGGCTGCGGCAATAGTCGATCAGCGCCGACCACGAGCTGAGGATCGGCTGGTCGCGGTCGACCTGGTCGCGCGCAAAGCGCTGCGCGACACCGAGCACCACCTTGAGGTTGCTGACGCTGGTCTCGCCCAGCCCTTTGACCGCCAGCAGCCGCTCGCGCGGCGCCGCCAGCACGCCCGAAAACGAGCCGAAGGTGGCGAGCAGCGTCTTGGCCAGCGCCTTGGTGTCCCGTCGGGGCAGCAGGGCATGGAGCAGGGCCTCGAGCAGCTCGGCATCGGTGAACCCCTCCGCACCGGCGCTTTCAAGCCGGTCGCGCAGCCGGCCGCGATGGCCGAGATAGTGGGGCAGCGCTTCGGCCAGGCCGTCCGTCGACGGATCGGCCTTCTTGCTCACTCCGCCTGCTCGCCCGGATGAAGCGGGTTGAACAGGCCACGCGGCGAAGCCGTGAAGATCTCGTGGCCCGTTTCCGTGATGCCGATCGAGTGCTCGGCCTGCGCGCTCAGCGTGCGGTCGCGCGTCACCGCGGTCCACCCGTCGCTCAGGATTTTGACGTGCGGCCGGCCGAGATTGATCATCGGCTCGATGGTGAAGATCATGCCCGGCTTGAGCGTGATGCCCGTGCCGGGGATGCCGAAGTGGGTGATGTTGGGCTCATCGTGGAACAATTGGCCCACCCCATGCCCGACAAAATCCCGCACGACCGACGTCCGCTCGGCCTCGGCATGCGCCTGGATGGCCGCCCCGATGTCGCCGGTGGTGTTGCCGGGCTTGGCCGCCTTGATGCCGGCGTAGAGCGACTCGTAGGTGACCTCGATCAACCGCTCGGCCTTCCGTGAAATCTCTCCCACCGCGTACATGCGGGAGCTGTCGCCGTACCAGCCGTCGACGATCAGCGTCAGGTCGATATTCACGATGTCGCCCTCGCGCAACGGCCGCTCTTCGGGGATGCCGTGGCAGACGACGTGGTTGATCGAGGTGCAGATCGAGTGGCGGTACCCCTTGTAAAACAGGGTCGCCGGCAGCGCCTGGTGGTCCATGGCGAAGTCGTAGGCGAGCTTGTCGAGCGCCGCGGTCGTGACGCCGGGTTTCACATGCTCGACCAGGACGTCGAGCGCCTCGGCGGTCAGCCGCCCCGCCTTTCGCATCCCGGCAAAGCCCGCTTCACCGTGGATGGGGATAATCCCGGCGGTGCGGCGGGTCTTGGTCTCGGCGTCGACATAGGTGATCATGCAAATCTCTCTTCGGCCTCAGAAATAGTCGCTTGAACCCTGATTTGGAAGGCTTTGCGGCCGAACCTGTTGCAAACCTCCGGGCTTGCGTTGATTTTGAGCCCGCGCCGCGCAACACAGACGCTTTCGCCCGGACGGACATGTCGGAAGCCGCCAACCCCACTGCCGCGCTCATCGTCATCGGCGACGAAATCCTCAGCGGCCGCACCAAGGACGTGAACATCGGCGCCACGGCCGAGTTCTGCACCGACCTTGCGATCGACCTCATGGAAGTGCGGGTCGTCGCCGACATCGAGGACGACATCATCGCCGCGGTGAACGCGGTCCGCGCCCGCTACACCTACGTCTTCACCACCGGCGGTATTGGCCCGACGCACGACGACATCACCGCCGATGCCATCGCCAGGGCCTTCGGCGTCGCGCTGCCGATCCATTCCGAAGCCCGCGCCATGCTCGAGGCCCGCTGGAAGGACCGCGGCATCGAGCCCAACGAGGCGCGCCTTCGGATGGCCCGCATCCCCGAAGGCGCGAGCCTCATCGTCAACTCCGTCAGCGCCGCCCCCGGTTTCCGCATCGGCAACGTCCACGTGATGGCGGGCGTCCCGGTGATCATGCGCGCAATGCTCGAGTCGATCGCGCCCACCCTCAAGGGCGGCCGCAAGGTCCACTCGACGACGATCAAGAGCGGCGTCGGCGAGGGCAATATCGGCGGTCCCTTCGCCGCCCTCCAGCAGCAGTTCCCCGACGTGAAGATGGGCAGCTACCCCCGCATGGGCGATGGCACCGTGATGACCGAGCTCGTGCTCCGGTCCCCCGACAAAGCGCGTTTAGCGCACGCCGCCAAAGCCGTTTTCGATATGGTCGCCGCCCAGCACCAGCGGGCCGGACTGCCCGATCCCGATCCCTATTGAAGCGTCACCAAGGAGGCGCCATGAGCGAGACCCAGCCGCGCACAAAGTCGTTCCCGGTCACCTGGGACCAGTTCCATCGCGACAGCCGGGCCCTGGCGTGGCGGCTCCAGGGCGAGGGCCCCTTCGAGGCCTGCATCGCCATCACCCGCGGCGGCCTCGTGCCAGCGGCGATCGTCGCGCGCGAGCTCAACATCCGCATCGTCGAGAGCGTCTCGGTCAAGAGCTACGACCACCAGAGCCAGAGCATTCCCAAGGTCATCAAGCCCATTGCCCCCGACCTCATCGCCAGCGCCAAGGCCGGCAAGAAGCTCCTCATCGTCGATGATCTCGTGGACACCGGCGCCACCGCACGCGTGGTGCGGGACATGCTCCCCGGCGCCCACTTCGCCACCGTCTACGCCAAGCCCAAGGGCCGCGAGATGGTCGATACCTTTATCACCGAGGTGAGCCAGGACACCTGGATCTTCTTCCCCTGGGACTTGGACGTCGCGTACGTCCCCCCGATCTCCGGCGCCACCGACTAGACGCGGATCCACTCCGGCGGCAGCCGGGCGTCGAGATCGATCGGTTGGCCGGCGACGCCGTGGCCATACCATCGACTCGGCGCGACAACTCTCTTGTCGGAGGCGCCCCCGAGCCACGCGGCCCACCAGCTGTAGGTCGAGTTGGCGATGATGAAGTGGCGGCAGAGCGACATCAGCCGGAAATCCTCGAGGCCGCTGAGGCCCTGGACGAGAACGACGCGCGGCCAGCCCGCGAAGAGCGTGGCGGCCTGTCGCGCGTCGTCGGAAAAGATGAAGTAGGTCGGCTCGGGAACTTCGGCTTCCACTCGGGCGCGGGCCTGTTCGTAATGCTCGCGACCGAGCAGCGGGAACGTCGCGTCGCCGTAGTCGCCGCGCCGAAGATGCACCATCACCGGCGACGAGGCGCCCGCGATCCGTGCCTCCAAAGGGGCGGTTCGGGCCGTTGCCAGCGGGGTCGTGTCGAAGGCGCGGCGAATGTCCCCCTCGGCGCCCGCGAAATAGCGCCAGCTCTGAAAGAACCCGCGCAGGAAGCAGGGCGCATCGATGGACAGCACCGCCGGCTCGAACTCATGCATCTCGAGCAGCCGCTCCGGCCCCGGTCGCCACCGGCCCTGACTTGCACGCCGCGCGAGCGCTTCGAGCTTCCACCACGTGGGTGTCCACGCCCGCACGGAGAGCCCGAACGCGCTCAGCTCCAGCGGGCGCGCACCCGGCCGCGTGTAGTAGCGCAGGTCGAACCGGAGATCGCCGCCCACCCGGCGGGCAACCGCCAGCCCCACCGCATAGGCGAAGAGCTGGTTGCCCAGCCCGCCCGACATCGACACGCCCACGAGGCGGCTCGGCGTCATCGACCGGCTCCGGGACGCCGGCCGGCCGATGGTGCGGGCGGTGGGACTTGAACCCACACGGAGATACCTCCCCGGGATTTTAAGTCCCGTATGTCTACCATTCCATCACGCCCGCTCTGCCGGAAGGGTGATGTCACAATCGGCCAGGCCAGCATAGGGTCGGTCGGCGGCGGGAGGAGGAACAATGCTCATCAAGCGCGACGTGCTCGAGGCCATTAGGCGCGGGGAAATCACGCTGCAGTTCCGCCGCTGGACGCGGCCGACCGTCAAGCCGGGCGGCACGCTCAAGACGGCGCTCGGCGTGCTCCGCATCGGACGGATCGACGACATGCGTCCCCAAGACGTGACTGAGCACGATGCCAGGCGTGCCGGCTTCCGGGACGTCGCCGAATTTCGCCAGTGGCTCGCGACGATGAAGCAGGGGCCGCTGTTCCAGCGGATCGAAGTGAGCTACATCGGCCCTCCGCCCGATCCTTGAGGTAGTCATGCGCCGCGTTCTGCTCGTTCTCGCCCTTGTGCTCATTCCGGGGGCGGCGCGGGCCGATGGCTGGCTCGCCGGCATGGAGGACGACGAGGGCGGCAAGGTGATGGTCGCGTCCGTAGTCGGCGATCCCGATGGTGGCGTCACGCCAATGCTGCGCCTGATGTGCGCGGGCGACCAGGGCGTGGCGCTCCGCTACGAGCCGTCCGCCGACGCCGCCTCGGCGGGCAGCGAAGGCGACTTCCTGTTCGAGAACGAAAGCAAGCAGGTGACGCTCCACATGGCCTACGAGGACATGGACGGCGCTTTTGCCGCTTACTTCCCCAAGACCGATCCGATCGTCGATCTGCTCGAGAACGGCCCGGACGTCTACATCTCGCAACCGACCAGCGACGACGCAGCCCAGACCTTCACCCTGAAGGGCGCCACCAAAGCGATTGCCACCGTGCTCAAGGGTTGCAAGTAGCGAGGCGCTCGCTACTCCGCCGCGACCGCCGCTGGACGGATGTTGAAGTTGTTCTGGAAGATGTTGTCGGGGTCCCAGACCCGCTTCAGCGCGCGCAGCCGTTCGGTTTTCCTGGCGCCGAAGGAATCGTCGACCGATCGCTCCGCGGGATCGCTCAAGAAGTTGAGGTAGACCCGGCCATTGGCCCAGGGCTTCATCGATCGCGAAATCTCCTTGGTCCGGGCGATGTTCGCCGCGTTGTCCGAGGGATCCATCCAGGCGGCGAGATAGTGGATGTTGAACGCGGCCTTGCGGTTGCCGAACGCCGTCGCTTCCTCGTCGACGCGCGATGCCGCGCCGCCGCCCGGGATGATGACGATCGCGGTCTCCGGCGAGATCGGCCGCAGCGCGTTCGGGGCGAGTGTGTCGATCGCAGCGTCCGGCAGCGCATCGTAGAAATCGGCCGTCGAGTAGTTCTGCATGCCCCAGGGCGTCGGGGTGAGCTTCTGGACATCGACGTAGTCCATCGGTCCGACCATATCCATGACCGGAGGTCCGAAGGCACGAAGCGGCGCCACCACTTTCTCACCATCGGCCGGATCGCCGGCATAGGCGACGAGAACGATGACGATGGGTTTCCCGCGCGCCGGCTCGGGGACGAACGGCGCGTTGGGCATGGTTGTCAGCACCACGCCGCCGCCGAGCTCGTCCGGCGCCTTGCTGATGAAGTCGCGATAGTTCTTGAGCACCGCGGCGGCCATCGTGGGCGGATAGAACAGCGGACCCGCGAGCATCTTGCCCAGCCGGTAGAGCCGGATGTGGAAGGCGGTCACGATGCCGAAATTGCCGCCGCCGCCGCGCAGGCCCCAGAACAGCTCGGGATTTTCGGTCTCCGAAGCGGTCACCTTCCGGCCGTCGGCGGTCACGACTTCGAACGCCGTCACGTTGTCGCAGACGAGGCCGAACTTTCGCTCGATCCACCCGCTGCCGCTTCCCAGCGTCAGGCCCGCAACGCCGGTGGTCGGGTTGCGGCCACCGGTGACGGCGAGCCCATGCGCCTGCGTGGCCGCATCGAACTCGCCCCAGTTGGCGCCCGCTTCGACCCGAACGGTCCGCGCCGCCGCATCGACATCGATACGCTTCATGCCGCGCATGTCGACGCAGACGCCGCCATCTGCAACGCCGGCGCCGGTAAGCCCGTGCCCGCCGCCATAGACCGACAGCGGCAGCTTTGCGTCCCGCGCCAGCTTGATCGCACGGACGACGTCGTCTGCGGTTGCCACGCGCGCGATCACCGCCGGGCGGGGGTCGTACATGCCGTTGAACAGACGTCGCGCGTCGTCGTAGCCCGCATGGTCCGGGTGCATCAGCAGACCCACAAATCCCTCGAGAGCAAATCGGCGTTCCATGGCAGCAAATCCCCCTTGGCCCAAGTGAATCGTAGGCCCGCCACATGACGACGGCAAGGCGAACGCGCCGCCGCAGGCTGACGGCCCGGCGCGATCGGCTGCACCGGCTTTCCGCTGCCTAAATTCTTGTTCACGCGAGAGTTTCCTGCACTCGCGGGAACCTGGAAGGGCCCACCCCCGTTTTCCTCCCGAATGCATTTCGAGGAGGTATCAAATGCACAAGGACCAGATCGAAGGCGCCGGCAAGCAGGCCAAGGGCGCGATCAAGGATGCCGCCGGCAAGATGTCGGGCGACGTCGGATTGCAGGCCGAAGGCAAGCTCGACAAGGCTGCCGGACAGGTTCAGTCCGCTGTGGGCAAAATGAAAGACGACGCCCGCAAGGAACTGAAGCACTGAGTTCTCACGCGCTCAGTGAACGACAAGGGGCCGCCCTTCGGGGCGGCCTTCTTATTGGTGCAGAAACAGCACCCGGACGCCCAGCACGATCAGCCAGATCGACCACACGACATAGGCGATGGCGTTGACGCCCGCCGCCCACCGCGCCCCGACCTCTTCGAGCACTCCGTAGAGCACGCCGATCGCCGCCACGATCCCCAGCGCCGCAATCCACGGGCTGACGAGATGGGTTTGGATGATCGCGACGCCGACAAGGATCGTCCACACCGCCGTCAGCAGGTAGCCCAGATGCTCCCCGATGACGCCGCCGACGAAACGGTGGACGATTTCGAAGGCGACCTCCGCCGCGTCCTTGTGCGCCGCGGTCGCCGCCGGGTCCTTCCACACATTGACGATCACCGGCACCAGGAACGGCCAGCGCATCAGCCCGATCGCCTGGAGGACGCCGGCGATCACGCCGATGGTGGTGCCGACGGGCAGGTACCAGGGCGCCGTCGGAAACAGCTGCTGCACGAGCACGGGAATCGGGATGAAGAGCAGCGCCGTGAAGGCGAAGCCGTACCAGATCGCCCGAAGGCTCGGACCGCCGGCGGCGAACCGCTCGAGCACGTCCTCGGTCGGCTTCCTCAGGATCGCCGGATAGTCGAAGCGGCGCTGCAGCGCGAAGAACGCCAGGTTGAAGGCAATCGGCACGACGATCAGCAGAATTCCGGTGACGATGGTCATGGCGTCTCCCCTTTGGCCCGGGCGGAGGATAAGGGAGCCGCGGCGCTTGTCCAGCGGAGGCGGGCCGCTAGGATACGGGCATGCTCGCCAGTATTCTCACCGGCATCGTCGCCGCCATCCACGTCTACATCGTCGTCCTTGAAATGGTGCTGTGGGACACGCCGCGCGGACGCCGCGCTTTCGGCATGACCGAAGAGTTCTCGAAATCGACCAAGGTTCTGGCGGCCAATCAGGGTCTGTACAACGGCTTCCTTGCAGCGGGCCTTGCCTGGGGCATCTGGCTCGGGCCGACGGGCGACGCGGGCGACCCGGTCAAGATCTTCTTCCTGCTCTGCGTCGCTATCGCCGGTGCCTACGGGGCGGTGACCGTGAGCATCCGCATCCTCTTTATCCAGACCGTCCCGGCCCTCATCGCTCTGGCGGCGGTGCTCCTCACCTGAGTTGACACCGACGCCGAGATTATGATAGTCACTAACAAATGAGAGTGGCTATCACTTGAGCCTGCGCAACGACAAGCGCCGCTGGACGATGCGCGAGGTGCAGTCGGCCGCGCTCGATCTGTTCGAAGCGCAGGGCTACGACGCCGTGTCGGTCGAGGCCATCGCGGCCGCCGCGGGGGTCTCGGCGCCAACGGTCTACCGCCACTTCGCGACCAAGGAGCGGATCGTCCTCTGGGACGACTACGACCCGGATCTCCTCGCTTCGATCGCGACCCATGCGCATGGCCGCACCCCGCTGGCCGCCGTCGAAGCCGGTCTCATCGCCGCGCTCGATCGCGTCTACGAAGCCGACGCCCGCCGGGTGCTGCGGCGCGCACGGCTGATGACCCGTCTGCCGGAGTTGCGGTCGGCCAACGCGCCGGTGATGGCGGAGCTTCGGCAAGGCCTCGGCGCCGTGCTGGCGGCGGCCTATCCGAGGCTCGGCGATGCCCGCGCCGAGCTCTTGGCAGGCGTGGTCGTCGTCGCGCTCGAGCATGCGGTCCTGCGCTGGGTCGAGGCGCGGGGAAAATCCCCATTGCGCACCCATTTCGAGGACGCCTTCACCGATCTGCAGCGCCTCGTCCTCAAGGAAGGAGTTTCCGCATGACCACCCTGGTCGCCCGCGCGCGCCACTGGCTCACCGCCCGCCATCTCGCCCAGCTGGGAATCCTCGCGCAGATGCTCGCCGGCTTTCGCACCGTCGGCGAATATTTCCGCCTGCAATGGGAGGGGACGCTGACCACCGCAGTCGCCAACGCGCTGCTGCTCGGCGCCATGGGCGCGATCGCGGGAGCCTTCCTCACGGTCATCCTCTACTTCTTCGGCCGCTTCCGGTTGGCAATCGCGCTTACCCTCCTGACGATTGCCGGGCTCATCGCCTACAGATTGATCGCGCTGCCGGGCCTCGGCTGATTTGCCGGGCGCCCCTGACTCGCCTAGAGTTGCCGGGCGCGGGGCGCGCAAAAGGGTTCGCCATGTGGGATTTCTCGATTCCGCGGACGCTGGCACTGATGGGCCAGACTCTTCCGTTCATCGTCCTCCGCATCATCGTCTACGCCGGCATCGCCATCGCCTTCGTGCTGACCACCGGCATCGGAGTCGGCCTCGGCTGGGGCATTGGCGCTTTCGGCGGCCCTGATTTCCGTGCCGGCAGCATGGTCTGGGGCGGCATCATCGGCTTTGCGGTGACGGCCGGGACGCTGTTCGTTCTGCGCGAATACATCCTCTACATCGTCAAGGCCGGGCACATCGCGGTGCTGGTCGAGCTGATCGACGGCCGTGGCGTGCCGCAGGGGCAGGGCCAGGTCGCCTACGCCCGCGAG
>CAYRZM010000100.1:0-4579 GCA_964428685.1 uncultured Devosia sp. | reverse complement strand
GCCGTCAAATGACATAGCGAATGGCGCCGAGATCGGGCATGAAATGGGCTCATGCCGATTTCCAGCCGCTTTGCGGTCCGCTCCACGTTCGTGTTCCTGCTGGTCGGATTCCTGGCGCTGCTGGGGATCGTGGGGGCCAATTTCTGGCTGCAGAGCCGGGCGCAGGCGTATTTCGACCAGAGCATCCAGGCGCGCGACACGCGGGCGGCGGCGGTGGAGCTGCGCAGCGCCGTGCAGACGGCGGAATCGAGCCAGCGCGGGTTCATGGTCACCGGCAACGAGATCTATCTCGCGCCCTACGGGTCGGCGAAGGCCTCGATCCAGCGGCAGCTGGGGGCGCTGAAGCCGCTGCTGGCGGCCTACCCGGACATGGACCAGGCGCTGCAGCGGCTGACCTCGATCCTAAGCGACAAGGTGGACGAGCTCGACCAGACGATCACGCTCAAGCGCGCGCGGCACGACGACGAGGCGCTGGCCCTGTTCCAGACCAACAAGGGCAAGACCCTGATGGACGAGGCCAACGTGTTCTTCACCGGCATCATCGGCCAGGCGGATGCGCGGCTGACGGCGGGCGTGGGCGAGCAGCGGCAGAATGCGCTGTGGCTGCAGGCGGTGTCTGGGATCGGCGGCATCGTCATCATCCTCGTGGTCGGGGGCACCGCGTTCGTGCTGCTGCGCTACACGCAGGAGCTGCGGCAGGCGCGCGAAGAGGTGGAAGCGCTCAACACCGCGCTCGAAACGCGCGTGGCGCTGCGCACCGCCGACCTGGTGCAGGCCCGCGACCGGGCGGAGGTGCTGCTCTCGGAGGTGAACCACCGCGTGGCCAACAGCCTGGCGCTGGTGTCGTCGCTGGTGAGCCTGCAGAGCAAGGCGGTCAAAGACGAGACGGCCAGGAAGGCGCTGGCCGAGACGCAGGACCGCATCTTCGCGGTGTCCCTGGTGCACCGTCGCCTCTACGATTCCAACGACGCGCGGGTGGTGACGCTGGACGAGTACCTGACCGGACTGCTCGAGCACCTCAAGACGTCGCTGCGCAGCGGGGCGCAGGGGGTGACGCTTACGCACGCGCTGCAGCCGGTGCGGCTGCCGACCGACGCCGGGGTCAATCTCGGGGTGATCGCGACGGAATGGGTCACCAACAGCTTCAAATACGCCTATCCGGACGGGCAGGGCGAAATCCGCGTCAAACTGCTGGAACTCCCCGACGGCATGGCGGAGCTCGTGGTCGAGGACGACGGCGTCGGGCGCGCCGAGGGGGCCCCGGCCAAGGGGACGGGGCTCGGCACGCGGATCGTGACCGCCATGGCCTCGAGCATCGGCGGCACGATCGACTATGCGCAGGCCCAGCCGGGCACGCGGGCGCGGCTGGTGTTTCCGCTCGCGGGCAAGGCGGCCCAGTAGACGATGGCGGGCAAAATGTGGGACGCTGAGCGGCGTCGGACGGGCCGCGCGCAAGCGCGATGCGGCGGTCTGCGGCGAGGGGAAAGTCAGATGAGCGGGGCGCGAAGGCTGAGGGTTTCGGGATGCATCCTGGGCCTGATGCTGGGGCTCGGCGCGACAGCGGCGCTCGGGGCCGACGGTCCTGCCGGCATCACGACTCCGAAAGTGCTGCCGCCCTACGACCCGGATGCGGCGGCCTGCACGGCGCCCCCGGGGCTCGGCAAGTCGCTGGGCTTTGCGCAGGACAACCGGCGGATGTTCATCGAGGGCGTCGGGCAGGGACTGGCGGCGGCCGCCAAGGATCGCGGCCTCGCCTATGCCGACGTTTCCGCCGACAACGATCCGGCGCTCCAGGCGTCGCAGATCGAGCATTTCCGCACGCAGAACTTCGGCGCCGTGGTGACGGCCCCGGTCGATCCCGCGGGGCTGACGCCGGTGCTGCAGCAGGTGCTGTGGGCCGGCGCCTATGTGGGCACGGTGGTGCCGCCGCCGGCGACCACCATCCTCAACGCGCCGCAATATCTCACGGGGCAGGTGCTGGGCGAGGCGGCGGCGGACTACATCCGTACGCACCTGGGCGGCAAGGCGAACGTCGTTTTATTGACGCAGGACACGCTGCAGTTTTTGGCGCCGCGGTTCGTGGCGATCCGGGATGCGCTGGCGCAGCTCCCCGGCGTCACCATCATCGCCGACATCTCGCCCAACCCCGTGAACGAGGACGGCGGGTATGCGACGATGAAGCTGGTGCTCGAGGCGCATCCGCAGGTGGACGTGGTGCTGGGCGCGGACACGGTGGTGCTGGGCGCGCTCAAGGCGCTGCGCGAGGCGGGGAAGGCGACCCCGGAGCAGTTTCTGGGCGGCATCGACGGCGAGCCGGATGCGATCGCCGAGATCAAGGCGGGCGGCGGGCCCTACAAGGCCAGCATTGCGCTGTCGTCGCCGGTGTTCGGCTACGCTCTCGGGGCGGAGGCGGCGGACTGGCTCGCGGGCAAGAGCGTGCCGCAGGCGATGGACATCCTGCCGGTGGCGCTCACCCACGACAACCTGGCCCAGTACCAGGCCGATGCGGCCGATCCGGGCGCGGTCTACAGCGATCCGCAGCGGCGCGCCGGCTACCTCAAGATGTACGGCAACATCTGCTACGACAGCCGCGACCAGTACCTCAACTTCCCGTGGTCGTCGGAAGCCAACTGAGGCGCTAACGCCTCGTTCACCGTAGTTCTTAAAGCCACGCTTCGTTTACCAAGCGTAACCCGCCGAGGGCCTAGCTTGGCCCTCAAGACGATCGGCCGCACGAGGCACGCGGCCGGCCAGTGGGGGCGGACAATGCGTCACCGGATCGCGGGATCAATCGGATTTGCGGCGATGCTCGCGGCGGCGCTGTCGCTGGGCGCGTGCAGCTCGATGCTGCCGGGCAACAGCAGCTACGGCAAGACGACGCTGACCACGGCGGAGCTGCCGGCGGTGGGCGACATGGCTGCCGACCAGGCGCTGTCGCAGGCGCGCGACCATTTCCGCAACAGCGACTTCGGCTACTCCGCGGCGCTCTACAAGAAGTACATCGAGCTGACGCCGAACGATCCGCAGGGCTATGTGGGGCTCGGCGCCTCTTACGACCGGCTCGGCCGCTTCGACCTCTCGGACAAGGTCTATGCCAGCCTCTATGACCTCTCGGGCGGCACGGCGCAGTACTTCAACAATGTGGGCTATTCCTACATGCTGCGCGGCAACCTGACGGCGGCGCTCACCAACTTCCGCAAGGCGCACAAGCTCGATCCCGACAATGTGGTGATCGACAACAACCTGCAGATCCTGTCGGACGCGTCCGGCGCGCGCGCCTAGAGCGGGATTTTACGCCGCGGGGCCGGTGGCCTCGGGGCGACTTCATTCACATTGTGGGTGGCGGTGGGCCTGCGCATTTTGCCCGCTGGGTCCAGGCTTGCGCTGGGATGACACCTGGGGGTGGGCCAGCCGGGGCCACGCCCTCGTGGTTCGACGGGCTCACCATGAGGGCTACTGCAAATAGAGGGGAATCCTTCGGCCGCTAGTTGCTGGCGCCGGTGTCGTTGCTGGCGACGGCGGAGAAGAACGGGCCGTCGGCGCCGAGGCCGCCGGTGTTGCCGGCGTTGGTGCCGCCCGGATTGGTGGTCTCGCCTTCAATGTTGGCCTTTTCGGCGTCACCGGCGTGATAGGACACGCGGTCGGTGTGCTGCAGGTAGTCGTAGGCGCAGCCGCTGAGCAACAGGGCGAGCGCGGCGACCGGGATGGCGATCCAGAGGGTGCGGGCCGTGACGATCAACCGCCGTTCCCCAGATCGATGATGTAGCCGTAAGGGCCGGCGACGCCGGCGCCGGACTGGAAGCCCTGGATCATCTTGGACGTCACTTCCATCTGGCCGAGCGCGAAGAACTCGGGATCGTTGGCGGGCGCGGTGTTGTCGAGCGGGGTGGCGACGACCTGGTTGGGCGCCGAGGGCTGCACCAGCCGCGGGGTGACGATCACCACGAGCTCGGTGTCGTGCTTCTTGTAGCTCGAGGACTTGAACAGGGCGCCCAGGATCGGCACGTCGCCGAGCCAGGGCAGCTGGTTCTGGCTGAGCGTGGTGTCGTTTTGCAGCAGCCCCGCGACCGAGAAGCTCTGGCCGTCGCGGAGCTCGACGGTGGCGTCGAGGTTGCGGGTGGTGAACAGCGGATCGGAATTCTCGCTCAGCGCCACCGAACTCACTTCGGGGGTGAGGTGGATCTGGATGCGGCCGCCATCGAGGACGACGGGGGTGAAGACCAGCTTCACGCCGAAGTCCTTGTAGTTGAGGGTGACGTGGTCGTTGCTGTCGAAGGTGCGGATGGGGACCTGGCCGCCGGCGAGGAAGCTCGCGCTCACGCCCGAAAGGGTGGTGAGGTTCGGGTCGGCGAGGGTGCGCACGAGGCCCTTGGTCTCGAGCGCATTGATGGTGACGTTGAGATTGACGCCCACGCCCGAGATGACGTTGGTCACGAACTGCGAGAAGGTCGCGGCGTCGGCGGCGGGGCTCAGCGCGTTGGTGGCGGAGCTCGCGACGATCTTGTTGGCGCCGGCGGTGCCTGACCAATTGATGCCGAGCTCGCGGCCGGCATCGCGCTGCGCCTCGAGGATGCGGACC
>CAYRZM010000099.1:0-4803 GCA_964428685.1 uncultured Devosia sp. | reverse complement strand
ATCACCGCCAATGCCGGCGCCGAGCTGATCGTCACGCTCGATCTCGCCCAGATCTTCGACAAGGCCGAGGCGCTGGTGAAGGCGGGCCATTGCCGGCGCATCGTCGCCTGCCATTTCCCGCAGGCCCTGCCGCCGCTCAAGGGTCTCCTCTACCGGCTAGCACGCCGGCACGACCTTTCGGACGTGGCGCGCTCTTCCGTTGCGGCGGTCACCCGCTGGTACCACGAGCTCGTCGCGCGCCGACACGCCTTCACACCGGTGGCGATCGATGCGGCGGCCGACGTCGCCGTGCAGCAATACACCGGCGGCACCACCGGCCTGCCGCGCGGCGCGATGCTGAGCCATGCCAACATCGCCGCCAATATGAGCCAGATCGATGCCTGGGGCTGCGGGCTGTTCTACCCGCCGAGCAAGGTGGTTGCGATCCTGCCGTTCTTCCACATCTTCGCGATGACGGTGTGCATGAACGTGCCGCTCTGCAACGGCGCGCAGGTGGTGATGATGCCGCGCTTCGAGCTCAAGGGCTTCCTCGACCTGCTGCGCCGCACCCGCCCCAACATCCTGCCGGCGGTGCCCACGCTGATCCTCGCGATGTGCAAGCTCGATGCGGACCAGGCGCAGGCGCTGGCCCCGCTCGACGTCGTGGTGTCGGGCGGCGCGCCGCTGCCCAACGAGGCACGGCCGCGCTTTGCCCGCGTCAGCAAGGCGATCCTCGCCGAGGGCTATGGCCTGACCGAAGCCTCGCCCGTGGTCTGCTGCGCCGCCCTGCGGGTGCCGAGCAAGCCGATGTCGATTGGCCAGCCCCTGCCCGCGACCGATGTCCGCTTCGTCGATGTCGAGACCGGCCACGTCGCCGCGATCGGCGAGCGGGGCGAGCTGCAGGTGCGCGGGCCGCAGGTGATGCTCGGCTATTTCAACGACCCCGACGCCACCAAATCCTCGCTCGAGGATGGGTGGCTCCACAGCGGCGACGTCGGCTACATCGACGCGGACGGCTACGCCTACATCGTGGACCGCATCAAGGACCTCATCATCAATGGCGGCTTCAACGTCTATCCGCGGGTGATCGAGGAGGCGCTGCTGACGCATGCCGCCGTCGACGAGGTCTGCGTCATCGGCGTGCCGGACACGACGCGCGGCGAGGTGCCGGTCGCCTACGTCAAGCTCAAGGCGGAGCAGGCGGTCACCGCGCACGACCTTCACGCCCATCTCGAGCCCCGGCTCAACAAGCTCGAAATGCCGCGCGAGATCATCTTCCGCGAGCAGCTTCCCAAGACGCTCATCGGCAAGCTGAGCAAGAAGGAGCTGCGGGAGGACTACGCCGCGCACAAGGGGGCGAGGCATGAACCGGCCTGAGAGCGAGAACCGCGACCTCTTCGCCATCGCCGACCTCGCCCGCGAATTCGGCATCTCGACGCGGGCCATCCGCTTCTACGAGAGCAAAGGGCTGCTCACCCCCGAGCGGGTGGGCTCGACCCGCATCTTCCGCCGCCGCGACCGCGCCCGGCTGATCCTCATCCTCCGCGGCAAGCGGCTCGGCTTCTCGCTGCGCGACATCTCGGACTATCTGAGCCTCTACGACGCCGACCGCACCCACCGCGCGCAGGTGACGCTGCTGGTGGAAATGGTCGACCAGCGCATGGCGATGCTCGAGGCGCAGCTGGGCGACCTCCAGACGACCATCGCCGAGCTGCGCGAGATCAAGAAGCTCGCCGCCGAGCGGCTGGCGCAGACCGGCTGACGGCCTCACGTCCGCTTCTTCCAGTTCGTCGTCATCGGGTCGGGCTTCTTCGGCCGCCGCCAGCCCTTGGGCGGCGCCGCAACCGGAATGTGCGTGCCGAGACCCATCTCGCCGGGCGGCGGCTGGCGCGGTGTCGGCCCCTTGAGCGCCGCGATCTCGTTGCGGAGCCGCGCCGCGGTCTCGAAATCTTCGGCCGCGGCCGCCTCGGTCATCTGCCGCGTGAGCTGTTCGAGCTTTCGCTGGATGGACTGGCTGGACATCACGTCGCCTCGAGGAAGACCTGCATGTCGGCTAGCGTTGCCGCTTCGCTCGCCGGCTTGTCCCAGCGGATGCGGTTGATGCGCGGGAAGCGCAGCGCGACGCCGGATTTGTGCCGGGTCGATTCCTGGGCGCTGTCGAACGCCACCTCGAACACCAGCTCCTTTTTCACTTCACGCACCGGGCCGAAGCTGTTGAGCGTGTTGTTGCGCACCCACTTGTCGAGCTGTTTGAGCTCCTCGTCGGTGAAGCCGAAATAGGCCTTGCCGATAGGAACGATCTCGTTGCCTTTCCAGACGCCGAACGTGTAGTCGGAATAGAACGACGATCGCTTGCCGTGACCGCGCTGCGCGTACATGAGGATGGCGTCGACCACGTTGGGGTCGCGCTTCCACTTGAACCACAATCCCTTCGGCCGGCCCGGCACATAAGGCGAGGTCCTGAGCTTGAGCATGACGCCCTCATGCCCCTGCTCGGCGGCGCCGCGCCGGCGCAGCTCGGCAAGCTGCTCCCAGCCCGCGAACGGCAGCATTTCGCTCACATCCATGCGCGTTTGTGGATTGGCTTGGAACCAGGCTTCGAGATGCGCACGCCGCTCCGTCCAGGCCAGCGCGCGGATGTCGCGGCGCCCGTCGAACAGCATGTCGTAGACCCGCACGAAGGCCGGGAATTCCTCCATCAGCTTCGGCGTCGCGACCTTGCGGTTGAGCCGCTGCTGCAGGTCGTTGAACGGCGCGGGCGCGAGGTCGCGGCCGACCAGCAGCTCGCCGTCGAGCACCCCTTCGCCGAAGACGTTGTCGACGAGATCGGGGAACGACTGCGCGATGTCGTCGCCGGTGCGCGAGAACAGCGACACCTTGCCCTGCCCCAGGATGAGCTGCACGCGGATGCCGTCCCATTTCCACTCGGCCGAAAAATCGGCGGGATCGAGCACGGCCAGGTCCTTCACCTCGTCAATGGGGTTCGACAGCATCAGCGGATGGAAGCGCGAGGCGTGGTCGATGTCGGGCCGTTCGCCCTTGTCCTCGAGCCAGGCGAACAGCGGCGCGTAGGGCATCTCGAGTCCGTGCCAGATCTCCTCGAGCGCCTGCAGGTCCTTGCCGCCCATCGCCGCGAGCGCGGTCTTGGCAAGCCGCGCATTGACGCCGATGCGCAAGGCGCCGGTTGCCAGTTTGACCAGCGCCCAGCGCTCGTTGATCGCCGCGCGGGTGAGGAGCGACGCGATCAGCGCCGGCAGCTCGGACTTGCTGGTGGTGTTGAAGAGCTCGATGAGCTCGGTCAATGACGGCAGGTCTTCCTGCGCGCCATGATGCGGCCAGATGAGCGCGATGGTTTCGCCGAGGTCGCCGACATAGTCGTAGCTGAGCGCGAAGAGATGCGGATCGATCTCGCGCGCGACGACATCGCGCAGCACCGCAGGCTTCACGTTCTTGAAGCTCAGCGCGCCGGTGAGGATCGCGAGCGCATAGCCGCGGTCGGGATCGGGCGTCGCCGCGAAATACTGCGTCATCGCCTCGATCTTGCGGTTGCGCGAGGGCGTGAGCGCGAGGAGCTCGAGCAGGGCGGCGAACTTTTTCATTCCGCCTCCTCGCCCGCATCGTCATAGGCCTCGATGCGCAACGGCTCGGCGGCAAGGCCCTGCTGCTGGCTCCAGTAGACCAGCGCATCCTCGCGCCCATGCGTGACCCACACGGTCTCCGCGCCGGTCTCCCGGATCGTCTCGCGCAGCTCGTTCCAGTCGGCGTGATCCGAGATCACCAGCGGCAGTTCGACGCCCGCCTGCCGCGCACGCTGCTTGACGCTCATCCAGCCCGAGGCGACCGCCAGCACCGGGTCGGGCAGCCGCCGGCTCCAGCGGTCCTTGATGGCACCGGGCGGCGCGATGACGATCTGTCCCGCGAGCTCGGCCTTGCTCGCCGACAGCACCGGCCTGAGCTCGCCGAGCGGCACGCCGCGTTCGACATAGAGCTCGCAGAGCCGCGTCATCGCCCCGTGCAAATAGATCGGCGCGTCGTAGCCGCTTTCGCGCAGGAGCGAGATGACGCGCTGCGCCTTGCCGAGCGCATAGCAGCCGATGACATGCGCGCGGTCGGGAAAGGTCGCGATGGAGCGATGGAGCCGCGCGATCTCACCGGCCGGCTGCGGGTGCTGGAACACCGGCAGGCCGAAGGTCGCTTCGGTGACGAGCAGGTCGCACGCGACCGGCTCGAACGGCTGCGCCGTGCGGTCGGCGAGGCGCTTGTAGTCGCCCGTGACGACGATGCGCTGACCCGCGTATTCGAGCAGTACCTGCGCCGAGCCGAGGATATGGCCCGCCGGATGGAGCGAGATGTCGACGCCCCCGATCTGCCGGACTTCGCCGTAAGGCAGCGCGTCCCAGCGTCCGGCGGCCTCGGCGCCGTAGCGCGCCTGCATGATGGCGATGGTGTCGGGCGTCGCCAGCACCGCCCCGTGGCCCGAGCGCGCATGGTCGGCATGGCCGTGGGTGACGATGGCGCGATCCTGCGGCCACGGCGGATCGATGTAGATGCCGTTGGGCAGGATGCGCAGGTCGCGGGAGAGGAAGCTTGGGGCCATGAGCGATTGTAACGCGATGCGTCGCGGCGCGGTTCACCTTTCGCGGGACGAGCGGACGCCTCCGGTGCCCCGGATGGGAGGTGCGGTGGGCGGGGCCCGCGAGGCGCTTGCGCCTCTTGGTATGATTTATGAGGCGCAATGCCTCGCGGGCGGCAGGATTTCGGAGTGGGGTTCAGGCTGGCGAGTCCTGCCGCCAGCGTTAAGCCCAAACCTCGCAGCACCGTACG
>CAYRZM010000098.1:0-3843 GCA_964428685.1 uncultured Devosia sp. | reverse complement strand
GCGATCGAGAAGGATGCGCTCGGCTTTGCGACGCTCGAGGCGCTCAACTGCGGCAAGCCGATCAATGCGGTGCTCAACGACGAAATCCCGGCGATCGCCGACTGCTACCGGTTCTTCGCCGGCGCCGTGCGCAGCATGCCGGCCACGGCGACGGGGGAATATCTCAGCGGCCACACCTCGATGATCCGGCGCGACCCGATCGGCATCGTCGGCTCCATCGCGCCGTGGAACTATCCGCTGATGATGATGGCGTGGAAGCTCGCGCCGGCGCTGGCCGGGGGCAACACGGTGGTGTTCAAGCCGTCCGAGCAGACGCCGCTGACGGCGCTCAAGCTGGCCAAGGTGATGGCCGGCATCCTGCCCGAGGGCGTCGTCAACGTGATCCTCGGGCGCGGGGCGAGCGTGGGCAATGCGCTGATCAACCACCCAAGGATCAACATGCTGTCGCTCACCGGCGACGTGGGCACCGGCAAGAAGGTGCTCGAGGCGGCATCGAAATCGGTCAAGCGCACGCATCTCGAGCTCGGGGGCAAGGCGCCGGTGATCGTGTTCGACGATGCCGATCTCGGTGCGGTGGTGAGCGGGCTCAAGGCCTTCGGCTACTACAATGCCGGGCAGGACTGCACCGCGGCGTGCCGCATCTATGCGGGCGGCAAGATCTACGAGAAGCTGGTGGCCGATCTCAGCAGCGCCGCGTCCTCGATCCGCTACAACCAGCAGGACGACACGCAGAACGAGATGGGGCCGCTGATCAGCGCGCGGCAGCGCGACCGGGTGTCGGGCTTCGTCGACCGGGCCAGGGCGCTGCCGCACATCTCGATCGCGACCGGCGGGCAGACGGTGGGCGGCGGCGGGTTCTACTTCGAGCCAACGGTGGTCGCCGGGGCCAAGCAGGACGACGAGATCGTGCGCAAGGAGGTGTTCGGGCCGGTGGTGTCGGTGACGCGGTTCACCGATCCCGAAGACGCCATTGCCTGGGCCAACGACAGCGACTACGGGCTTGCCTCGTCGGTGTGGACCCGCGATGTCGGCCGCGCGATGCAGACGGCGGCGCGGCTCCAGTATGGGTGCACCTGGGTCAACACGCACTTCATGCTGACCAACGAGATGCCGCATGGCGGGCTCAAGCAGTCCGGCTACGGCAAGGACCTGTCGATGTATGCGCTCGAGGACTACACCGTCGTGCGGCACGTGATGATCAGCCACGGGTGAGGGTGGGACCCACGGTACCCACTACGCACCCCCTCTCAGCTGCGCCAGGTCGCTCGCGCTCCCAAGCTTCGCTTGTCTCCCCGTCGAGGGGGAGATGGCCGACTGCCGGTTCCGCGCCGTCACGTGATGGCCTCGATCGTCTGGCGCTGCTCCAGCATTTTGACGAAGACGCGGTAGTCGCGGTCGAACTGGGTGCGGTGTGCCGGGTTGGGCCGGCGGCTGGTGGCGCCCTGCTGCATGGCCATCGCGGCGGCATTGAGCGTTCCGTAGAGGCCGGCGGCGGTGGCCGCGACCATGGCGGTGCCGAGGAGCGTGGCGGCGGGAGTCGCAGGCTCGACGACGATGCAGTTGGTGGCGTCGGCGTAGAGCTCCATCAGCAGCGGGTTGTGGGTGTGGCCGCCGGTGACGTGGAGCGTGCCGATGGCGTAGCCCTTCCGGTTGAGGGTCTCGAGGATGTGGCGGACGCCGAGCGCGATGCCGACCGCGGCCCGCCAGTAGAGGCGGCAGAGGCTGTCGAAATCGCTGTCGAGCGAGAGGCCCGAGATCACGCCCAGCGCATCGGGATCGGCGAGGGGTGAGCGGTTGCCGTGAAAGTCGGGCAGCACATGGAGGCGCGCGCCGAGGCCGATGCCTTCGACGAAGCGAAGTTCCATGATGCGCTCGATGATGCGGGAATGCATCTCGGGCGTGGGCTCGCCGCCGGCGCCGTGCCAGCGGATCAGGTGATCGAGCAGGGCGCCGCTGGCGGACTGACCCGCCTCATTGAGCCAGGCGTCGGGAAGGACGGCCGCGTGATAGGGCCCCCAGATGCCGTGGATCGGGCGCGGATCGGGCGACAGCGCCATCACGCAGCTCGACGTGCCGGCGATGAGCGCGAGATGGCGGTGGATGGCGTCGGCGTCGCCGGCAAAGGCGCCGAGGGCGCCGAGGGCGCCCGCATGCGCGTCGATGAGGCCGACACCGACGCGGCAGGCGGTGGTGAGGCCGAGGCTTGCGGCGGCCCCCGGTGTCAGCGGGCCGAGATCGGCGCCGATGGGGCTCGCGCGCTCGGGCAGGGCACCACGCTCGCGCATGTCGGCCAGCCCCACCGCGGCGAGGAAATCGGGCTGCCAGCCACCGGCCTCGCCGATCCACGTCCACTTGCAGGTGAGGGTGCACTGCGAGCGGGCGGCCGATCCGGTGGCCATCCAGGTGAGATAGTCGGCGAGATCGAAAAAGTATCCGGCCTGCTTCCAGCTCGCCGGAACGTGCCGCTTCAGCCACATGAGCTTGGGCACTTCCATTTCGGGCGACATGACTCCGCCGATCGAGTCGAGGACACGATGCTTTGTCGCGGTGCATTCGGCCGCTTCGGCGAGGGCGCGGTGATCGAGCCAGACGATGGTGTCCCAGCGCGGGGCGCCGTCGGTGCTCACAGCGAGCGGCGCGCCGTCGCGGTCGCGGACGACGAGCGAGCAGGTGGCATCGAAGCTGATGCCCCGGACGTGAGCGGGGTCGGCCCTCGCGGTCCCGATGGCGGCGCGCACGGCGTCCGCGACGGCCTGCCAGATCTGGGTCGAGTCGTGCTCGGCGTGGTTGGCGTCGGTGCGGCGCATGGCAATGGGCCGCTCGGCGCGACCGAGCAGCAGGCCGGTCGCATCGAGCACGCCGGCGCGCGCGCTGCCGGTGCCCACGTCCACCGCGACGAGCAGGGCCGGCGATGCCGCATCGGAGGTAGCGGCGGCGGCCACGATCGAGGGCAGGTCGCGCATGTCGGTGAGGGTGGCGTCGGGGTGCAGTGCCGCGATCTGGCTGCCAAGACCGGAGAGCGCGATGTGGCCGCCGCCGGTGAAGGCGACGACCCGCATGCCGGCCTTCTTGGCGGCGATGATGCCGGCCGGGCTGTCCTCGACGACGAGGCACGCGGAGGGCGGCACGCCCATCTCGGCGGCGGCACGCAGGAAGAGATCGGGTGCCGGCTTGCCGTTCTCGACCATCGCCGCCGAGAACAGGCGCGGGCCGAAGGGGGCGGAGAGGCCAGCGATCTCGAGGCTGGTGCGGATGCGCTCCATGTTGGAGGAGGAGGCGACGCAGAAGGGCACGCCGAGGGTGGGCAGCACGTCGATGAGCCCCGCCATCGGCTTGAGCTCGGCGCGATAGGTCTCGTAGAGGTCGAGCCGCATGGCTTCGAGCGCCGCGGCGTCGAGGCGGACGCCGTAGAGCTCGTCGAGGCTCTGGGCGATCGAGGTGAAGCTGCGGCCGAGGAAGGTGCGGAAGCCGGACTCCGAGGTGACGTCGAGGCCGGCGCGGCCGAGCGCGCGGAGCAGCACACGCATCGCCAGCGGCTCGCTGTCGATCAGAACGCCGTCGCAGTCGAAGATGATGAGCCGGATGGGAGACGAGGTCATGACCAGAGGCTAGCACAGGAGAAGGGGAAGTCACGGGCATGACGGCGCCTCCGGTGCCCCGGATCGGGTGCGATTCCCAGTTGCGCGCTGCGCGTCGCTGGGATGGGCGGGGCCCGCGAGGCGCTTGCGCCTCTTGGTATGATTTATGAGGCGCAATGCCTCGCGGGCGGCAGGATTTCGGAGTGGGGTTCAGGCTGGCGAGTCCTGCCGCCAGCGTTAAGCCCAAACCTCGCAGCACCGTACG
>CAYRZM010000097.1:0-9515 GCA_964428685.1 uncultured Devosia sp. | reverse complement strand
CCGGATCAACTCGCTGAATTCATGGTGCAATCCGGCATGACGCCGGCGGGGTTACGCAGCGCGATTGGCACGCATGCCTTCGCGCACGGCCTCGTCGACTACGTGATGGCGAACGAGCCGTTGCTGGTCGCCATCGCCGGGGCGAACGGACTCAGTGCCGAGGCGATCGCCGCCGCCTGGGCGCATCACCAGCACAGCCACCACGGACACGAGCCGTGACGCCGTTGCAGATCCTCTGCCGCGACTGCGGCTGGTGGGCGGAGGCCGAAACGCCGCCGGCACGCTGCGCGCGCTGCGGCTCGCCGCGACTGATCGCGCATGCCGAGCTGGGTGCGCTGAGCATCGCGCATGTCGACTGCGATGCGTTCTATGCCTCGATCGAAAAGCGCGACGATCCTTCGCTCAAGGACAAGCCGCTGATCATCGGCGGCGGGGTGCGCGGCGTCGTTTCCACCTGCTGCTACATCGCGCGGCAATATGGCGTGCGATCGGCGATGCCGATGTTCACGGCGCGCAAGCTCTGCCCGGACGCGACAGTGCTCCGGCCGGACATGCAGAAATACGTCGGGGTCAGCCGGCAAGTGCGGGCGCTGATGGACCGGCTGACGCCGCTGGTCGAGCCGCTCTCGATCGACGAAGCGTTCCTCGATCTTGGCGGCACGCACGCGCTGCACAAGGCGAATCCGGCGCAGGTGCTGTCGAAGTTCGCGCGCGACATCGAGGAGCAGTTGGGGATCACGGTGTCGGTCGGCCTCAGCCACAACAAGTTCCTCGCCAAGACGGCATCGGACCTCGACAAGCCGCGCGGCTTTGCCGTGATCGGCAAGGCCGAGACACTGAGCTTTCTGGCCGGGCAGCCGGTCGATCTCATCTATGGCGTGGGCAAGGTGTTCGCGGAGACGCTGCGGCGGGACGGGTTCGAGACGATCGCCCAGCTGCAGCAGGCGGCGCCCGAAGACCTGATGCGGCGCTACGGCGAGTCCGGGGCCCGGCTGGCGCGCCTCGCGCGGGGCGAGGATTCGCGCGCCATTTCGCCCGACGGCGAGATGAAGACGATTTCGTCGGAGACGACGTTCAACACGGACCTGTCCTCGTATGAGGAGCTCTCGACCGAACTGCTGGCGCTGAGCGAGCGGCTGTCGGAGCGGGTGAAGGCCAAGTCCCTCGTCGGCGACACGGTGACACTCAAGCTCAAATCGGCCGGGTTCCGGCTCCGCACGCGGGCGCGGCACCTGGCGATACCCACGCAGCTGGCGGGCGTGCTCTACGAGGTGGGATCGCAGCTCCTGGCGCGGGAAACGGACGGGACGGCCTTCCGGCTGATCGGCATCGGGCTTTCGGGCCTCAGCGGCGCGGGCGAACCCGATCCGACCGACCTCATCGAACCCGCGATTGCGCGGAAAGCGGCGGCGGAACGTGCTATGGACCAGGTGCGGACGCGCTTCGGCAAGGAAGCAGTGATCCGCGGTAAGCTGTACGGAAGGCGCCCGAGCCGGCCGGCCGAAACCGAGAGTGAAGAAGGCAAGACGCGATGAAGACCCCGATCGAGAAACTGCGCGAATACGGCTACGAGCTGCCGCATCCCAAGCCCCCGGTCGCGAGCTACATCCCGATCACGCGGGTGGGCAACCTGATCTATGTTTCGGGGCAGATCTCGATGGACGGCAGCGACGTGGTGGTCGAGGGCAAACTCGGGGAGACGATGAACGTCGTCCAGGGCGGCAACGCGGCCGAGCTCTGCGCGGTGAACGTGCTGGCGCAGCTCGTGCACACGGCGGGCATCCGGCTCGAGGACATCAAGCAGGTGGTGAAGCTCACGGTGTTCGTTGCATCCGCACCGGATTTTGCCGAACAGCATCTGGTCGCCAATGGCGGCTCGAACCTCATCATCGGGGTGCTGGGGGACAAGGGAAAGCACGCGCGCTCGGCGATCGGCGTCGCCGGCCTGCCGCGTGGCGCGGCGGTCGAGATCGAAGCGATCGTCGAAGTGGCGTGATGGGACGACGCCTGTTCGACCGGCCCATCGCGCATCGCGGGCTGCACGATCGCGCCAAGGGCATCATCGAGAATTCGCGCTCGGCGTTCGCGGCGGCGCTTGCGGCGGGCTACGCGATCGAATGCGACCTGCAATTGTCAAGCGACGGAGTGCCGTATCTCTTCCACGACGATACGCTGGAGCGGCTGACGGCGGCGGAGGGCCGCTCGGACGAGATCACCATCGCCGAGGTGGAGAGGCTGACGCTCACGGGCAGCGCCGGGGGCGACGTGCCGCAGACGTTCCGCGAGTTCCTCGCGCAGATCGGCGGGCGGACGCAGCTCCAGATCGAGCTCAAGCAGCAGACGACGCCGGCACGGACGCAGGCATTGGCGGAGGCGGTGGTTGCGGAGCTCAAGGGATATGCGGGGCCCCATACGATCGAGTCGTTCGACCCCTATTTGCTCAGGGCGCTGCGACGCGCAGGTGTCGGGGCGCCGCTCGGCATCATCACCTACGGCTATGACGAGCCGGAATGGGACGGCACGCTGCCGCGCTGGAAGCGGATCGTGGCGCGGCATCTGCTGCACTGGCCGCTGACGCGGTTCGCGTTCATCTCGTGCCGCGACGTGGCCCTGACGCTGCCGGCGGTGCGCTTCTTCCGCGCGTTGGGCATGCCGGTCACGACCTGGACCATCGACTCCCCTGATGCGGCGGCGCGCGCGCTCCGGCACGCGGACCAGATCGTGTTCGAAGGCTTTCTGCCGGCACGTGCCTGACGCCCTCACAGCGACGATCACCGAAAGCGCGGAGGCCGTTCCCGCGGCGACGTGGAACGGCCTCGTGGCGGCGACCGATCCGCATCGCAATCCCTTCCTCAACCATGCGTTCTTTGCGGCGCTGGAGCAGTCGGGATCGGCGACGCGGCGAACGGGGTGGACGCCGCGGCATGTCGTGCTTCGCGATGGGGCGAGCGTGGTCGGCCTGCTGCCGATGTACGAGAAGACCCATTCGCAGGGCGAGTATGTGTTCGACCACGGCTGGGCCAATGCGTTCGAGCAGGCGGGCGGCAGCTATTATCCCAAGCTCCAGTGCTCGGTGCCGTTCACGCCGGTGACGGCGCCCAAGCTGCTGACGGCCTCGCCCGACAAGGCGATCCGGCGGGCGCTGCTGACGGCGGCGGAGCATTATGCAGCGGGGCGTGGGATCTCGTCGGTGCATGCGACCTTCGTGCCGGAGGCGGACGCGGCACTGGCGGCCGAGGCCGGATGGCTGCTGCGCACCGATACGCAGTACCACTGGCACAATGCCGGCTTCGCCTCGTTCGATGAGTACCTCGAGCCGATGTCGTCGCGGCACCGCAAGGTGACGCGGCGCGAGCGGCGGGATGCGCTCGAAGGGCTGACGGTGCGCTGGCTGAGCGGCGCGGACATCACCGAGGCGGCGTGGGACGCGTTCTTCGATTTCTACCAGGATACCGGCAACCGCAAATGGGGACGGCCCTACCTCAACCGGAAGTTCTTCTCGATGCTGGGCGCGGCGATGGCCGACCGCACCGTGCTGATGTTCGCCTATGACGGAACGACGCCGATCGCCGGCACGCTCAACATGCTGGGCGCGGACACGCTCTATGGCCGCTACTGGGGCGCGACGCGGGAGGTGCCGTTCCTCCACTTCGAGCTCTGCTACTACCAGGCCATCGACTACGCGATTGCGCATGGGCTCCAGACGGTCGAGGCGGGTGCGCAGGGCGAGCACAAGCTGGCGCGCGGCTATGCGCCGGCGACGACCCGCTCCATCCACTGGATCGGCCACGAGGGGCTGCGGGATGCGATTGGGCGGTTCCTCCGACAGGAGCGCGCCTCGGTGAGCCGCGAGCAGGCGGCGCTGGCGGAGATGACGCCGTTCAAGAAACACATGGAGCCCTAGGGACTTAGGCGGGGCATCCTCACCTACCGCGGTTCGCCGCATTGCCGCCGTTTCCGCCCCCGTGTAATGCAGGGCGCAAGGGGCGCGCGGACGACGCCCCGATCGGTTGCGGACGGACAAGGCTTGGCCAAGCGGATCGTCATCACGGTCATCGGCACGCATGGCGACGTGCAGCCGATCGTCGCCCTGGCGCTGACGCTCAAGCGCCGCGGCTATTCGGTGGCGCTGGCGACAACCAGCGACTTCAAGGATTTCGTCGCGATGCACGGGGTCGAATTCCACGACCTCGGCGGGGACGTGCAGGCGTTCCTCAGGCAGGCACAGTTCGACAACATCATGACCAAGAGCGCCCTGCTCTATGCCCCCGGCGTGCTGCGGGCCGGGCAAAAGGTGCTCAAGGAAGCCGGCAAGCGCGCCTGGCAGATCGCCCAGGACGCGGACGCGATCGTGTTCCAGAACGCCACGAGCTTTTGCATCGACATCGCCGAGGCGCTCCGCATTCCGGCGATCCTGACGGTGTTCCAGCCGATCTATCCGACGACGGAGTTCCCGTATTTCGACTACGGGCTGCCGCAGGTGGACCCCCTGCTCTACCGCTTCAACCGCGAGCCGTTCGCCAAGAGCCCGAGCATCGACCCGCTGCTCAACAAGCTGAGCTACGTCGTGCAGACCGCGCAGCAGAGCTACTGGGACTTTCCGCGCGACCGGCTGCGGAGCGTGCTGGGGCTGAGGCCCAAGAAGAAGGGCAACGTCCACACCGGCGCGCGCGGCGAGCCGCTGACGACGCTGCATGCCTATTCGCCTTCGATCTCGCCGGCGCCGGGCGACTGGGCGGAGAGCAACATCATCACTGGCTTCTGGCGGCTCGACGACATCACCGGCTGGAAGCCCTCGCCGGAATTCTCGGCGTTCCTCGCCAGCGGCGACAAGCCGATCTATCTGGGCTTCGGCTCGATGTCGTGGGGCGCGCAGCGCAACACCGAGATCATCAGCAAGGCACTGCAGCAGTGGGGTGGCCGGGCCGTGATCGGCAAGGGCTGGGGCGGCGTCAAGCCGGAGGCGCTGCCGCCGACGGTGTTCGCGATCGACCGGGCGCCGCATACGGAACTCTTCAAATACGTGAAGGCCGTGGTGCATCATGGCGGCGCCGGCACGACGCATACGGGGCTCGTTGCCGGGCGGCCGAGCTTTGCCGTGCCGCAGTTCTTCGACCAGCCCTATTGGGGCCGGCTGATCTACGAGCTCGGCCTCGGGCCGCAGCCCGTGCGACTGCGCAAGCTCACGCCACAGATCCTCGCCTCGGCGCTCGAAGACCTCAACGACACGCCGGCCTATGCGCGGGCGGCCGAGGCGCTCGGGGAAAAGCTCAAGCTCGAGGACGGCACGAACCTTGCCGTCGACGTGATCGAGGAGACGATCGCCGAGTTCCGCCCGGCGCCAGCCACCCGCACCTACCACCTGACCGGAGCCGCGCCGTGACCGCCTACGATCCGCAGAACATCTTTGCCAAGATGCTGCGCGGGGAAGTCCCCGCCCACAAGGTGTTCGAGGACGACACGGTGCTCGTCATCATGGATATTTTTCCGCAGACGCGCGGGCACACGCTGGTGATCCCCAAGGCCGCCTCACGCAACATGCTCGATGCCGATCCGGCGGCGGTCGCCAGGGTCGCCGCCTATCTGCCGCGGCTGGCGCGGGCGGTGAAGGCGGCCACGAAAGCGGACGGGCTGCGGCTGGTGCAGGCCAACGAGGCGGCCTCGGGGCAGACGGTGTTTCACCTCCACTTCCACCTGATGCCGCTCTACGAAGGCGAAGCAGTTGGGCACCACATCGGCGCCCGGGCCGATGACGGCGAGCTGGCGGCGCTGGCCAGGGCGATCGCCGCCGAGTTGGCGATTTGATCTGCGTCTTGCGACTCCGTTCGCGCCTGTCCTATGGTCCAACATTGATGTTTAGGACATCAATACAGGTTGGCCATGTGTCACTCATTGTCCGAAAGGACTCACTCGCGTGATGACGGCGGGGCAGCTCCGCGCGGCTCGCGCCTTGCTGGGCATGGACCAGAAGGCACTGGCGGAGCTTTCGGGTGTGTCCCTGCCCACGGTCCAGCGCATGGAAGCGAGCGAGGGCGTCGTGCGCGGTACTGTCGAGACGCTGACCAAGGTGATCGAGGCGCTGAATCGGGCCGGCGTGGAGCTGATCGGGGACGACGCCCGCAGCGATGGCGGCGGGCGTGGCGTCCGGCTGCGACAGTCCGCGCGGAGCTGAGGCAAGCCGGGAGCGCCCGGCATGGCTGACCTCGCCTCGACGCGGCCGAACACTGCCCCGAACGCCGCCGAGCTCTTCACCCCCAAGCTGGTGACCGTCTTTCGCGAGGGCTACCACCTCGCCGATCTGCGCGCCGACCTGGTATCGGGCCTGACCGTCGCAATTGTTGCCCTGCCGCTGTCGATGGCGATCGCCATCGCGTCTGGCGTGACGCCGGAACGCGGCCTGTTCACGGCGGCCGTGGGCGGGCTTCTCATTTCGGCGCTCGGTGGAAGCCGGTTCCAGATCGGCGGTCCAGCCGCAGCTTTTACGGTCCTCGTCGCCTCGACCGTGGCACGGCACGGCCTGCCGGGGCTGGCGCTGGCGACGATCCTCGCCGGCATCCTGCTGTTGGGCATGGGCCTCTTGCGCCTCGGCAGCTACATCAAGTTCATTCCCTATCCCGTGACCGTCGGGTTCATCTCCGGCATCGCGGTGATCCTGTTCATCGGCCAGATCGGCGACCTGCTCGGCCTGAAGCTCGCCTCCAATCCGGCCGACATCCTCCCCAAGCTCGCGGCCCTCGCGGCGTCAGCCGGCACGATCACCTGGCCTGCAGTCCTGATCGGCATCGGCACGGTCGTCGTCATGGTGCTGATGCGCCGCTACTTGCCGCGCTGGCCGGGCATCCTGATCGCCGTGGTCCTGGCGGCGCTCGCGGCCTTCGCACTGGGCCTGCCGGTCGAGACGATTGGAACGCGGTTCGGCGGCATTCCAAACACCCTCCCGGCTCCATCGCTTCCGTCGATCTCGCTGCAATCGGTGCTCGACGTCACCCCCGACGCGATTTCGTTCGCTCTGCTGGGCGCCATCGAATCCCTGCTTTCTGCAATGGTGGCCGACAACATGACCGGCCGGCGGCACCGCTCCAACATGGAGCTGGTGGCGCAAGGCATCGCCAATATCGGCTCGGCGGTGTTCGGCGGCATCACCGCGACCGGCACCGTTGCCCGCACCGCAACCAACGTCCGCTCCGGCGCGCGCAGCCCCCTCTCCGGCGTCTTCCACGCTGGCTTCATCCTGCTGTTCATGCTCGTTGCCGCGCCGCTCGCCCGCTTCATTCCACTCGCCTCGCTGGCGGGCGTGCTGGCGGTGGTGTCGTGGAACATGATCGAAAAGCCCGCCATCGCCGCGCTCGTGCGCGGCTCGCGCGGGGACGCGCTGGTGCTCGTCGTCACCTTCCTGCTGACTGTGTTCGTTGGGCTTACCGCCGCGATCGTCGCGGGCTTCGCTCTCGGTTCGCTGCTTTTCATCCGCAGGATGGCGCAGACCGCCTCGGTGGAGTTGCATGTGCCGCAGGTCGAGGAGGACGTTGCCGACGACCCGGCGCGAGCGCCCTACGATCCGTCACAGGGTGCCGACCCCGACATCGCTATCTACCGGATCAGCGGCGCATTCTTCTTCGGCGCCGCTGCGAGTGTGGGCGTCGTGCTCGACCGCATCGCGGATCGGCACAAGGTGCTGATCCTCGACTTCGCCGCCGTTCCATTCATCGACTCGACAGCCGCGAGCACGATCGAAAGCATCGCCGGAAAGGCGATCCGCCAAGGCGTGCGCCTGTTCGTATCGGGCGCTTCGGCCGCGACGCTGCAAATGCTCGCCGCACATCATGTCGGCGCCCCAGCGGTAGCCGTCGAGCCCTCGCTGCAAAGCGCCGTGCAGAGCGCGCGCCGCAGCCTCGCGGCATAAGAAAGGCGGGGATCGCTCCCGGCCCCAATCGTTTCGATCTCGTCGCTCGTTGCGACTAGCTGTTCTCTTCCGCCGGCTTGGCCGTCTTGCGGGCGACCTTGGGGCCCGGGATGGCCTTGGGGCGCGCTGGGCGCGGGGGCGAGGCGATGAGCTCGAGCTTGGCGTCGGGGCCGACGCCGACCACGGCCACCGTCACCGTGCCGCCGTTGACCAGCTCGCCGAACAGCACCTGGTCGGCAAGCGGCTTCTTGACGTGCTCCTGGATGACGCGGCTCAGCGGCCGGGCCCCCATGCGCTCGTCGTAGCCGCGCGAGGCGAGCCACTCGGCCGCTTCGGGCGTGAGGTTGATGGTCACGCCGCGCTCGGCCAGCTGGCCTTCGAGCTGGAGCACGAACTTCTCGACCACCTGCCGGACGATGGCGGGCGGCAGCGGCGCGAAGGAGATGATCGCGTCGAGCCGATTGCGGAACTCGGGCGTGAACATGCGGTTGATCGCATCTTCGTCGTCGCCCGCTTCGCGCTTGCGGCCGAAGCCGATCGGCGACTTCTGCAGCTCCATCGCACCGACGTTGGAGGTCATGATCAGAATGACGTTCCGGAAATCGACGGACTTGCCGTTGTGGTCGGTGAGCTTGCCGTGGTCCATCACCTGCAACAGGATGTTGAACAGGTCCGGATGGGCCTTCTCGATCTCGTCGAGCAGCACGACGCAATGCGGATGCTGGTCGACGCCATCGGTGAGCAGACCGCCCTGGTCGAAGCCGACATAGCCCGGGGGGGCGCCGATCAGTCGGCTGACGGTGTGGCGCTCCATGTATTCGGACATGTCGAAGCGCAGTAGCTCGACACCGAGCGTGTCGGCGAGCTGCTTGGCGACCTCGGTCTTGCCGACGCCGGTCGGGCCGGTGAAGAGGTACGAGCCGATCGGCTTTTCCGGTTCACGCAGGCCGGCGCGGGCGAGCTTGATCGCCGACGACAGAGCGTGAATGGCCGCGTCCTGCCCGAAGACCACGCGCTTCAGATCGGCCTCGAGGCTCGCGAGCATCTCGGTGTCCGACTTGCTGACCGACTTGGGCGGTATGCGCGCCATGGTGGCGATGGTCGCCTCGATCTCGGGCACGTCGATGAGCGTCTTGCGCTCTTCGGCGACGAGCAGCATCTGGCTCGCGCCGGTCTCGTCGATCACGTCGATCGCCTTGTCGGGGAGCTTGCGGTCGTTGATGTAGCGCGCCGAAAGCTCGACGGCGGCGGTCAGTGCCTCGTCGGTGTATTTGAGCTTGTGGAACTCCTCGAAGTACGGACGCAGGCCCTTCACGATCTCGATCGCGTCGGGGATCGTGGGCTCGGCGACGTCGATCTTCTGGAAGCGGCGGACGAGCGCGCGGTCCTTCTCGAAAAACTGCCGGTATTCCTTGTAGGTGGTCGAGCCGATGCAGCGCATGTTGCCCGAGGCCAGAGCCGGCTTCAGCAGGTTCGAGGCATCGAGCGCGCCGCCGGAGGTGGCACCGGCGCCGATCACGGTGTGGATCTCGTCGATGAACAGGATCGCGTCGGGGTGCTTTTCGAGCTCCTTCATGACGGCCTTGAGCCGCTCCTCGAAGTCGCCGCGATAGCG
>CAYRZM010000096.1:0-23330 GCA_964428685.1 uncultured Devosia sp. | reverse complement strand
GCGAGGCCGATGACGGCGTTCTGCGTGACATGGCCGTTGCCGGGAATGTTGTCGCAGCTCATCACGGTGAAGGGGGGCACGCCGGCTTTGCGGCGGGCGGCGAGGCCGGCGAGGATCAGGCCGAAGACGGTTCTGGGCTGCGCGGGATTTTTGGCATCGGCGACGATGTCGGGATGGGTGGGATCGAACCGCTGCGTCGCGGGGTCGATGTAGTAGCCGCCCTCGGTGATGGTGAGCGAGACGATGCGGATCGTGGGGTCGGCCAGCCGCGCGACGACCGCGGCGCTGTCGCCGATGGGCAGGTGGTCGATCATCGGGGCGGTGACGCGCGCGGTCGAGACGTCGGCCTCCTGCTCGACGACGGTGGTGAGCCAGTCCTGCGCGCCGAGCTTTTGGCGCATGGCGTCGTCGGCGGTGCGCACGCCGGCGCCGACGAGAGCCCAGTCGTGGTCGCGGCCCAGATTGAAGAGGTCGTCGAGATAGACCGCCTGATGGGCGCGATGGAAATTGCCGACGCCGAAATGGACGATGCCGGCTTTCAGCGCGCGCGGATCGTAGCTCGGAACGGCGGCCGTCTCCGACAGCTCCTTGAATGCATCGCGCGACAGTTCGATGGGCATCGGCGAAATCCTAGTTGGCGCGCAGGGCGCGGCCGTCCCTGTCGAAGCGGTAGATGCGGGACGGGTCGGGGGTGAGCCACACCCCGTCGCCGTGATGGAGCTGTTTCTCACCTTCGGCGCGCACGGTCATGATGCCGAGGCCGTCGACATTGACGTGAAGGAAGGTGTCGGAGCCGAGGTGCTCGGCGACCCCGACCGTGCCGTGCCAGGTGCCCCTGTCGGTCGCGACGGAGATGTGCTCGGGGCGCACGCCGATCGCGGCGGCGCCGTATTTGGCGGCTTCGGCGCCATCGACGAAGTTCATCTTGGGCGAGCCGATGAAGCCGGCAACGAATCGGTTGGCGGGCGTGCGGTAGAGCTCCATGGGCGTGCCGAACTGCTCGATGTTGCCGGCGTTGAGGACGACGATGCGGTCGGCCATGGTCATGGCCTCGACTTGGTCGTGGGTGACGTAGACCATGGTGGTCTTCAGCTGCTGGTGGAGCTCGGAGATTTCGAGCCGCATGTTTACGCGGAGCGCCGCGTCGAGATTGGACAGCGGCTCATCGAAGAGGAACGCCTTGGGCTCGCGCACGATGGCGCGGCCGATGGCGACGCGCTGGCGCTGGCCACCCGAGAGGTTGCGCGGGCGGCGGTCGAGATAGGTGGTTAGGTTGAGGACGCTCGCGGCATCGCGGACCTTGGCCTCGATCGCGGCCTTGTCCATGCCCGCCATCTTGAGCGGGAAGCCGATGTTCTGTGCGACCGTCATGTGGGGGTAGAGCGCGTAGGACTGGAACACCATTGCGAGCTGGCGCTTGGCGGGGGCGGCGTCGGTCATGTCCTGGCCATCGAGCAGGATCTTGCCCGAGGTGGTGTCCTCGAGGCCGGCGATGAGGCGGAGCAGCGTGGACTTGCCGCAGCCGGAGGGGCCGACGAAGACCACGAACTCGCCGTCGCGGATTTCGAGGCTCGCGTCGGGGATGACGGCGTGGGCGCCGAAGCTCTTGTTGACGTGTTCCAGCTGAATGGACCCCATGGTCTCCCCCTATTTCACGGCGCCGAAGGTGAGGCCGCGGACGAGCTGTCTCTGGCTGATCCATCCCAGAACAAGGATGGGTGCGATGGCGAGCGTCGAGGCGGCGCTGAGCTTGGCCCAGAACAGGCCCTCGGGGCTCGAATAGGATGCGATGAAGGCGGTGAGCGGCGCGGCGCGGGCGACGCTGAGGTTGAGCGTCCAGAACGCCTCGTTCCAGGCAAGGATGATGTTGAGCAGCATGGTCGAGGCGATGCCGGGTACGGCCATCGGCACGAGCACGTAGACGAGCTCCTTGCCGAGCGTGGCGCCGTCCATGCGGGCGGCCTCGAGGATGTCGACGGGAATTTCCTTGAAGTAGGTGTAGAGCATCCACACCACGATCGGCAGATTCATCAGCATCAGGACGATCATCAGGCCCCAGACATTGTCGAGGAGGCCGAGGGTCTTGAAGATGAGGTAGATCGGGACCAGCACGCCGACCGCCGGCATCATCTTGGTCGAGAGCATCCACATCATCAGGTCGCGCGTCTTGGGACCGGGCGAGAAGGCCATCGCCCAGGCGGCGGGCACGGCAATCAGCAGCGCGAGCACGGTCGAGCCGAGCGAGATGATCACCGAGTTGGTGAAGTGGAGCAGGTAGTCGGAACGGGACTGCACCTCGAAGAAGCTCTCGATCGACCAGGGGGTCGAGAAGAACTGGCTGATCCGGATGGCGTTTTCCTCGGACTTGAAGGCGGTGAGGACGGTCCAGAGGATCGGAAAGAAGATGACCAGTCCGACGAGCCAGGCGGCAGCGGTGACGGTGATCTTGCGGGACGTGCTTGCGGCGCGGGCCATCAGAGGATTCCCTCCGGGTGGTGGGCGTGGGGCTCACCCCTCATCCGCCCTTCGGGCACCTTGTCCCGCAAGGGGAGGAGGCGATGGAGCGGCGACTTCGGCGCGATGACGTCACGCATCGAGGTTTTTCCCCACGATGCGGATCAAGAAGATCGCGACGATGTTGGCGAGGATCACGGCGATGACGCCGCCCGCCGAGGCGCCGCCGACGTCGTAGTTGAGCAGGGCCTGGATGTAGATGAGGTAGGGCAGGTTGGTGGAGGCCTGGCCGGGGCCGCCCTGCGTGGTGACGAAGATTTCGGCGAAGATGCCGAGAAGGAAGATCGTCTCGATCAGGATGACGACGGTGATGGCGCGCGCGAGGTGCGGCAGGATGATGTAGATGAAGCGGTTGATGAAGTTGGCCCCGTCCATCTCGGAGGCTTCCTTCTGGTCCTCGTCGAGCGACTGCAGGGCGGTCAGCAAGATCAGTGTCGCGAAGGGCAGCCACTCCCAGGCGGTGATGACGATGACCGAGGCGAGCGGATAGTCGGTGAGCCAGGCAACGGGCCGCTGGCCGAAGGCCTGCCAAACCGATGCGAGGATGCCGTATTGGGGGTGGAGGAGCATGTTCTTCCACACCAGCGCCGAGACGGTGGGCATGACGAAGAAGGGCGCGATCACCATGAGGCGGACGATGCCCTGGCCCCAGATCGGCTGATCGAGCAGCAGCGCGAGGAGAATGCCGAGGACGACGGTGATCACCAGCACGCCAACCACAAGGATCAGCGTGTTGACGATGGCCGTGACGAAGCTCGGATCGGTGAGGAAGAAGTAGTAGTTGCGGAACCAGGCGAAGCCCGAGCGCTCGGGATAGTTGAGGTTGTAGCGCTGCAGCGAGAACCACAGGGTCAGCACCAGCGGCACGATCATCCAGACGAACAGGACGATCACCGAGGGCGCGACCATGAAGCGCGCGAGGGTTCTCGTTTGACGGGTCGCCATGGCGTTCTCCTCCCCCGGTCACGCCGTTTTCGACAATGTCATTCCCGCCTGCGCGGGAATGACACCGTGAAGACTTCCCGCGTTTGGGGTCGCCCGGTAGAGGGACCGGGCGACCCCGACCTGCGGGGAGGTCAACGCGTCAGAGGTAGCCGGCCTTCTGCATCTCGCGGGTGGTGATGTCCTGCGCCTGCTTGAGCGCGTCATCGGCCGAGACCTGCCCGGCGAGGGCGGCCGAGAACACCTGGCCGACTTCGGTCGCGAGGCCCTGGAACTCGGGGATGGTCACGAACTGACCCCCCACATAGGGCACGGGCTTGACGGTGGGCTTGACGGTGTTGGCCGCGTTGATGGCGTCGAGCGTGCCCTTGGCGAAGGCGGCCGCATCCAGATAGGCCCGGTTCTGGTAGGTCGAGGTGCGGGTGCCCGGCGGGACCGAGATCCAGCCGACCTTGTCGGCGACGAGCTTGATGTAGTCCGGCCCGGTCGCCCAGGCGATGAACTTCTTGGCCGCGTCGACGTGCTGGCTGGTGGTCGGGATCGCGAGCGACCACGCCCAGAGCCAGTTGCCGTGGTTGCCGAGGCCGGTCTCGGGCGCAACGGCCCATGCGACCTTGTCGGCGACCGTCGACTTCTGCGGGTTGGCGAGCGCGCCGGCCGCGACGGTGGCGTCGATCCACATGCCGCACTTGCCCTGCTGGAACAGCGCCATGTTCTCGTTGTAGCCGTTGTTGGACGCCCCATCGGGGCCATCGGCCTTCATGATGTCGAGATAGTACTGCAGCGCGGCCTTCCACTCGGGCTGGTCGAACTGCGGGTGCCACTGCTCATCGAACCAGCGGGCGCCGAAGGTGTTGGCGAGGGCGGTGAGGAACGCCATGTTCTCGCCCCAACCGGCCTTGCCGCGGAAGCAGACGCCATTGATGCCGTTGGCGCGATCGGTGATCTTGTCGGCGGCCTGGCGGATGAAATCCCAGGTCGGATCGGCGGGCATGGTCAGCCCGGCCTTGTCGAACAGATCCTTGCGGTAGTGGATCATCCAGCTTTCGCCGTAGAACGGAGCTCCATAGAGCTTGCCGTCGACGCTGACCTGACCGCGGATGGCCGGCAGCAGGTCGTCGATCTTGTAGTCGGGGCCGAGGTCGCTGAGGTCGGTGAGCCAGCCCTGCTTGGCCCACACCGGAATCTCGAACGGGCCGATGGTGACGATGTCGTACTGGCCACCCTTGGTGGTGATGTCGGTGGTGACCTTCTGGCGGAGGATGTTTTCCTCCAGCGTGACCCATTGGACCTTGATGTCCGGGTTCTTGGCCGTGAAGTCGTCCGTCAACTTCTGCATGGTGATCATGTCGTCGTTGTTGACGGTGGCGATGGTCAGCGTGACCGGATCGGCAAAGGCCGGGACGGTCAGCGCGCCAAGCAGCGTCGCCGCGAGAAGCGGTGCAAATTTCATGGATGTCCTCCCTTTGACAGAGCGAAGATTTGCTCTGGTCATGGGCAATTACTCATCAAAATCTTAACGGTGTCAAGCGGCACGCGGCGCGCTCCGCTGAGGCACGTCCCTCAGACGGCGTCAGCGTTTCAGGGCGAGTCGGCGAATTCTACTTGCGGGCCAGCAGCCTGGAGGCGGTGCGCTCGTCGGTGATGAGGCCGTTAACGAGCCGCCGATTGAGGGCGGCGACGATGCCGGGCAATTTTCTCTCGCCCATGGCAGTTGCCACAACCAGAGAGGTTTCGCGCGAGGGCATGGGCGCGCTGGCGACGCGGGCATTGGTGAGGCCCTCGATCATCTTGCCCTGGGCATCGAAGGCCCAGCCGACGATCTCGCCGACGGCGCCGGCCTTCTGCAGGGCCCTGAGCTCGTCGAGGCGGATGAAGCCGTCGACATAGAGCGGCGCGTCGGCACCCAGATCGCCGATGCCCACGAAGGTGATGTCGGCCCGCGCGGTGAGGGCGAGGGTCTCCCTGACCATCGGCTGGCGCAGCAGCATTTCGCGCTCTTCGGGCGAGGAGGCGATCACCGGCAGCGGCATGGGAAACATGCGCGCCTTGACCGCGTCGGCCATGTTGAAAATGACGTTGTAGTAGGAGGCCGAGCCGTCGGGCGCGATGTTGCCGGTGAGGGAGACGATCTTGTGCTGCGGCGCCTCCATCGGGGACAGCTGCTCGATCGCGGCCTTGAGGGTGCGGCCGGTGCCGATGGCCATGATGATGGGATCGGGCGCGCGCAGGCGCCGCTCGATCTCGGCCGCCGCCGCCTGGGCGACGCCGACGATGGTGGAATCGGATTCCGGATCGGACGGCACGACCTCGACGAGATCGAGGGCGAAGCGCTGGCGCAGCTTTTCCGCCAGCTCCATGCAGCGGCCGATCGGGTGATCGAGGCGGACCTTGATCAGACCTTCGCTTACCGACAGCGAGACGAGCCGCTGCGCGGTCTGGCGCGAGACGTTGAGTTTTTTGGCGATCTCTTCCTGGTTGTTGCCCGCAACGTAATAGAGCCAGCCGGCCCGCGCCGCATCGTCGAGGCGGCGCCCGCCCTGGTCCTGCCGACTGCTCATTCCGTCCCCCGGCGTTCGCCGAACGCCGCGAGTCTTAAGGCCAAAGAATTGCGCGGTGCAAGCCGATGTTCGGCCGCGGATGCGATCAATCCTTGAGGATCTGGGTGTCGGTGCGGCTGCCCCACTCGGCCCAGGCGCCGTCATAGAGCGAGACGTCGCGGGCGCCGGCGAGCTTGAGCGCCAGCAGGAGCGTGGAGGCGGTGACGCCGGAGCCGCAGGTGGTGATGAGCGGGTCCGCGAGCGTCACGCCGGCGCGGTCGAACATGGCCTTGAGCTCGGGCACCGGCTTCAGCCGACCATCGGCGACCAGATCCATGGCCGGCACGCTGCGGGCGCCGGGCATGTGGCCGGAGACGACGCCGGGCCGCGGCTCCGGGTCGCGACCGGCGAAGCGGCCGGCGGGCCGGCCATCGACCACGGTCTGCCCGCGCGCGAGGGCGACGCGGACCTGGGCGAGGCTCTGGACCAGCTCGGGGCGGAAGCGCGGGGTGAAGGTGCGCGGCGCCGGATGCGGCTCGCCGGACTCGAGCGGGCGGCCCTCGGCGCGCCACTTCGGAAGCCCGCCATCGAGGATGCGGATGTCGGGGGCGCCCATGGCGACGAATTCCCACCAGACGCGCGGCGCGGAGAACAGCCCCGCCCCGTCGTAGACGACGATGGTCATGCCGTCGCCGACGCCGAGGGCGCCGACGGCGGCCGCGAACGGCTCCGGCGCCAGCAGCATGTGGGGCAGGTTGATCGAGGTGTCGGCGACGCCGTCGATGTCGAAGAACACCGCGCCGGGGATGTGGCCGGCGCGGAATTCGGCGCGCGGGTCGCGCTGCATGGCCGGCAGGTACCAGCTGCCATCAAGGAGAGCGACGCCGGGGTCGCCGAGATGCGCGGCGAGCCAGTCGGTGCCGACGAAGGGATTGTCCATCCGCAAAGCTTAGCGGACGGGCGCGCGGCTGACCACGCCCCGAGGCGTGAGCTCCTTGAGCGCCAGGGTCTGGTCGAGATGGCGCGCGCGCCAGCTCAGCAGGCGCTCGGCCATTTCGGCGCGCGCGGCGGCATGGGCCGGGTCGGGCGCGAGATTGTGGAGGTTGTCGGGATCGGCTTCGAGATCGAAGAGCAGCGGCGGGAGCGCGGCAAAGTGGACGTATTTCCATTTCGCGGTGCGCACAACGGCGAGATTGAGCCCGGTCGAATCGAGGCCGAGCGCGGTTTCCGCCGTCTGGCCGGCGACGTCTCGGAAGTCGAATTCCCAGTGGGCGGCATCGCGCCAGCGCGGCGGCTGTTCGTCGGCGAGGAAGGGGGCGAGGGAAACGCCATCCGGAGCGTGGGCCGGTTCGACGCCCATCGCTTCGAGCAGGGTGGGGTAGAGATCGACGGCCTCGGTGACGGCCGTGACGCGGTTGCCGCGCGCGGGGGCGCGGGGGTCGCGGATGACCAGCGGCACGTGCTGGCTCTGGTCGTGGTAGCCGCCCTTGCCGAGAAGCCAGTGATCGCCGATGAGATCGGCGTGATCGGAGGTGAAGACGATGAGAGTGTCGTTCCACTGCCCGGCGGCCTCGAGGGCAGCAAAGACGCGGCCGAGCTGGGCATCGACTTCCGCAATCATGCCGAGATAGGTGGCGCGGAGCTGGCGGAACTCCGGGTCGCTCAGGTCCGCGGCCCGACCGCTCGCGCCGAAGACGAAATCTTCGAGCCGGGTGGCCCGATGGCCGAGGGCGACCAGCGGATGCACGGCGGCTTCGGTGGCCGGATCGGGTGCGCGGCGAAAGGCGCCGATCTCGTCGGGTGAAATCAGCGTGTTGTAGGGCGGCGGCACGATGTAGGGCGGATGGGGCCGCAGAATGCTCAGATGCGCGAACCACGGCGCGTCCTGTTCGCCGAGCCAGCGGATGAACTCGCCCGCGAGGAAGGCGGTCTGCGTCTGCTCGGCGGAGTAGGCCGGCGGGGCATCGCGGATGCGGCCGGCATCGCGGATGGGCAGGTGCGCCGTGCGGCGGTCGGGAAAGTCGAGGCCCTGGGCGCGAAGCCAGCTCAGCCATGGCTTTTCGTCTTCGGGCAGGCGCACGCGGACATCGAAACCGGGCAGCACACCCTCATAGGTCAGCAGGCGCGGATCGCCGGCGGCGAGGACGCCGGGATCGGCCGACTGGTCGGTGTAGCCGAAGAGGGTGGGGGCATAGCCCGCGCGGCGTGCGGCGCGGGCGACGTTGTCGAAGCGGTCGGCCAGCGGGGTGCCGTTGCGCACCACGCGGTTGGTCATCTGGTAGAGGCCGGTGTAGAGGCAGGCGCGCGCCGGCGAACAGGGCGCGGCATTCGACCAGTGGTTGAGGAACGCCGTTCCATCGGCGGCGAGCGCATCGATGTGCGGTGTGCGGGCCAGCGGATTGCCGGCGAGGCCGAGGCAGTCGCCGCGCCACTGGTCGGCGGTGATGAAAAGGACGTTGAGCACGGCCGGCGCTAGTCGCCGAGGACGAGGACGTCGCTCCCGCTGAGGGTGACCTGCACCTTCTGGTCGTGCTGCGGCGGCGGGGTGCGCTGGTCGTTGAAGGTGTCGAGATCGATGGCGTTTTCACCGAGCTTGACCTTGAGGCGGATCACCGAGCCGAGGAAGCTGACCTCGGACACCGTGCCGTCGAGGACGATGTCGCGGGCGTGGCCGTTGGCGAGAGACACCGCTTCGGGGCGCAGGGTGAGGGCGATGTCCTGGCCGGCGCGCGCGCCGGGCGGCAGGGCGGGGATGGTGGCGACCTGGCCGTCGATGGCGACGGTCTTGGTTGCGGGGTCGGCAACCTTGGCCTTGAGAGTATTGAGCTGGCCCACGAAGGTCGCGGCAAAGCGGGTGGCCGGCTTGTTGTAGATCTCGAACGGCGTGCCGAACTGCTCGACGTTGCCGGCGTTCATGACCACGATACGGTCGGAGATCGACAGGGCTTCTTCCTGGTCGTGGGTCACGAACTCGGTGGTGATGCCAAGCTCGCGCTGGATCGCGCGGATTTCCTGACGCAGCGAGACGCGGATCTTGGCATCGAGGGCGGAGAGCGGCTCGTCGAGGAGCAGCATCGAGGGACGCGGGGCGATGGCGCGGGCGAGAGCGACACGCTGCTGCTGGCCGCCCGAGAGCTCGAAGGGGAAGCGCTTGCCAAAGCCGGGCAGGCCGATGAGCCGCAGCATCTCGTCGACGCGCGACTGGCGCTCGGGTGCCGGCATACCGGCGATCTTGAGGCCGAAGCCGATATTGTCGGCGACGTTCATGTTGGGGAACAGCGCGTAGGCCTGGAACACCATTCCGATCTTGCGCTGGTTGGGCGGCAGGTTGGTGATGTCGCGGCCGTCGACGACGATCGAGCCGATGGTCGGCCGCTCGAAGCCGGCGATCATCCTGAGGATCGTGGTCTTGCCGCAGCCCGAGGGGCCCAGCAGCGAGACGAACTCGCCCCGATTGAAGGCGAGGTCGACGCCCTTGACCACCTGGTTGTCCTTGAAGGACTTGGTGATGCGCTCGATCTTGAGGAAGGGCTCGGTCATCTCCGGCGTTCCGGACTGCGGTTTTGGGGGCGAAGCGGGCGAGGAGCTGGATCATGCCCATCGCCGCCCAGGTGATGGCGAAGGAAATGATGGAGAGGGCCGCAGGCTCGTAGGACTTGATCATGCCGACGCGCTGCAGGTAGGTGCCGAAGGCCGGACGGGCGAGGAGGCTCGCCATGGTGAACTCGCCGATGACGATGGCGAAGGTGAGGAAGGCGCCCGACAGCACCGCGATGAGGATGTTGGGGAAGATCACCTGGCCGATGATCGTCAGCTGGCGGGCGCCCATGATGGTCGCGGCCTCGGTGAGGGTCTGCACGTCGATGGTGCGCAGGCCCGTGTCGACCGCACGGTACATGTAAGGCAGGCCGAGCCCGACATAGCTCAGGATCAGCAGCGCATCGGTGCCGACGGCGGTGCCGGTAAGCGGCAGGATCGAGGACGTGCTGTACATGCGGATGTAGCCGAAGACCATGATGATCGGCGGGATGATCAGCGGCAGCAGGGTCACGAATTCGACGAAGGGCCTGAGCTGCGGCAGCCGCAGGCGGACGAGGTAGGCGGCGGGCACCGTGATCACCGCGCCGACGATGATGGTGAGAATGCTGATGACGAAGGAGTAGCCGAAGGTCTTCGCGAAGTCCGGGTCGGTCAGCACGTTGACATAGGCATCGAGCGACAGCGCGTCGCGGCGGATGCGCAGCGAGAAGTAGATGGTCGCGATCAGGGGCAGCAGGAAATAGAGCACCGCCAGGATGAAGATGGCCCACGCCCAGAGGTTCGAGCGCTTCATTTTAGCCACCGCTCGGCGCGGGTGCGGACGATGAGGTAGATGACGTTGGCGAGGCCGGTGATGACGATCATGCCGAGGGCGAGCGCGGCGCCGAGGCCGGGGTTGTGGAGCACGTCGCCGGAAATCTGCGCGTAGAGCAGGATGGGGACGATGTTGAGCGACGAGCCGGTCAGCGCATAGGCGGTGGCGATGGCGCCGAAGGCGTTGGCAAAGAGCAGCGACAGGGTGCCGAGCAGGTTGGGCCAGAGGACCGGGACGCCGACGTAGCGCCAGAACTGCCGCGGCGAAGCGCCGAGCGTCTGGGCGGCTTCCGACCATTCCCTGCGCAGGCCATCGACCGCGGGCGCGATGATGAGGATCATCAGCGGGATCTGGAAATAGAGGTAGGTGAGGGTCAGGCCCCAGAAGCTCAGGAGGTTGAAGCCGTGCCGGTAGGGATCGAAGCCGATGGCGCGGAACCAGACGGTGATCATGCCGAGCGGCCCCAGAGTCGCGACGAAGGCGAAGGCCAGGGGGATGCCGGCGAAATTGGAGGCAACGCCCGAGAAGGTCATGATCGAGGCGCGGAGCCAGCCGGGAAGGCGGCCGCGGATCACGGCGAGGGCGATGATGAGGCCGAGCAGCGCGCCGAGCGCAGCGGAGGCCGCCGAGATGCGGATCGACACCCAGTAGGCGTTGAACACCTGCTGCGTGCCCAGATCGACGATGTTCTGGAAGGTGAGGTTGCCCTGGCTGTCGTAGAAGGCGCTCGCCGCGAGATTGAGCGTCGGCACGATCAGGAACAGGATCGCGAAGATCAGGAAGGGCGCGATGCCCAGGTAGGACAGTAAACGTCCGAAGCCCAGACTCCGTCCGACAGGCTTTGAAGCCGTGGCCGGCCCGGGAAGACCCGGGTCGGCCATTGGTGCCATTTCACTGGCGGTTTGCAGACTACTGGACATTCGCCCCGACGGCGGAATCCCAGTTCTTGGTGATCGTGTCCTTGGCGGCCGCGATCTGGTCGAGGGTCGGGAACACGGCCTTGGCGTAGAGCGCCGGGTCGGGCAGCTTGGCCAGCAGATCGGCCGGCACGACCTTGCGCGCCACGAGATCGTTGAAGCGGATCGGGTGGCAGTAGCCGGCGAGGAAGCCGATCTGGCCTTCGTCGGAGTAGAGGTATTCCATCCACAGCTTGGCGGCGTTCGGGTGCGGCGCGTAGGCGCTGATCGCCTGCACATACACACCGGCGACCACGGCGTCGGACGGGACGATCACTTCGGCCTTGGGATTGCCCTTGAAGCCATCCTTCCAGGCAAGATCGTTGTAGTCCCAGCTGGCGAGAACACCCGCCTGGCCCGAAGCGATGTGGGTGGCGCGGCCGTTCACTGGAACGAACGTGCCCTTGTCGTTGAGGCCCTTCATGAAGGTAAGGCCCGCGTCGGCCGCCTTGGTGGCGTCGCCGCCGGTGGCCGCGAGGCCCGCCGCGTAGACGGCCTGGATGCCGACGTTGTCCTTGCGCGGATCGCCGCCGAGCGCGAAGTTCGGCGCGCCGTCCTTGGCGAGATCGGCCCAGGTGTGGGGCGGGTTCTGGACGAGATCGTCGTTCACGAGGAAGGCGAGCACGCCGTAGTAGTCGCCGTACCAGAAGCCGTCAGCATCCTTGGCAGCGTCGGGGATCGAGTCCCAGGTCGCAACCTTGTAGGGCTGAATGACGGCATCGGCCTTGGAGGACGGGCCGAAAGCGAGACCCACGTCGATCACGTCGGGTGCCTGCGGGCCGGTGTTGCCCTTGTTGGCCTTGATCGCCTCGACCTCATCGGCCGAACCGCCTTCGGGGTTCAGCTCATTGATGGTGATGCCCGGATACTTGGCCTTGAACTTGTCGAGGATGTCGCCGTAGCCGCACCAGTAGTGGGGCAGAGCGATCGTGGTCAGCTGGCCTTCCTGCTTGGCGGCGGCATAGAGGGCGTCGAGATCGACGGCCCAGGCCGAGCCGGCCGTACCCATAAGGGTGGCCGCCGAAACCGAAGCGGCAAGGATGGATTTCATCTTCATGCATGTCTCCCTGAATGAGGCTGTTCTTGATCTCGAGGAGGAGGTTGGAAAAGCCGCGGCTGGCCTATTGGGGGCGTGTGACAGCCGGATGACAGACAGCCCGTCTCCCCTGACATTCCGCCGTCTTGGCAGTGTCACATGAATCTGCCGGGCCGCCCCTCCTCACAGTGTTTGTGACAATTGTGACAGTGCGCTCTTTGCCTGCGGGAGTCGAGACGGGAGCGCGCCGCGCCATCAGCTGAGGAGGCTGCCGGCGGGTGCAGATTAGAGCCGTTCCAAGGTCGGTCGTTATTTCTTGATCGCAACAGTCAGCTTTGTTACGGCCGGCTCATTCCAGAGCGGAGACGGGGCAAATGAAGGCTGTTGCAGTGGGCGTGTTGATCGGGGTCGCGGGTCTGGCGGCACCGGCATTTTCGGCGGACGCGCCGAGCAGCGAAGCGATCCTCAAGACCTATGCGGCGATCGCGCTCGCCGGCTATTCGGACGCGCTGAGCAAGGCGCAGGACCTCGACGGCGCGATCACGGCGTTCATCGCGAGCCCGACCGACGACACGCTCAAGGCGGCGCGGCAGGCCTATATCGATGCGCGGCCGCCCTACCAGCAGACCGAGGCGTTCCGGTTCGGCAATCCGGTGGTCGACGACTGGGAGGGGCGGGTCAATTCCTGGCCGCTCGACGAGGGGCTGATGGACTACGTGGACACCAAGTCCTACGGCGCCGAGAGCGACGAGAACCCGCTCTATACGGCCAATGTCATCGCCAACAAGACGGTGCTGATCGACGGCAAGACGGTGGATGCCAGCAACCTGACGCCGGAGTTCCTGAGCGGCACGCTGCAGGAGGCGGGCGGGATCGAGGCGAACGTCGCCACTGGGTACCACGCGATCGAATTCCTGCTCTGGGGGCAGGACCTCCACGGCACCGGACCGGGCGCCGGGGAGCGGCCGGCGACGGATTACAGCCTCATGGCATGCACGCACGGCAACTGCGACCGGCGTGCGCAGTATCTCAAATCGGCCGCGGACCTTCTGGTCTCGGACCTCAAGGAGATGGTCGGCGACTGGTCGGAGGGCGGCAAGGCGCTGGCTTCGGAGCAGCAGACGGGGATCACCGCCATTCTCACCGGCATGGGGTCGCTGAGCTATGGCGAGCTCGCGGGCGAGCGGATGAAGCTCGGCCTGCTGCTGCACGACCCGGAAGAAGAGCATGAGTGTTTTTCGGACACGACCTACCTCTCGCTGATGAACGACGCCGTGGGCATCCGGAACGTCTATCTCGGCCACTACACCCGGATCGACGGGAGCGTGGTGTCCGGCCCGTCGATGTCGGACCTGGTGGCCTCCAAGGACGCGGCGCTCGACACCGAAATCCGTGGGCTCCTCGACGACACGCTGGCCAAGTTCGGCGTGATGAAGACGCGCGGCGACACGATCGAGAAGTACGACCAGATGATCGCCGAGGGGAACACGGCGGGCAACAAGGTGGTGCAGGACGTGATCGACGCGCTGATCGCCCAGACGCGCGGGGTGGAACGGGCGGTGTCGCTGCTCGGCCTCAACGTGGCGGTCGAGGGCAGCGACAGCCTCGACAATCCCGATGCGGTTTTCAAGTAACACCGACACGGCGTTCCACAGGGGCGGGGTTGCGCGAATCCGCCGCGCACCCCTTCACTTGCCCGTGACCGGGACGTGCTAGAGGTGCGGGACATGCACACGTACTTCACCGCACTCCTGGTCATCACCCTCCTCGTGGGGATGAGCGCGGCCGACGATGCGCCGGTGCGCGCGGACCTGACGCCGAAGGACCTGGCGCGCGTGCGCGCGGTGACGGCACCGACGACCGATTTCACCAAGCCCGAGAATTTCGAGCTGCTGCCGGGCGGCGCGGCGACCACCAGGAAGCTCATCAACCGCGATATCTTCTCGCAGTTTTCCGCCAATCTCAGCTTCGACGACCAGGAGCGGTTCAGCCTCGGCAACGGCTTTTTCCGCAAGGTGTGGGTGGCGGCGCCGGCCTCGACGCAGGGCTCGGACGGGCTCGGCCCGCTGTTCAATTCGCGCGGCTGCCAGAACTGCCACCTCAAGGACGGGCGCGGGCATCCGCCGATGGGGGCCGACGACGACGGCGTGTCGATGTTCCTTCGGGTCTCGGTGCCGGCGACGACGAATGCCGAGAAGGCGGCGATCGCGAGCGGCGCCGAGAACGTCATTCCAGAGCCGACCTACGGCACGCAGCTCCAGGATTTTGCCGTCACCGGCCTCAAGGCCGAGGGGCAGATGAAGGTCACCTACACCGACAAGCCCGTGACGCTGGGCGACGGAACGGTGGTCGTGCTGCGCGATCCGACCTATTCCGTCGCCGATCTCGGCTATGGACCGATGGCGCCGGACGTGGAGCTGTCGCCGCGGGTGGCGCCGCCGATGATCGGACTTGGGCTGGTGGAAGCGATCCCGCAGGAAGACATCCTCGCGCATGCGGACCCGGGCGATGCCGACCATGACGGGATTTCGGGGCGGCCGAACTGGGCGCGCGACCTCGTCAGCGGGCAGCTGATGCTCGGGCGGTTCGGCTGGAAGGCCGGGGCGCCGACCATCCGCTCGCAGGCGGCGGAGGCGTTTGCGGGCGATCTCGGCATCTCAACGCCGCTCAACAACAAGCCTTATGGCGACTGCATGCCGGCGGAGACCGATTGCCTCGGGATGCCGACGGGCGAGCAGGCCAATCTGGGGGTCGGCGAGGCGCCGGACCCGATCATGGACCTGGTGACCTTCTATTCGCAGAACCTCGCGGTGCCGGCGCGGCGGAACATGGACGATCCGGCGGTGCTCCGCGGCAAAGAGGCGTTCTATACGATCGGCTGCACCGGCTGCCATACGCCCAAGTTCGTGACCTCGCGCCAGGCGATCAACGATGCGCAGAAGTTCCAGCTGATCTGGCCCTATTCGGACTTTCTGCTGCACGACATGGGCGACGGGCTCGCCGACTTCCGCGACGAGGGGCAGGCGAGCGGCTACGAGTGGCGCACGGCGCCGCTCTGGGGCGTGGGGCTGACGGAGACGGTGTCGGGGCACACGTTCTTCCTCCATGACGGGCGGGCGCGCAACCTGACCGAGGCCATCCTCTGGCATGGCGGGGAAGCGCAGGCGGCGCGGGACAAGTTCGCCAATCTGCCGAAGGCGTCGCGCGACGACCTGCTGGCGTTCCTGGGGTCGCTGTGATGCGCTGGATGATTGCTGCTGCTGCCTTTGCTTTTGCAACTATCCCCGCCCTGGCGCAGGAAGCGCCGGCCGCTGCAGGGAACGGCGCCGCGATCCCGTTCCGCGAGATGATCGCGGGGGCCGTCGAGAATTACGCGCGGCCGAAATTCGCGGCGCTCGCCGCGGCGGCGGGGACGCTGCAGACGGACGTGAGCGCGCTCTGCGCGGAACCGTCGATTGCCGGGACGACCGTGGTCGAGGGGGCGTTCAAGGACACGGTGATCGCCTATTCGGAAGTCGAGTTCCTGCGCATGGGACCGCTCAATGTCGACGAGCGGGTGGAGCGGCTGCTGTTCTGGCCGGACACCAAGGGCATCGCGCTCAGGCAAATCCAGCAGGCGCTGGCGGCCGAAGATCCGACGGCGACCGATCCGGCGACGCTCAAGGACAAGTCGGTCGCGATGCAGGGGCTGTTCGCCATCGAGTACCTGCTGTTCGGGACCGGCGCCAACGATCTCGCGTCGAGCGCCGGCGCCTATCGCTGCCGCTATGCCGCGGCGGCGACGGCGCTGCTGGCTGAGCTCACGGCGACGCTCAGCACGGAGTGGGCGGACACCAGGCCCGGCAGCGCGAGCGACGCGATGCTGAATCCGAAGGCGGGAAGTCCGGATTATCGAACCGAGCTCGAAGTCATCAACAAGCTCGCGGCGACGCTGAGCTTTGCCTCGGACACGATCCGCGACCAGCGGTTATCGCCGATCCTCAGCTTTGCGACCGGGACGCCGAAGCCGCGGTCGGCGCTGTTCTGGCGGTCGGGCATGACGGCCAAGGCGCTCGCCGCGAATTTCACCGGGATAAGCGAATTCTTCGCGGCGGCGAAATTCCCCGAGGCGCTGAGCAGCGCCAACGCCTGGATCGGGCAGGGGATCGACTACGAGTTCCGCAACGCGATTGCGGCGGCGGCGCTGGTGCCGGCGCAGATGGACCTCGCGGTGACGACGAGCGAGGGGCAGGAGGGGCTCAAGCAGATGTATGTGTCGACCGGCTCGCTCGACACGCTCTACGAGAGCCTCGGCACGGCGCTGGGGCTCTCGACCGGGTTCTCGACGCTGGACGGCGACTGAGATGTGGTCGCGGCGCGTCTTCCTCCAGGCCGCGGGCGCCGGGTTTGCGGCTGCGTTGCTGCCGCGCGCGGCAGCGGCGCTCGAGAGCGCGGAGCTGGTCTATGCGACCGCGACGCAGGAGGCTCCGGGGCGCTATGGCGCGCGGGTGCTGACCGAGACCGGGAAGCTGATCGCCGCGGTCGACCTGCCGGTGCGCGGGCACGACGTGACCTACTCGCCGGCGACGGGCCAGGCGGTGGTGTTTGCGCGGCGGCCGGGGACGGTGGCGGTGATCTTCGATCCGGCCGGGCAGGTGCCGCCGCAGACGCTCACGACGCCGGCGGGACGGCATTTTTTCGGGCACGGCGTGTTTTCGGCCGACGGCAGGCTGCTCTATGCGACCGAGAACGATTTCGAGGCCAATCGCGGTGTGCTCGGTGTGTACGACGTGGCGGGCGGCTACCGGCGGATCGGCGAGTTCGACACCTATGGGGCCGGGCCGCACGAAGTGGTGCTGATGCCCGACGGGCGGACCCTTGCGGTGGCCAATGGCGGGATCGAGACGCATCCCGACTATGGGCGTCAGGAGCTCAACCTCGACGCGATGGACCCTTCGCTCTGCTTCATCGATGCGCGCGACGGATCGCTGATCGGGCAGATGCGGCTCGCGCCGGAGCTCCACATGCTCTCGATCCGACACATGGTGGTCGATGCGCGCGACCGGGTGTGGTTCGGCTGCCAGTTCCGCGGCGCGAGCGGCACGCCGCAGCTGGTGGGATACGCGACCCTCACGGGCGAGATCCGCCTCATCGAGCTGCCGCCGGAGGCTCTGAGCGGGCTTGGCAATTATGTGGGCGGGCTCGCGATTTCCGCCGACCGGGAGACGGTCGCGGTGTCGTCGCCGGTGGGCGGCAGCATCCTCTGCTTCGATACGGGGTCGCGGCGGCCCTCGGCAGAGGTTCTGCTGCGCTCGACCTGCGGGGTTGCCGAAGATGCGGCGGGGTTCCTCGCGAGCAACGGGTTCGGCGAGCTCATCGGGCTCGGGGGCTCCGCCGTTCCGCCGCGGCAGTTCGATTTCCAGTTCGACGAGCATCTGCGACTTTTGCGCGGCGCGTGAACGCCTGCGGCCGTCTTGCGTTTCGGCAAGCGGCGGTGCAGTGAAAGCGTAAAATTGCCAAAACGTTTTGGCAAGAGCGCCGCCCAAGCGGCCAGCAGAGGAGATCAGCATGCCGATCCGAGCCACGGTGTGGGGCGAGAACGTCCACGAGCAGGAAAACGAGGCGGTGGCGGAGAATTATCCGCAGGGCATGCACGGGCAGATCGCCAAAGTGCTGGGAGAGGATAAGAACATCGTCGCGGCCACGGCGACGCTGCAGGAGCCCGAGCACGGGATGACCGAAAAGCGGCTCGACCAGACCGACGTGCTGGTCTGGTGGGGGCACGCGGCGCACGGGCTGGTGGACGACGCCATTGTCGAGCGCATCGCGGCGCGGGTGTGGCAGGGGATGGGGCTGATCGTGCTCCATTCGGGCCACCACTCGAAGATCTTCAAGCGGCTTATGGGCGCGCCGGCGAACCTCCACTGGCGCGAGGCGGGCGAGCGCGAGCGGCTCTGGGTGGTCAATCCGGGGCACCCGATCGCCAAGGGCCTGCCGCGCTACTTCGAACTCGAGACGGAAGAGATGTACGGCGAGCCGTTCACGGTGCCCGAGCCGCTCGAGACGGTGTTCGTTTCGTGGTTCCAGGGCGGCGAAGTGTTCCGCTCGGGGCTCACCTACCGGCGCGGCGCGGGCAACATCTTCTACTTCCGGCCGGGCCACGAGACCTATCCGACCTATCACGACAAGACGGTGGGCACCGTGCTGCGCAATGCGGTCAACTGGGCGTTCAATGCCGAGCGGCATGCGGAGCTGATGAAGGCGCCAAACACGCCGGTCGACCAGGCGATCGAAAAGATCAACGAGCGGGGCGCCAAGCTGACCCATCACCAGGAAAAGAAGGCGCTCGACTGGGCCGAAAAGGCCAAAACGCGGTAGCGGGAGGCAAGCGGCGGGCATGCGTCTCCTCGTCGTCGGCACGGGCAAGATGGCCGGGCTGCAGGTGCAGCGCGGCTGGGGCCATATCGACGGTGTCGAGCTGGTGGGCGCCGTCGACGTGCTGCCGGCGGCGGTGGCGGCGTTCGCGGCCGAATACCACGTGCCGCGCACCTTCAGTTCGGTGGACGAGGCGATCGCCTGGGGCGAGTTCGACGCGGCAACGGTGGTGGCGCCGGACGCGCTCCATCATCCGATCACGATGAAGCTGATCGCTGCGGGCAAGCCGGTGTTCTGCGAAAAGCCGCTCGCGACCAACCATGCGCTGGCGCTGGAGATGACCGACGCCGCGGAGCGGGCCGGGCTCGTTGCCATGGTCAACCTCACCTACCGCAACGTCGCCGAGCTGCATGAGGCGCGGCGGCTGATCGCGGCGGGAACGATCGGGCAGGTCAAGCACATCGAGGCCTCGTATCTGCAGCACTGGGTGGCGCTGCGCGACTTCAACGATCCGGGGCCGTGGCTGTGGCGGCTCAGCACCGCGCACGGCTCGAACGGAACGCTCGGCGACATCGGCATCCACATCCTCGATTTCGCGACCTATGCCGCAGGGCTCGACATCGTGGCGCTGAGCTGCCGGCTGCAGACCTTCAACAAGGTGCCCGGCGACCGGATCGGGGACTACGTGCTCGACGCGAACGACAGCTTCATCATCTCGGCGGAATTTTCCAACGGCGCGATCGGGGTGATCCACTCCTCGCGCTGGGCGAGCGGACATGCGAACGACCAGAAGCTTCGCATCTATGGCGACAAGGGCGCGATCGAATTGAGCCACGGCCATTGGGGCACGCAGCTGAAACTCTGTTCCGGCGCCGATGTGGCGACGGGCACGTGGCGCGAGGTCACGGCCAAGCCGGTGCCCACCAACTACCAGCGTTTCGCCGAGGCCGTGCGGACCGGCGTTCAAACCGAACCATCGTTCCGCCACGCCGCAGGACTGCAGAAACTGCTCGACCTCGCGCTCGTCGCGGGGGCCGACCGGCAGAACCATTTCGTCTAGAGGGAAACCAGATGCGCCTTCTCATCCTTGGCACCGGCGGCATGGCCGCGCAGCACGCCAAGCATTTTGCCGCGATCCCCGGCGTGACGCTCGCGGGTGGGGTCGACGTCGATCCGATGCGGCTCGAGACGTTCAACACCACGCACGGCATTCCGAAAGGATTTGCCTCGCTCGATGCGGCGATTGCCTGGGGTGAGTTCGACGCCGTGGCGAACGTCACGCCGGATTCGATCCATCATCCGACGACGATCGCGGCGCTCAAGGCGGGCAAGCACGTGTTCTGCGAAAAGCCGCTGGCGACGGATGCGACCAAGGCGTTCGAGATGGTGGACTTCGCCGAGAAAGCCGGCCTCATCAACATGGTCAACCTCAGTTACCGCAATGTCGCCGAGCTGCAGAAGGCGCGCGAGATCGTGACTTCGGGGCAGATCGGCGCGGTCAAGCATGTCGAGGCGAGCTACCTCCAGAGCTGGCTCAGCTCGAAGGCGTGGGGCGACTGGCGCACCGAGAGCAAGTGGCTGTGGCGGCTCAGCAAGAAGCACGGCAGCAACGGCGTGCTCGGCGATATCGGCGTCCACATCCTCGATTTCGCCTCGTTCGGCTCGGGGCTCGACATCGCGCACGTGTTCGCGCGGCTGAAAGTGTTCGACAAGGCGCCGGGCAACAAGATCGGCGAGTACGAGCTCGACGCCAACGACAGCTTCACCATGGCCGTCGACTTCGACAACGGCGCGCTGGGCGTGATCCACGCGACGCGCTGGGCGACCGGACACTTCAACGAGCTGAGGCTCAGGGTCTATGGCGAGAAGGGCGGCGTCGAGGTGCAGCACCGGCACGACTGGAGCCGGCTGCGGGTGTGCCTGGGCGCCGACATCGAGACGGGGGCATGGACCGAGATGGCGGTGCCGCCGGTGCCCACCAACTACCAGCGCTTCGCGGAGTCGGTGGCGACCGGCAAGAACCAGCAGCCGGACTTCCGCCACGCGGCGGAGCTGCAGAAGGTGCTCGACCTCGCGATGGTGTCGGACACCGAGCACAAGGAGCTCGCGGCGCGGTAGCGGCGCTGAGGGGGGCCCGACCTCGTGGTTCGACAGGCTCACCATGAGGTCTCAAAGCCGATCCCGACGCTTGAATCCCTGGCGGTCAGACATATCTGATTCCGCGTTTGGATCGGAGGCTCGGCCATGGCCATTCTCGGCGCCATCATCATCGGGTTCATCGTGGGCGTCATCGCCCGGGTGGTCACACCCGGGCCGGGTCCGCGCGGGTTCATCCTCACCACGGTGCTCGGCATCGTGGGCGCACTGGTCGCGACGTTCCTGGGGCAGGCGGTGCACATCTACCAGCCGGGCGAGCCGGCGGGCTTCTTCGGCGCCATCGTCGGATCGGTCATCGTGCTGCTGGTGTGGCGGCAGGTGGCGCGCGCCCGCTAGCCTTCACCAAATCTCAACCCGCCTCTGCGCTTGCTGGCCGTTGGTGCCGCGGCACGGTGGGTTGGGATGAGCGCTTCGCTCGAAAGCCTGATGCGGGAGACGCTGGCGGAGACGCGCGCGCCCTCGCCGGCGGCCGGCCTCGTCTCCTTCGTGCTGATCGGCGGCGGCGCGGCGCTGGCCTATGTGGCGGTGTCGTCGCTCGCCATGGCGGTCCCGACGGGGCTCCCCAAGTGGGTGGTGTCGGCGCTCTGCTATGCGGCGTTCATCGTGCCGGTCTACCTGCTCCATCGCCGCTTCTCGTTCCGCTCCGAGGCGCCGCACGGGCGGGCGCTGCCGCGCTATATGCTGGTGCAGGCGTCGGGGCTTGCCCTCGCGACGATGTTCTCGTGGCTGGCCTACGGCCTCTTCGGGCTGCCGACGATGTTCGCGGCGCCGATCGTGATTGCGCTGACGGCGGGGGTGAACTTCGCGGTGCTCCGCCTCTGGGCCTTCGCGGGCGACTGAGGCGTGGGCAACTGGCTCAGCAAGCTCGACCGGCGCTCGCGGCTGATGACCACGGCCAACAGCCCCTATTTCAACCGCCGCGTCTATGTGCTGTCGCGGCACCTCGCCCGGGCGATCCCCGAGCGCGGCAGCGTGCTCGATATCGGCTGCGGCGACGGGCAACTGGCGTTCGCGCTGATGCGGCTCCGCCCCGATCTCATGGTCGAGGGCGTGGACATCGTGCCGCGGCCCAAGACACTGATCCCGGTGACGCAGTATGACGGGGTACGGCTGCCGTGCGACGACAAGAGCGTCGACTACGTGACGATCGTCGACGTGCTGCACCACACGACCGACCCGACCGTGGTGCTCGCCGAGGCGGCGCGGGTGGCGCGCAAGGGCGTGGTGGTCAAGGACCATCTGCGCGAGGGCGCGCTGGCGCAGGCAACGCTGAGCTTCATGGACTGGTTCGGCAATCTCGGCGACGGCATCCCCATGCCCTACAATTTCCTGTCGCGGCGCGAATGGGGCGTGGCATTCGCCCAATCGCGGCTCAGTCCAATGACGACGACCGAGCGGCTCGGCCTCTACCTGCCGCCGGCGTCGTGGCTGTTCGACCGGCGGCTGCACTTCGTGGCCATGCTTACGCCGATGACGGGCTGAGGCACGCACCGCTTTTTGGTGGCGCCCGAGGCGGATTTGGGTAATCTCCCCGCGCTTTTGAGGAGACCTGAATGCGCAGTGCGTTGATCGTGTGGGGCGGCTGGGAAGGGCACGATCCCGAGGAGTGTGCGGCGATCTACAGGCGCTGGCTGCACGAGGACGGATTCACCGTGCGGGTCGAGACGGACCCCGAAGTGTTTCTCGAGCCCGGCATCAAGGACTTGTCGCTGGTTGTTCCGTGCTTCACCAACGGCACGATTTCGCGCGAGGCGGCCAACAATCTCGCTGAAGCCGTCAAGGGCGGCGTCGGCATGGGCGGCCACCACGGCACGATGGGCGACAGTTTCCACGATTCGCCGACCTACCAGTTCATCACCGGCAGCCAGTGGGTCGCGCATCCGGGCAACATCATCGACTACACGGTCAACGTGACCAAGCCGGACGATCCGATCATGCAGGGCATCCCGGCGTCGTTCCCGTATCACTCCGAGCAGTACTACATGCATGTCGACCCGGCCAACGAGGTGCTGGCGACGACCACCTTTACCGGCGAGAATGCGGACTGGATCGACGGGGTGGTGATGCCGACGATCTGGAAAAAGCGCTACGGCAAGGGCCGGGTGTTCTATTCGGCGCTCGGGCACCGGGCGGCGGAATTCGACGTGCCGGAGATGGCGACGATCCTGCGCCGCGGCCTCAACTGGGCGGCGCGCGCCGAGACCTGACCGCCGCCCCCGGCGGCCCCCGGGTTGGGCTCGATTCCTCACGACCTCTCGATAAACGTGTTTATCAGATCGGAAAACTGCGCTGGTATCTTCGTCAATATGGCGTACTCAGTAACATTTACGTCAACTTGCGCGGTAGCCTCTATCTGCTTAACCACGAATACTTCGGTGCACCGCGCTGTATTTGGCTTCTTCGACGCAATTGACAAACGCTCCGAACAGGCCAAAAAGAACGAAACGTTTGTGAGATTTCTGTTGTTGAAATACAGA
>CAYRZM010000095.1:0-27662 GCA_964428685.1 uncultured Devosia sp. | reverse complement strand
TGAGCGCCAGCTTGACGCTGCCGCCGCCCACATCGACGGCGATGACGAGTTCATTGCCTTGCGCGTCCATGTCCGCGTTTAGGCTCCGGCGGCCGCCAACTCCAACACGAACCGCAGCACCACCGTGCCGCCCCACCACATCGGGAAGTTGGTCCCCCACTTGTTGTTGTGGAGATTGAAGCGGATGCCGGCCGAGAGCGACGGCGGCGCGGGGTTGAAGGCCATGAACGGCCAGTCGAGCGGGCCGACCAGCGGCGTATCGACCGGCGAGAGCGTGAACCTTACCTTGCCGGCCTGCCCCGAGACCGCCTCGACCGCCTGCAACTGGCCCCCGCCGCGCGGCGCGGTGCGCTCGGGGTCGAGCCATGCCCCCATCTTCCGGTAGCGCCAACCCGATGCGCCCCGTGGCGCAAAGCTCAAGAAGCTCGCCTCGGGCATGCGGTTGGCCGGCTTGTCCCGGAGGATCAGCGACAGGAGCAGCCGGTGCTCATCCTGCGGCGCGAGCACGAGCTCGACCGCGCGCGGCGCCCCGAAATCGCGCACGGCGTCGCCGGGCGGCGCGCTCGCGACCGCGAGCTGCCGCGCATCCGCGGCAAAGGCGGTGAGGTTCGGCACCGACGTCGCCGATTTCGCGGTGCGGGCGTTCGCAAGGCCCGGATGATCGTGGTCAAGGATCGCCCAGTCCGGGCGGCGCGTGAGGTAGCTGTCGAGGTGCCGCTGCACGTCCGTCGCGTCGTAGGATTCGTAGCGGTACCCCGCGAGCGGGCCGCTCCCCTCGAGGCGCAGGCCGGCGGGCGAGGCGAGGCCGGCGATGTCGCCGGTGGCCGGATCCAGCGACACGGTCCAGCCCGCCACCTCCGCCGATTCGGGCGCGGTGGCCGTGCCCGCGACGGGCGGCGGCGCGGCGGCGCGCCACGCCGCGGCGGCGCGCTGCTGGTCGGGCGGGGCGAGTTCCCCGATGGCGGCGTCGAGATAGCGGCGCTGTTCGGCCCACGACTCCTCTACGAAGGCGAAACGCGGATCGCTCAGGCGCGCGGCCTCGAGCGCCGGACGGTCCCACGCGATCGCGTCGCGGAGGAAGGTCTTGATGTCGACGCCCCAGGTGTGTTCGGGCACGAGCGCCAGGTGGCGCCCGAAACTCTCGCGCGCCGGCGTCAGTCCCTCGGCCGCGAAGGTATCGTAGAGCCGCTGCAGGGCGAGGAAGCGGCTGACCTTGGTCGGGTCGGTGCCGGCGCCGTGAATCCACGAGTCACCGATTTCCCAGTCGACCACCGGAAATTCCGCGCGGCGCGCCCAGAGCAATTCGCCATAGGCATCGAGCGTCGAGGCAACGATCGTCGCCTCCGGGTGCAGCTTTTCGAGGTGGCGATACATCTCGGCGGTCTGCGAGATGGTCTGCGGGCCGGCATTGTCGTTGGTGTGGGCGAAGCTGAGGCCGTCGGATTTCTCATCGGGGAAATAGGTGCCCCCGTAGGAGTCCTGATAGAGCACCACGATCTCCTCGCCGCTGTCGGCGCGCCAGCGGAACACCGGCGGCACGTCGGGCACCGGCGATGCTTCGTTGACGCCCAGGTGGAGGAAGCGCACGCCGGCTTCGGCCAGCAGTGGAACGATGCTCCGCGTGTGGCCCGGCACGTCGGTCATCTTGGCCGCGATGGTGGTGCGGCCGAACCTCCGGTCGAGGCCGCGGCTGTAGGAGAGCCCGGCTCGGAACAGCGCCGGCGACATCAGCTCGGAGTGCGTGGTGAACGGCAGCGCGTGCCAGCGGATGAGGCCGCGCTCGATGGCGCGCTCGAGCCGCTGCGCGGCTTCGGGCGGGGCTTCGGCGAGATAGTCGGCGATGAGCCAGGCGCCGGTGGTCCAGATGAACTTCGGATGCGCCGGGTCCTCGCCGTAGAAGTGCTCGGCGGTGTGCAGCGCCTGCGGAATGAAGTGGTGGTGATACTCGTGCCGCACCCGCGCGGCGAGATCGCTGAAGCCGATGTCGAGGTGGGTCTTGAACACCAGATGGATGGTTCTTGCGGCCATTGGCGTCCCCTCTTCCCTCGCGCGACAGCGCCCCAAGGCATCATCGGAAATCGGCCGCCTGGCAAGGACCACCGCACAGGACGGGCGGGGAGCCAGTGCAAGCACGGCGGCGCGGGCTTCGGGCGCGATTTCGCGGGTGGGAGATGGAGCTGGTGGCTCCTCCCTCCTGTCACAAATCCGCCCTTGCGCAAGGACCAGTATGCCGCGATGATCCCCGCGTGCGGGTGGCAGTGCGATGAAACAGTCCTTTCCCCTCGACTCCGTATCGCTGGACCGCAGCCTGCCGGTGCCCCTGCATCGCCAGCTTTATGGCCGCCTGCGCGGCATGATCGAGGAGCGGGTGCTTTCGGCCGGCCATCCCCTGCCCTCGACCCGCTCGCTGGCGCAGGACCTCGGCGTCGCGCGCAACACGGTCGTGACGGTCTACGAGCAGCTTTCGACCGAGGGCTACATTTCGGCGCGGCCGGGCGTGTCGCCGACGGTGGTCGACCTGCCCGCCCGCAGCTCCCCGCATGACCGCGAGCGGACCAAGAGCCAGCGGCGCGTGATGTCGGCGCGCGGCCAGCTGATGCTGCGGCAGCCGGCGTTCCACGGCGCGGCAGGCCACCTCGCCTTCCACCCCGGCATGCCCGACGCGGACAGCTTTCCGTTCAGCACCTGGAGCCGGCTGCTGGCGCGGCGCGCCAAGCTCGCGCGCATCGATCTCTTCGGCACCTACTATGTGAGCGGCTACCCGCCGCTGCAGCGCGCCATCGCCGACTATCTCAAGGTCTCGCGCGGCGTGCGCTGCACGCCCGAGCAGGTGATCATCACCACCGGCGCGCAGGCGGGGCTCGACCTCTTGGCGCGCGTGCTGCTCGACACCGGCGACTCCGCCTGGGTGGAGGAGCCCGGCTACTACGGCGCGCAGGCGGCGTTCGTCGCGGCCGGCGCGCAGCTCGCACCGCTCCATGTCGACGCGCAGGGCTGGCGGCTCACGCCGCCGCAGCATGTCACGCCGCGCGTGATCTACGTGACGCCCGCCTGCCAGCATCCGCTCGGCGCCACCATGCTGATGGACCAGCGGCTCCGCCTGCTGGAGCTCGCCGAGCGGCTCGACGCCTTCGTCATCGAGGACGATTTCGACGGCGAATACCGCTTCGTCGGTCGCCCCGTGCAGGCGATGCAGGGCACCGACCGCTCCGACCGCGTCATCTATGTCGGCACCTTCGCCAAGCTGCTGTTTCCGGCGCTGCGCCTCGGTTTCATGGTGCTGCCGGAGTTTCTCGCGCCGGAAATCTCCTCTGTGCTCTCGATCACCGGCCAATTCGCCCCGCTGCTGCTGCAGGCCGCCCTCGCCGACTTCATCGACGAGGGCCATATGAGCATGCATCTGAAACGCATGCGGCGCATCTATGCCGCGCGCCGGCAGGCGTTCCGCACCCACGCCCAGCGCGAGCTCGGCGAGTGGCTGACGCTGCTGCCCGCCGATGCCGGCATCCAGTTCGTCGGCGCCCTCCGGCCCGGCCTTAGCGACGTCGCCGTGGCGGCCGCGGCGCGGCGGCGCGGCCTCAACATCTCGCCGCTCTCGATGCACTACCGGCACGTCAAGCCGGAGCCCGGCCTCGTCCTCGGCTATGCCGCGATCAACGAAGCCAACATGCCCGCGGCATTCCGCACGCTGCGGGGCGCCTTCGTCGAGGCGGCCGCCGGCAGCTAGCGCGCCGCGCCCTGCGGCTCGAGCTCGAGGAAGCCGCCCGACTGCCGCTGCCAGAGCCGGTAGTAGTGGCCCTGCCGCGCGAGCAGCTCGGCGTGTGTCCCTTCCTCGGCGATCTGCCCGCGCTCGAGCACGATCAGCCGGTCCATCGCGGCGATGGTCGAGAGCCGGTGCGCGATGGCGATCACCGTCTTGCCCGCCATCAGCGTCTGCAGCTGCTCCTGGATCGCCGCCTCGACCTCGCTGTCGAGCGCGCTGGTCGCCTCGTCGAGGACGAGGATCGGCGCGTTCTTGAGGAGCACCCGCGCGATGGCGATGCGTTGGCGCTGGCCGCCCGAGAGTTTGACGCCGCGCTCGCCCACCTCCGCGTCGTAGCCGCTGCGGTTGCCGTGGTCGCTGAGTGCGGCGACGACGTCGGCGACCTTGGCCTGCTCCGCCGCCGCGATCATCGCCGCGTCCGAGGCGTCGGGGCGCCCGTATTTGATGTTCTCCCGGATCGAGCGGTGGAGGAGCGAGGTGTCCTGGCTGACGAGCCCGATCGCGGCGCGGAGCGACTCCTGCGTCACGGCGCGGATGTCTTGTCCGTCGATGCGGATGGCGCCCGATTCGACGTCGAAGAGCCGCAGCAGCAGGTTGACCAGCGTCGACTTGCCGGCGCCGGAGCGGCCGACGAGCCCGACCTTCTCGCCCGGCGCGATGCGGAGGTTGAAGTTCTCGATCACCGTGCCGCTGCGGCCGCGCCAGTAGTTGAAGCTGACGTTGTCGAAGACGATCTCGCCGGCGGTGACGACCAGCGGCGGCGCCTCGGGCACGTCGGTGAGCGCGATCGGCTGCGCCACCGTCTCCATCGTGTCGCGCACGGTGCCGAACTGGCGGAAGATGTTGGAGCCGCGCTCGAGCAGCCAGCCCGACATGTTCATGATCTGGAGCGCGAAGGGCACCGCGGTCGCGACCACCGTGGCGGTGAGCGCGCCGGTGTTCCAGCCGGCGAGCGCCAGCCAGGTGAGCGACACCACGAGCCCGGTGTTGAGCACGAACAGCGCCGACCACATGTAGGTGAACTCGCGCATCAGCAGCCGGTATTGCGCCGTCTGCTCGAGCACGGCGTCGGAGACGTATTTGTCCTCGTGCGCCGCCGACGAGAACACCTTTAGCGTCTGGATGTTGCTGTAGGCATCGACGATGCGCCCGGTCATCACCGAACGCGCCTGCGAGGCGATGGCCGACTGCCGCGTGATGCGCGGCATGCTGACCCGGAACAGCAGCCCGTAGAGGACGAGCCACAGCACCACCGGGATGAGCAGGACGAAATCGAGCTGCGCCAACACCACGATGGTGACGACGACGAACACCGCCGCGTACCACACCGCATCGAGGATGCCGCTGACCGCGATCTCGATGGCATCGCCGCCCTGCAGCACGCGGTTGCCGATGCGGCCGGCAAAATCGTTCTGGAAGAACGTCCAGCTCTGCCGGACGACGTGGAAGTGGCTCTGCCAGCGGATGCGGCTGATGAAGGCCGGCTCGATGGCGTGGTTGTTCATCAGCTTGTCGAGGATGAAGGCGAGCGGGCGAAGGATCGCAACGGTGCCGAACATCACCAGCAGCGTCGGCCAGTTGCGCGTGAACATCTCCCCGGGCGGGGTGGTGGCAAGGAGGCCGACGATGACCCCCACGAGCACCGGCAAGAGCGCATCGGCGAGCGAGGTGATGGCGACCGTCACCATGCGGAAGGCGACGGCGGTGCGGAACTGCCGCACGAAATAGGCCACGAAGGGCCACATGCCCTGCGGCGGGTTTGTGTCCTCGGCAAGCGCGACGGGAGAATAATGGCGGTCGAACCAGTCGATGATGGCGTTGAACATCTGCTGTCGCATTCTGACCGGCGCCTCGGTCGGCGCGCACGGTCGCTATGGGGAAATCGGAAACGGCGCGCGCGGCGCCGCTGGGGACGGAAGGTGGCCGTCAGGCGGGCCGCGGCCCGCTCAGCGCCGTCGCAGCGGATGCCTTCGGCAGCCGGCGTCCTGGTGTCTCGTCTGGTTTCGCCATGTGCCCCGGTCACGGACCGGAGCGGCACCCGCTTGGTGTCTCATCGAGGGTGTCCCTCTCAAATGAGGAGGCCCGGATTGGCTGGTTCGCACATAGAGAGCGGACGCGGGGGGGAGTCAACCCGCGTCCGCCGCGGGCCTAGTGCCCGAAATAGATGGGATTGCTGATGGCGCGGCGGATCTTCTGCTCCCGCATGATCGGGATGATCTGCTCGACCATCGGCGCTTCCGGCAGCGCCGCCTCGGCGATCTTGTAGAGCCGCTCGTAGCTCGCCTCGGCGACGATCTCGGCGCGGATGAAGGTGGAAATCCGCTCGGGATTGGCGAGGCTCGTCGTCCAGTCGTCGCTGGCGATGAGCGCGCTGTCGATCTCGCCGCTGGCGTCGATCCAGACCAGCCGGTCGCCCGCGGCGCCGCGCACTTCGGCGGAAATGTCGGCGGGTGTTTCGAGCAGGCTGCCCATCGGCTTGCCGCCCGCGGTGATCGCGAGATGCGGGCCCTTGGGGTCTTCGGTGATGTAGCCGCGCCCGGCGCGCAGGGCGTCGATGATGGCGTCTTCCGACAGCTCTTCGAGCCAGAGCACCGTGGTGGGGCGCGCGAGGACGAACGGACCGTCCGGCTTGACCTCCGCCGGCTGGTGGTAGTCGCTGCCGCCGATGGCGGAGATGCGCAGCCCCGCGGCGAGCCGGTGCTGGTAGCGCGCCAGCGAAATCCAGTTCCACTCGATCCAGGTCGACTGCCACACTTCCATGCAGTCGGCGCGCGGCAGCTCGTAGGTCCAGGGGATGGTCGGCTTGTCGTGGTTGATCGAGAGGATGCCGCCGCGCGCGTGGATGTGCTCGACGAGGCGATGCACGTCGCCGGGCTTGGCGATCCGGTAGTCGATCATGCCCTCGACGCCGAAGGCATTGGCGTGCCCGGCATTGGTGGTGACTTCCGTGGCGCGCACGAACACCAGCTCGGGCGAGGATTGCGGGTAGAAATAGCGGCGCTGGCTGGTGGTGTTGTGGTCGGCGACGCCGAGGAAATCGAGCCCGGCCTGCTTCGCCTGCGCGTGGAGAGTCTCGGGCGAGCCTGCGGCGTCGGAATGGTAGGTGTGGGTGTGGAGATCGCCGCGATACCAGCCGGCGCCCTTGCGCACGGGCGTCGTCCGCACCGGCTGCGGCTTCGTCGCGCGCGGCGTCGAATCGAGGGTGATGGTGGCCCGCACCGTCGTGCCCGCTTCGGGACTGTGGGAGAGCCCGACAAGCAGCCGCCACTCGCCGGCGAGGATCGGGCCCCAGAGATAGCCGGGCGAGGCGTCGTCGGTGGCGGTGAAGAAGTTCTCGTGGAAACCCGGCGACCAGCCGCGCAGCCCGCTCGGACTCGGGAACTCGGTCGTGGTCGGATCGAGCAGACCGAAATGGAATTCGCTGTCGTCGCCGGCAAGCGTCAGCGCGACGTCGATCCGCGTCGTTCCTTCGGGCACCGTGAAGGGCACGTAGTGATGGAAACTCGCGGCCTTGTCCTGCCGCGTCAGCCGGAGTTCGACGCTTTTGCTCATGCCTGCATTTTAGGCGATCCGCGGGAGCGCAACCAAGAGCCACTCCGCCGGGGCCGAGGGGAACCAGTGCCGCCGCGCCCGCTGGTGCCCCGCAACGGGCGCGCCGTGGTTCTTGCTGCCGGTCCACGGGACTTGTACGGCTCGGCCCATCAGAGGGAAGGTCCAGTGGACATCGCCGCCATCGCCACCGACTACGACGGCACGCTCGCCGAAAACGACCGCGTCCCCGCGGCGACCGTTGCGGCGCTGGCGCGCTTCAGGGCCACCGGTCGGAAGCTCATCCTCGTCAGCGGCCGGCACCTGCCCGACCTCAAGACGGTGTTCGACCGGCTCGATCTCTTCGACATCGCCGTGCTCGAGAACGGCGGTCTGCTCTATTTCCCCGCGACCGACAGCACCCGGCCGCTGGCGCCGCCGCCGCCCGCGGACCTGGTCGAGCATCTGCGCGCGGAAGACCTCGAGGAATTCATAGTGGGTGAGACGATCATCGCCACCAAGGCGCACGCAGCGGAAACGGTGCGGCGGGCGCTGGCGAGGTTCGCGCCCGGCCTCGCCATCATCCTCAACACCGACTCGCTGATGGTGCTGCCCGAGGGCATCGACAAGGCCTCGGGACTCGCCGCGGCGCTCGCCGAGCTGGGGCTCGAGGCCAGCTCCATCGCGGCGATCGGCGACGCCGAGAACGACATGGTGTTCCTCGGCGCCGCCGGCACCGCCGTGGCGGTGGCCAACGCCCTGCCCGCGGTGAAGGCCATCGCGGACCGCGTGACCACGAGGCCGCGCGGCGCCGGCGTCGCCGAGTTCATCGACAGTGTGCTCGGCCCGGCGCGCTAGCCGCTACGCGCCGAAGACTTCGCTGATCTGCACGATCGGCTTGATGTCGGTGTAGTTGCCGACATCCGCGATGATCTCCCCACGGTGGGGACCGTAGGCCTCCTGGAACGTCCCGAGGTTCGGCGAATAGATGTGGCAGGCCGCGACGAACTTCGGGGTGCTGCCCGGTTCGCGGCCGACAAGGCCCTTTTCGATCTCGGCGTGGAGGCAGGCATCGCCGAGCCGCTCGCGGATCAGCGGCACGTGGCGGGTCCGGTAGTAGTCGTGGTCGAAACTCGAGCCGCCTTCGGCCGGGTAGTAGATGCTCATCTTGATCATGGTCGGGCTCCTGGCTGCACGTCGCGCGGGGTTTGCGGGACATGGTCGTCCGCAGCGCCGGCCTGCCTACATCGGCCTGAATGCCAAGTGAACAGTCGTCAGACGACTAACATCTATGCAGAATTGCTGGCACTCAACCGGCAGCCGCCTAGAGCCCGATCCCGGCGCCCGGGAGCAGGTCGGCGATGCGCACCACCCCGCCGCCGGCCATCGACGCGTTGGCGGCGATGCCCACGAGGATCGACCACGCGCCATCCTCCTGGCTCGCGCCGCGCCGGTAGGGATCGGCGCCGGCGGCCGGGTTCAGCAGGTAGTCGAGCATCACCGGATCGCCGCCGCCATGGTCGCCCTCGCCCGACCACACTTCGATCTGCCGCGGGGCCTCGCCGTTGCGGTGGAGCACCGTGCTCGTCTCGGCCACTTCGGCGCGGGGGCCGGTGCCGCCGAACACGCCATGCACCTCGACGTCGCGGTGAATGAGCTCACCCTCGGTTCCGTAGAACCGGATTTCGTAGCCCTCCCATGGGCTGAAGGCGCAGAGCGTGTAGTTCATCGTGGTGCCGCCGGCGTAGCGCACCTGCACCTGCATCATGTCCTCGATGCTGATGTCGGGGCTGAACACGCAGCGGTCGCGGAAATAGCCGTCGTCGGCCTCGGTCTCGAGATACATCGCCCTGAGCTCCGGATCGGCGGCGAGGTCGAGCCGGTAGGGGCAGCGGTCGAACGCCGGGCAGCCGTGGCAACGCTCGCCGTGGTCGGCGAGACCGAGCGTATCGGCCATCTGCGGCGTGTAGAACCGGCGTGCGCCGGTGGCGACGACCTCCGCCGGCTGCGCGTCGACCCACCAGTTGGCAAGATCGAAGTGATGGGTCGCCTTGTGGACGAGGAGGCCGCCTGACTTCGACTTGTCGCGGTGCCAGCGGCGAAAGTAGTCGGCGCCGTGGATGCGGTCGAGATGCCAGTCGAAATCGACGGCGACGATACGGCCGATCACGCCATCGGCGAGCAGCGCCTTGAGCTGCGTATGCGCCGGATTGTAGCGGTAGTTGAAGGTGACGGCGACGCGGTGCCCGGTCTCGCGCTGCGCGTCGAGGACGACCTTGAGCCGGCCGAGGTCGGTGGTCATCGGCTTTTCGGTGATGACGTCGCACCCGGCCCGCAGCGCGCGCACGATGTAGTCGTGGTGGAGATAGTCGGGCGTCGTCACCACCACGCGGTCCGGCTTCTGCTCGGCCAGCATGCGGTCGAACTCGCCGGCATCGTAGAGCGCGATGCCGTTGCCGCCGGGATCGGGAATCTTCGACGCCGAGAGCGACAGCCGCGCCGCATTGACGTCGCAAAGCGCAACCAGCGCGTTGCCCCCGAACACCGGATGCCCGGCGAGCGCCTCGCGATACATGACGTGGCGCGAGCCGGTGCCGACGATGGCGTAGGTGACGGACATGCGGCCCGCTAGAGGTGGCGTGCGAAATGCGCGAGCACGCGGGACCGCATCTGCGGCGTCTCCTCATGTCCCGCGAGCGGCTCGGACAGGAACTCCAGGGCGTCGGCAGCGCCGGCATCTGCGTACATGCGCTGCGTCTCGGCAAGGGCCAGTTGCACCGCTTCGGGTGGGGTCAGTTCATCGCGTTCGCCCACGCAGATGAGCTGCGGCCGCGGCGCGACGAGCCCCGCGATCTCGCCGGTCGAGGTGGCATTGAGCAGGCCCGGCACCAGCAGATAGATGCCGTGGTGATCGTGCGCGCCGAGCGCGACGAGCCTGGCGTAATCGGCATAGCAGCACAGATGCGCGATCGCTTTGAGCCGCGGGTCGACGGCCGCCTGCCAGTAGCTGAGCGTCGAGCCGAGCGAGATGCCGAAGCCGCCGATGCGTGCGGCGTCGACATCGGGGCGCGCGGCGAGCCACGTGAGCGCCGCCTTCTGCTGCCCGAGCATCCGGCCAATCAGCGACCTGCCGTACCAGATCAGCGCCTTGGTCAGCGCGCTCTCGGTTTCGTCGCTCTGGCTGCCGAAGGTCGGCAGATCGAGCGCGAGCGCGACATAGCCTTCGCGCGCGAGCAGCGGCCCCCACGGGCTCAGGAGATAGTCGCGCCCCTCGAGCAGCTCGGCCGCGCCCACGTCGTAGCGGTCGCCATGCGAGTGGGCGTAGAGGATCGCGGGGTGAGGGCCATCGGTCACGGGGCGCGTCAGCAGGCCCCGCACCGCGCGGCCGGAGGGCAGCGCGAAGCGCAAGCGCTCGATGACGTAGCCATCCGCGTGCTCCGCCGCCGACGACAGCAGAGCGAGCGCCGGCTCCTCGAGCTGCAGCAGCGCCGCGAAGGCGTCGGGCGTGAGGCTCATGCGCCGAGCCGGAAGGTGATCGTGTGCTCGCCGGCGGAAAGCGGCGCACGGGTCGTCTCGCCGAGGGCAACGCCGTCGACCACGGCGTCGCGGTAGTCGGGGCGAAGCACGAAGGTGCCCGTTGCGCCGGCCGGCACCGCGACCCGATAGGTCACATGGTCGCCCTCCAGCGCCCACGCCGCTTCGATGCGCCCCGTCCGCGCGTCGTGATGCGCCCTGACCGGCGACAGCGCGGGGATGATGCACGGCTCGAAGAGGATGTGGCGGAAACCCGGTTGCGCCTCGTCCGGCCGGAAGCCGGCCACGGCCTCGAACAGCCACGCGCACACCGCCCCATAGGCGTAGTGGTTGTAGGAGTTCATGTCGGGCGCGTAGATCGCGCCGTCCTCGGCGATGGCGTCCCAGCGCTCCCAGATCGTCGTCGCGCCCATCTTCACCTGATAGAGCCAGCCCGGCACCTCCTCCTGGAGGAACAGCGCCGCGGCCAATGCCGGCTCGCCGATCTTGACGAGCGCCGGCAGCAGCGCCGGCGTGCCGATGAAGCCGGTGCCGATGCGGCCTTCCGACCGCGCGATGGTGGCCTTGAAATAGCCGCGCGCCGCCGGCAGCAGCTCCGTCGGCACGAGGTCGTAGAGGATCGCCAGCGCGTAGGAGGTCTGGTCGTCGTTGGCGATGCGGCCGGCGGGCGTGATGAACTCGCGCGCGAAGGCCGCCTTCACCTCCGCCGCGCGGGCCGACATGCGGGCGGCCACGGCGGCGTCGCCGACGACAGTCGCTGCTTTCGCCGTCAGCATCGAGGAGATGTAGAGATAGATCGTCGCCGCGGCGTCGTCGCCGATGGTCGGCAACGGCTTAGAGCTCGAGCCCTTGGGCTGCAGCCAGTCGCCATAGGTGAAGCCGCGCTGCTCACGCTCGCGCGGCGGCCGCACGATGGGGCCGGTGCTGATCGAATAGACGAAGTCGACCCAACGCACCATCGCCGGCAGCGTCTCGGCCAGCACGCCGGCATCGCCGTAGTGGAGATAGAGCGTCCACGGCATGACGGTGATGACATCGCCCCAGCCGGTCGAACCGGCAAAGCCCGGATAGCGGTCGGGCGCCATGCGGGTGGGGTCGGGCGAGACGTGCGGCACGGCGCCGTCGGCGCGCTGGTCGGCCATCACGTCGCGCAGATATTTGCGGAGGAACCCCTCGCTGTCGTGGAGATAGCAGGCGGCCGACGCGAACACCTGCGCGTCGCCGGTCCAGCCCAGCCGCTCGTCACGCTGCGGGCAGTCGGTGGGCACCTCGATGAAGTTGCTGCGCTGCGACCAGAGCGTGTTCTCGACCAGCCGGTTGACGAGCGGCTGGCCCGACGAGAACGCCGCGCTCGGCGTGTGGACCGAGCTGATCGGCACCGCCTCGATCTGCGTCACCTCCGCCCGCCCCTCGATCGTCACCCGGGCGTAGCGGAACCCCTGGAAGGTGAACATCGGCCGGTAGCGTTCGGGGCCGCCGCCCTTGAGCGTGTAGGCGATCCGCGCTTCGGCGGAGCGGTAGTTGCGGTTGTCGAAGACCCCGTCGCGATCGACGATCTCGGCGTGCTCGACAATGACGCGCGCGCCCGCTTCGCCCACGACGGTGAAGGCGACATAGCCGGCGGCATTCTGGCCACAATCGTGGAGCGTGCGGCCCTCACCATCCTGCCACGAGCGGATGGGTGCGAACGGAGCGAGCTCGCGGACGGGCGCGGTCTCGTGTGGGATGAGGACGGCGGTGTCGAAGGCCAGCACCGCGACGCCCGCGTCGGCGGCGAGCGACTCGAGCCGCGCATCGTAGGTCTCGCCGAAATAGATGCCGGACTTGCGGATGGGCAGCGCGCCGGAACTCCAGCTCTCATCGGTCTTGAGCCGCACGGGCGCGCCGGCCTCCGGACCATCGCGCAGCTCGGCGATGGCCGCGACCTTGCTGCCCCAGGTGTTGAACAGCGGATCGTCGGCCCACATCATCTGCGAGCGGTACCAGCCGTCGGCGAGCCAGATGTCGATGACGTTGTCGCCGTCGTGGAGGAGCCTGGCGACGTCGTAAGTCTGGTAGCTGAGCCGCCGGTCGTAGGCCGTCCAGCCCGGCGTCAGCAGATCTTCGCCCACGCGCGTGCCGTTGATGAAGGCACGATAGAGCCCGAGCGCGCTGATCCTGAGCGTCTCGCGGCCGCTGCGCGCGGCGAGCGTGAACGCCTTGCGCACGAAGCTCGCGGGGGTGCCGACGCCGGCATCCGCCAGCGGATGGATCATCCGGGCGACCCAGGCCGGGTCGTGGCCCGTGGGGCGGGCGTGGCGGTTCGCTGCCAGCGCGTTCATGGCGTGCATCTCCTCATGCCCCGACGGCGGCACGGTGATTACACACTTTCCGCGCGGACGATAAGGCAGGTGGAGAAGGGATGGTGGGTGTGACAGGGATTGAACCTGTGACCCCCGCCGTGTGAAGGCGATGCTCTCCCGCTGAGCTACACACCCATCCGATCGGGAACGCCGAAAGGCGTTTTATTTCAAGGAGATGGTGGGTGTAACAGGGATTGAACCTGTGACCCCTACCATGTCAAGGTAGTGCTCTCCCGCTGAGCTATACACCCATCTCCGGTGCCCCGGGCGTTGCCGTCCGGCGCGGCGCGGATAGACCATAAAAGCCGCGGCAGGGTCAAGCGTCAATGCCGGGCGGCGGACCGGCGGATCAGGAGGCGAACGGGTCGTCGACGATCGGCCAGATGCGGCGCGGCGCCTTGCGGTAGGCGGTGCGCTGCGGCCGGTTGGGATAGGGGCTGCCCGCCTCGCAGTAGATCACTTCGGACGCGATCCTGATGAAGTCGGCATGGAAGTGGTTGGTCGACTTGACGACAAGGATGTCCTTGCTGAGCGGGTCGATGCCCACGGCGGTGAAGACGCTCCGCTCGAACGCCTGGCTGCGCTCGGAATTGAGGATCACCTCGATCCCCTCGACCTCGATCACGGCGCAGTCGCCCATCGCGACCGGCATGGTGCCGAAACTCTGCTGCGCGTTGCGCACGAGGCGCGTGACGCGCACGGTCGCGTCGAACGGCTCGCCGCAGCCGGGCGCGGACTTGCCGCCGAAGCGCAGCGGGATCACCGCGCCCTCCCCCGCGGTGAAGCAGAGGCTCACGGCAATCGGGTCCCAGATCGTTGCGATCGCTGCGTTGCGCACGCCGGCGTCGATAAGCGCCCGCAGCAACACGGTCGAATCCCCCGCAACGCCACCCCCGGGATTGTCCCAGACATCGGCGATGACCACCGGCCCGCGCCCAACAGCCCGCGCCGCGGCGATGGCATCCTCAGGCGAAAGCTGCACCGGCATCGACTGGCCCCGCATGGCAAAAACCTCGCGGCCGAGTGTCTCCGCCAGCTTCGCGCCATAGGCCGCATCGCCGTCGGTGATCACCAGCATCCGCGTCCCCATCTCGGTCACGTCGCCGGCCATGAAGCCGTGGATCAGCGACAGCGACAGGACCTTGGGATCGGTGCGCTCGATCTCGAACAGCCGGTCGACGAAGGCCCGCATCGGTTGCCGCGAGGTGGGGAACACGTCGATCATCCGGCAATCGAACACCGACATCTTCGGCGCGATCTCGCCCCGCAGCGTCCGCGCCATGAGGTCGACCACCTCCGCGCCGCGTTCGACGAAATCGGTGTGCGGGAATTCCTTGAAGGCGACGAGGATGTTGGAATTGGCGACGCGCTTCTGCGTCAGGTGGCTGTGCGGATCGAGGCCCGCGGCGATCACCGTTTTCGGCCCCACCAGCGCGCGGATGCGGGCGATGAGGTCCCCCTCGGGATCGTCGTAACCCTGCGCCACCATCGCGCCGTGGAGGCAGAGCACCACCCCATCGACCGGCAGCGCGGCGCGGAGCTGGCCGAGAATCTCGTCGCGGATCGCTTCATAGGCCGCCCCCGCGATCATGCCGCCGGGGTCGGTCCAGGTGATCGTGCCTTCGATCAGCTCGAACGCGCCGGCGGCGGCATGGCGCCGGGCGTGGATCAGCGGCGAGGTGACCAGCGTCGGCCGGTCGTCGTGCTGGCCGGGCAGCGCGTAGAGCGTGCGGCGGAAATTCTCGAGCCCGATGAAGATGGGCGAGAAGGTGTTGACCTCGGTGGCGATGCCGGCGACGAAAACCCGCTTGGCCACGCGCCGGCGTCTCAGGCGGCCAGCAGCCGCTCGACCTCGTTGACCAGGTCCTTGAGGTGGAACGGCTTGCTCAGCACCGAGGCGTCCTTGGGCGCATCGCTGTCGGGGTTGAGCGCCACCGCGGCAAAGCCCGTGATGAACATGACCTTGAGGTCGGGGTCGAGCTCGGTCGCCCGGCGCGCGAGCTCGATTCCGTCCATCTCGGGCATCACGATGTCCGAGAGCAGCAGCGAGAACGGCTCCTCGCGCAGCCGCTCATAGGCCGATTTGCCGTTGTCGAACGACACCACCTCATAGCCGGCGTTCTTGAGCGCCCGCGTCAGGAACTGGCGCATGTCGTTGTCGTCTTCCGCGAGAAGGATCCGCTTCATCGCCGCCCCTTGCTGCCCCGGGTGCGCGCCGGCCGCGCGCGGCGCACATGTTTAGTCGAGTTTTGTTGATTGGCAATCGCTTCGCGCACCGGGCCGGCGCTTCTGGACAAAGCCCGGCCCCGCGGGCAGGATGAACGCCGTATTTTCGCCGCGGGGAGTTCTGTGCGGTCCGACTATTGGGATAGGCCTGCGTTCGAGACCATCCGGCCTCGCCGGCTCACCGCGCCGCTGGTGTTCAACTCCGCCCATTCCGGCCGCGACTACCCCGCGCGTTTCCTCGAAATGACCCGGCTCGACGAGCTCAGCATCCGCCAGTCCGAGGATGCCTATGTCGACGAGCTGTTCGCCCGCGCCCCGCATCTGGGCGCGCCGCTCCTCGTCGCGCATTTCCCGCGCGCCTATCTCGACGTCAACCGCGAGCCCTGGGAGCTCGACCCCCAGATGTTCGACGAGGCGCTGTCGGACCGCTTCAACACCACGAGCCCGCGCGTCGCCGCGGGGCTCGGCACGCTCGCCCGCGTGGTGGCCGAGAACAAGCCGATCTATCGCGGCCGGCTGACGCTGGACGATGCGCGCATGCGGATCGAAGGCATCTACCTGCCCTATCACGCAACGCTGCAGCGGCTGCTGAGCGAAGCGGTGACCACCTTCGGCACCGCCGTGCTGATCGATGCCCATTCGATGCCGCGCATCGCCCGCACCGGCGACCGGCTGGCGCCCGACATCGTGCTGGGCGACCGCTACGGCACCACGTGTGCGCCGGGCATCATCGATCTGTGCGAAATGGTGTTCGCGGGCGCGGGGTTGCGGGTCGCGCGCAACCGGCCCTATGCCGGCGGCTTCATCGCTCGGACCTATGGCCGCCCGCAGCACGGCATCCACGCGCTGCAGGTCGAAATCTCGCGCCACCTCTACATGGACGAGGTCACGCTCGAAAAGAACGAGGGCTTCAACGCCATCCGGCAGCTGATCGAGCGGCTGGCGCTGGCGCTGATCGGCTACGACCTCGCCAACCTCGCGCCCCGCATCGTTCCGGCACGCGCGGCCGAATAGCCCCGGCCGGATCGGGCGGCGCAAGAAAAGGGCCGCACGCATAGGGCGGCGGCCCTAGTCAAGGGAGGAAACGATCGGCGGAAAGGGTATGCCCAAACCAAGGGCAGGAACCGCAATCCGCCCATCCATCATGCACCTTTGGGGTGAGCTGATTTGCCTCTGCTCACAAGTTGGGCGCACAGTCTTCAACAGCGGCAGTCCGCCGATTGTTGCATAAATGAATCACTTCGATGTCAGTAAAATGACGCTCCGGTGCCGGCGGTTTGCTGCTATCGCGTTGCACCAGAACGACAATCTTGTCCGGGGGAAACCGTGACGACCGATCCGCGCCTGGGGGGACTCGATCCCGAGCTGGTCCGCGCCACGCTGCTCGAGGCGGCGGCGGCCGCTGCCGAGCACACGCTCGCCGGCTTTCGCACGCCGCTAGCGGTCGAAAACAAATGGCAGACCGGCTTCGACCCGGTGACCGCCGCCGACAAGGACGCCGAAGTGGCGATTCGCCGCGTCCTCGCCGCGCGCTTTCCCGACCACGGCATCATCGGCGAGGAGTGGGACCCCAAAACCTCGGCCGGCGACTTCGACTGGATCGTCGACCCCATCGACGGCACCCGCGCCTTCATCTCCGGCGTGCCGGTCTGGGGCACGCTGATCGGGCTCATGCATCGCGGCCGGGCCGTGGCCGGCTTCATGGCCCAGCCCTTTACCGGCGAGCAGTGGCTCGGCCTGCCTGGAGGCGCGTTCTACTCGCGCCACGGGGTGACCGAGCCGATCTACACTTCCGCCGTCGAAGAGCTCCAAAACGCCAAGGTGACGGCGACCTCACCCGATATCTTCGAGCAGGCCGGCACCATGGACGCCCTCACCCGGCTCCGCGCCGCGACGCTCCAGGTCCGCTGGGGCCTCGATTCCTACGGCTATTGCCTGCTCGCCTCGGGGCACATCGACATCGTCTGCGAGTCGAGCCTCAAGAACGTCGACATCGCCCCCCTCATCGCCATCATCGAGAACGCCGGCGGCGTGGTGACGACATGGGACGGCGGCCCGGCCGAAGCCGGCGGCAACTGCGTGGCGGCAGCCAACCCGGAGCTGCACGCAGCGGCACTGCGGGTGCTGCGGGGCTAGCCGAAGGTTCTCGCTCCACCATGCCGGGGAGTCTCAGTCGGTCACCCTCCCCCGTGTGGGGAGGGTAGCGAAGCTTAGGCGAAGCCTTAGCGCAGCTGGGTGGGGGGAGTCGAAGTCGGGCAGAGTTTGCTGACACACCCCCCACCCCGGCTTGCTAGTTCGCTGACGCTCACAAGCGCGCCGCCCTCCCCACGCGGGGGAGGGAGAGGCAGGCGCGGTGATTCAGTCGGTCTCCCTCCCCCGTGTGGGGAGGCTGGGCGCCCGTGTCCCTAGCCGCTCTGCTCGGTGATGAACGCGTCGAACGCCGCGAACACCTGGGCGCGGATGGCGTCGTTTTCCATGAAGAGCTCGTGCCGCGCGGCGGGGATCACCACGTGCCGGCCGGTGCGCATGCGAAGGCCGAGCTGCTCGGTCCAGCTGGTCGAGACGACTTCGTCGAGCGCGGCGGCGAGCATCAGCACCGGCGGCTTGACCGCGAGCGGGAAGCGGTCGGTCGCCGCGGTGGCCATGGCGTGCATCGCGGCGGCGCCCCAGCGGAAGGTCGGCTTGCCGATCATCAGGTCCGGCCGCTCGCGGAAGGTGTCGACGGTGCGCATGTAGCGCACCAGATCGGAGGTGACGGGGTTGCCCGGAAACGAGCGCTCGGTCGGCGGCTCGTCGGCGGCGCGGCCGACCGGAAGCGCACCCAGGCCGAGCAGCGACACTGCATCGCCCAGCGCGGCCATGCCGGCAAAGCTCAGCGGCTGGCGGTCGAGCCCGACCATCGGCGCGCTGAGGAAAATCCGGTCGAACATCATGCGGTCGCGGGTGCCGGCGATCAGCGACACCAGCCCGCCCATCGAATGGCCCACGAGGTAATAGGGCGCCGGACAGTCGGGCAAGAGCACGTTGGCGTGGAACGTCCTGAGGTCGGTCCAGTAGTCGTCGAACGAGCGCACGAAGCCGAGCGACGGATTGCCGATCAGCCGCTGCGAGCCGCCCTGCCCGCGCCAGTCGAAGGTGGCGACGGCAAAGCCGCGCTTCTGGAAATCGGCGACGGTCTCGAAATACTTCTCGATGAACTCGGTCCGCCCCTGCACTAGGCAGACCGTGCCCTTGGCCGCCCCGGCGGTCTTGGGGAAGGTCGCGTAGCGCAGCCGGATCTTGTCGGGCGTCGTGAAATAGCCCCCGCGCATCCCCTCGGGAGCGGGATTGGAGGCCAGCACGGCAAATTGCGGTCCGGCGGGGTCGACGATCGCGTCCATGGCGGGGGCATAGTTGAAGCCCCGGATGCGGAAAAGCCAGCGTCTCGGGTGAGACACTGGCTTTCCTCAGAATTGATCGCCGTGCGGGGGGCGGGTGACGGCGACGCATTCGGTTTGTGCCGTTGCAGCAGACAGCGAGCACAGTGCTGCTTTTAGGAGGAGCGGACTGAAGCGACGCTGAGAGCCGCGTTCAGTTTCGGTTCATCGGCGGGGCGGCCCGCCGCAATCGGCCGCCCGGACCGGATCACCTGAGATTGTGATAGAGCGAGATCCAGTTGCCGTCCGGATCGGCGATGTAGGCGACCCGGTTGCCCGCGGCGCTCGAGAACGGCTCGCGCAGCACGGTCACGCCCTGCGCCCGGAGCTCGGCCACGGTGGTGTCGACGTCGTCGGTCTTGAGGCCGAGCTCGAAGGGATGACCCGGCGAGGAGGCCGGCATGCCGTGGGACTTGAGGCCCGCGTCGGAGCTCACCGCGAGGGTGACGCCGGCGGCCGAGAACTCCACATGCTCTGGCGTGCCGGACGCGGGAAAGCGGTAGGTCTGCGTCAAGCCGAGAACGCTGCCGTAAAAGGCGGCGCTGCGCGCCATGTCGCGCGCATAGACCGTCACGAGGGCCTTGAGGATTGCGGGCACGTCCTGTCTCCGAAAAAAAAGCGATTTCCGCCGGCAATCAAGCGCGGCGCGAGCCCGGCCGCAAGGCCCCGCAGCGGCCCTTGAACCCGCCGAAATCGCCCCTATCTCAACGCTGTCCGCCGGCCGATGCCGGGGACCGGGCCACCCGGGAATCCGCCTTCGCCGCTGATGGGAAGGCGTATGGGACACCCGCAGATTCACGTTGCTCACGCTGGAGAATGTGCCATGCAGACCTACGATTTTTCCCCCTTCTACCGTTCGACCGTCGGCTTCGACCGGCTGTTTTCGCGCCTTGACGGCCTCGTCGGCCAGGAAGCCAAGACCTACCCGCCCTACAACATCGAGAAGGTCGGTGAGGACGCCTATCGCATCTCGATCGCCGTCGCCGGCTTTGCCGAGAGCGACCTCGTGATCGAGGCCAAGGAGAACAGCCTCACCGTCAAGGGCGCCAAGGCCCCGGTGACCGAGGAGAAAGCCCGCGAATTCCTCCACCGCGGCATTGCCGAGCGCGCCTTCGACCTGCGCTTCCAGCTCGCCGAGTATGTCGAAGTGACGGGCGCCTCGCTCGCCAACGGCCTGCTCCATGTCGAGCTCAAGCGCGAGGTTCCCGAGTCCAAGAAGGCCCGCACCGTGGCCATCAACGGCCAGGCGCCCAAGACCATCGAGTCGGTCAACTAAGCTTTCCGGTCACGAACAGCCTGTCCCCCCAAGGCGGTTGGTTGAGCGGTCGCCCTCCCGGCGGCCGCTCAAGCCTGAGCGCAGAAAGCTTCGGTTGGTCGAACGGACGCCCTCCCGGCGGCCGTTCAATCCAGAGCGCAGATGACAGCTGGGCTGCTCCCTCCTGACCGGACAGGCGATTGGAATGTTTGGCGCGGGCCCCTCGGGACCCGCGCTTTTTGTTGCGGCGGGAACCTCCGGGACGCGCTAAGGGTTTGAGGCGCGTCAGGCGTCAACCAAGGAAGCGTCGCATGAAGTCCCCCGATATCGGCCTCAAGTCCAACACCAAGACAGCCATGATCGCCCTTTGCAACGCACGGCTGGCCGACGCGATCGACCTGTCGCTGGCCGTCAAGCAGGCGCACTGGAACCTCAAGGGCCCCTCCTTCATCGGCGTCCACGAGCTGCTGGACGACGTCCGCGCCCGGCTCGACACCAATGCCGACACCGTGGCCGAACGAGTGGCCCAGCTCGACGGCGTGGCGCTCGGCACGACCCAGACCGTCGGCGACGCCACCACGCTCGCCGCCTACCCCACCAACATCCACAAGATGGAAGACCATGTGGGCGCGCTCGTCGACCGCTTCGCCGCGCTCAGCAAGGCGGTGCGCGAGGCAATCGACACCGCCGACGATGCGGGGGATGCCGGCACCGCCGACATCTTCACCTCGTTCTCCCGCGACCTTGACAAGGACATGTGGTTCTTGAAGAGCCACCTGCAGTAAGCGGGGCCTGGCTCCGCGATCGGCGGAGCGGTCCCGGCTTGGTCCCGATCTTCTATATCAACCTGGCGACGGCGCCGCGCCGGGCCGCGGCGCTCGATGCGCAGCTCGCGGCGCTCGGCCTCGGCGCATCCCGTATCGAGGCCGTGACCCCGGCCGGCCTCGCCCCTCGCGACATCGCCCGCTATTGCGACCCGCACCGCTATCACTGGGTGCATCCGGTCGAACTCGCCTGCTCGATGAGCCATCTTAAGTCCTGGCGGGCGCTGCTCGCGACCGGCGCGCCTTATGCGCTGATCCTCGAGGACGACGTGGTGCTCTCGAGCGCGCTGCCGGCGTTCCTCGCGCAATGGGAAGGCACGCGCGATCTCCCCGACCTCGCCCGCATCGAAACCAACCTCTACCCGTTGCGGGTCAACGCCCAGCCGGACCTGAAACTTGGCAGCATCGGCCTCCATCGTCCGCGAAGCTCGACGGGTGGCTCGGCCGCCTACCTGATCGCGCGGCGTTGCGCGGAGAAGTTGGCTGGGCGCGATGGCCTCTACGGCCGTCCAATCGATCACATTCTCTTCGACCCGGCCGGTGGGTGGGGGCGCCGCACCGGGTTGGTGCAGGCGGTTCCCGGACTCGCCGTGCAGGCCGACCGCCTGGAGACGTCGGCCGTTCCCATCGAAGCCAGCGTCATCAAGCCGGCTTTTGCCGCGCGCTTGGCGCCGGTCGCCCTCCCGCCGCTGCGGCGGCGCTGGTTTGCGCTGCGGCATGCTGTCGAGCGCGACATTCTGACGGGGAGCGGCAAGGTCTGGTCCGATCTCACCGGTAACGGCAAGCGCGCGATGGACTTCCTGCCCTAGGCCGCGCTAGCAGCACCCGCATGACCAAAGTCCGCCACATCACCTTCGGCACCGTCAACATGACGCGCTCGGTGCGCCGGTTGCGCGCGTCGAGCGCCCGCTTCGGCATCAAGACCTATGCCTACACGCGGCATCACCCGGTCGTGGCCGATCTGGCGCGGCGCTATCCCGAAATCATGTCGCAGCCGCGCGGCGGCGGTTACTGGCTGTGGAAGCCGGCCATCATCCTCCACGCGCTCGAGAACTGCCCCGACGATACGATCGTGCTGTACACCGACGCCGGCATGCACATGGTCGGCGACCCGGCGCCGCTGCTGGCCCATGCGCTCGCGCACCCGATCATGCTGTTCGAGCACACGTTCCCGATCCCGGACGGCCCGATCAGCTATCCGACGGGTCTGTGGACCAAGCGCGACTGCTTCGTGCTGCTCGGCGGCGACACTCCGGCTGTTCACCAGGCGCAGCAGTTGATGAGCGGCGTGCAGATCTATCGCAACGGCCCGCAGGCCCGCGACTTCCTGCGCGAGACCTTTGCCGCTACCGCCGACCCCCGCGTCCTGACCGACCAGCCCAACACGCAGGGCCTCGACAACCTCCCGGGTTTCCGCGAGCACCGGCACGATCAGTCGGTGCTCACCATCGTCGCCTGCCGCCACGACCTGCCGCATTTCCCCGATCCGACCCAGTACGGACACAATGCGCCCCGGCCGGCCCTGTCACGCGCCATCGACGGGATCGACCGGCCGGCCGCCAATTACGGCCTCATTTTCGATCTTCATCGCAAGCGCGATCGCGGTGTGCTCACCATGATCTGGAGCCGGCTGAACCCGATCCGCTCCGGGCGCTGGACGCGTTGCGAGGTCGATCTCGCGCTGACATAACGGACGTGCGGCGATGCCCGCGTCACCGCCGGGAGCTTCGCTTGCGGACCGTTCGATTTGTCGAGGGCGAAACGCTCTGGCCCTTCCGGCGCCAGACCCCGCGCGGGGACGGCATCATCGGGACGACGCGCTTTCTGTTCGGTGCCAGTTCCGAGCCCGCCGACTGGCTGGTCGTGCTGAACGACGTGCCCGAGGGCGCCGACCTCCGCTTCCCGCGCGAGCGCACCCTGTTCCTTTCGGGCGAGCCTCCGTCGGTGCGGCCCTTCGAGCCGGCCTATCTCGCCCAGTTCGGCACGGCGGTCTCGGTGGACCCGCAATTGCCCCACCCCAACTGCCTGACGCGCGCGCCGTTCCTGCCGTGGCATGTCGGGATCGAGGCCCTCAACCCGCGCGGCGGCCGCTGGCTGAGCTTTGCGGAGCTCGAGCCGGCGCCTGCGAAATCGCGGCTCTGTTCCTGCATCACCTCCACCGCCGACAAGACGCCCGGCCATCGCCTGCGGCTCGCCTTCGTCGAGCGCCTGCGGGCGGAATTGGGCGATCGCATCGATTTTTTCGGACGCGGCGTGCGGCCTATCGCCGACAAGGAGCTCGGCCTCGCGCCCTACCGCTATCATATCGCTCTCGAGAACGTCGCGCTGCCGCGCTACTGGACCGAAAAGCTCGCCGACCCGCTGCTGCGCAACTGCTTCCCCATCTATTATGGCGCGCCTGACATCACCGCCGACATCGACCCGCAGTCGCTAGCGGCGATCGATATCGCGAAGCCGGACGTGGCCATCGCCACCATCGCCGCCATCCTCGACTCCGATCTCGACAGCCGGTCGGCCGGGGCTGTCGCCGAAGCGAAGCGCCGCATGCTGTGGGAGCACAATATGCTGGCGCGGCTCGATGCGTTGCTGGGGGAGCTCGAGGCGCGAGGCGGGGTGGTCGGCGCGCCCGAGCCGGTTCGGACGGAATCGTCGTTCTACGACCGCCCGTGGCTTGAACGCGCGCATCTCGGCCTCAAGCGCTCGCTGCGCCGGTTGCGCCCCCGCGCGAAAGCGGACGGCTAGACCCGGTGGCGCCGCGAAACCTCGTCGCGCTGACCATGTCGGGTGGGCTGGGTAACCAGCTCTTTTCCTACGCCGCGGGCCATGCGCTGGCCAAGCGGCTCGGCGGCGATCTCCGCTTCGACCTGCGCACGTTCGCCAGCTCGGATTTTCGCAGGCTGGGTGTACCCGCCTTCGGCATCACGCTCAGAGCCTGGAAGCCGACCTGGTGGAAGCTGGAGCGGCTGGCCCGCGAGGCGACGGGCGGCCGGTGGCGTCCCGGCCCCGAGCGCTATCGCGAGCAACGCGACCTCGAGCCCTGGTTCTTCGACGCCGAGCCCCCCTGCTTCCTCATCGGCTATTTCCAGAGCTGGCGTTATTTCGCCGGCGCGGAGGACGAGATCCGTCAGGCCTTCGACACGGACAGGCTCAAGGTGCCGCGCGTCGCCGAGATGGAGCGCCGCATCCGCGCCGCCTCCTGCCCGGTGATGGTCCACGTGCGGCGTGGCGACTACCGCACCAGCCCCGACATCTTCCCGCTGCTCGGTGCCGACCACTACAACCGCGCCCGCGCCGTCATCGAGGCGAGCGGTGCCCGGCCGACATGGTTTCTCTTTTCGGACGAGATCGAGGATGCCGCTGCCATGCTGGCGCACTGGCCCGACCTGGTGCCGGTGCGCGGCTTCGACACGCTCGAGGATTTCCGGCTGATGTCGCTCTGCCGCCACTTCATCATTCCGAACTCGTCCTTTGCCTGGTGGGCCGCGTGGCTCGGACGTGCACCGGACAAGATCGTGGCGGCACCGTCGCGCTGGTTCGGACCCGGCTACAAAGCCCCCGTCGACATGGATGCCCGCCTGCCGCCCGACTGGGTGCGGGTCTAGCCCATTCGGCGGGAAAGAATCTCCCGCGCAAGCCGCTTGCCCCCGTCACGCAGTTGTGACATTGTAGCCTCGATAGGACAGCGTTGCTGTCTTAAAAAGTGGACCACCGGTCTCCCCGGAATTGTTCACACGCCGGACCGGCTGGCCCGCTTGTCGAGAGCGGAAACGGGAGGCGGGGCACAGAGCCCGAATGAGCGGCCATTTGGATGCAGAGCCGCTCCCCCGAATAAAGCATTGCGCCGAGCGGCCTGAACCGTACTGTGTGCGGCCCGGGCACAAGGCGTGTCGAAAGGAACCAACACCGGCTCGCCGGATCGACGAACCCCAGGACAAGGACAAGCAAGATGGCTGAGACAAGGACCGGATCATTTCCCGCCTCGGACCTGGCCATTCGCAAAAATGTCCGTCCCCAGGCGTTCGGCCTGTTTGACCCCGTCCGCGAGTCCGATGCCTGCGGCGTCGGCTTCATCGTCGATCTCAAGAACCGGCCCACCCACCAGATCGTCGCCAACGGCCTCGACATCCTCGAAAACCTCGAGCATCGCGGCGCCGTGGGTGCCGACCCGCTGATGGGCGACGGCGCCGGCATCATGGTGCAGATCCCGCACGCCTTCTTCGTGCGCGAGATGGGCAAGGAGGGCATCTCCCTGCCCCCCGTCGGCCACTATGCCGTGTCGCACATCTTTTTCCCGCAGGACCGCGACCTGCGCATCAAGATGGAAAAGGTGGTCGAAAAGGTCATCGAGGACGAGGGCCAGACCGTGCTCGGCTGGCGCGACGTGCCCGTCGACAATTCCTCGCTCAGCAAGGCGCCCGAGATCGTCGCTACCGAGCCCTTTCACCGCCAGGTGGTGATCGGCCGCGGCACCCGCGTCGCCGACGACGAGGCGTTCGAGCGCAAGCTCTACATCATCCGCAAGGTCTGCTCGGGCAAGATCTACTCGGCCTTCGAGGGCAAGCCCAACGACTTCTACGTCGTCTCGATGAGCTGCCGCACGCTGATCTACAAGGGCATGTTCCTCGCCGCGCAGCTGCGCGCCTACTATGCCGACCTGCGCGATGCCGATTTCGCCTCGGCGCTGGCGCTGGTGCATCAGCGCTTTTCGACCAACACCTTCCCGAGCTGGCGGCTGGCGCATCCCTACCGTTTCGTCTGCCACAACGGCGAGATCAACACCGTGCGCGGCAACGTCAACTGGATGGCGGCGCGGCAGGCGTCGGTGTCGTCGGAGCTCTTCGGTGCCGACATCCAGAAGCTCTGGCCGATCTCCTATCCCGGCCAGTCGGACACCGCCTGCTTCGACAACGCGCTCGAATTTCTGACGCGCGGCGGCTACTCGCTGCCGCACGCGGCGATGATGCTCATCCCCGAGGCCTGGGCGGGCAACCCGCTGATGGATGAGGACCGGCGCGCCTTCTACGAGTACCACGCGGCGCTGATGGAGCCGTGGGACGGGCCGGCCGCCATGGCCTTTTCCGACGGCATCCACATCGGCGCGACGCTCGACCGCAATGGCCTCAGGCCCGCGCGCTTCATCGTCACCGACGACGATCGCGTCATCATGGCGTCGGAAATGGGCACGCTGCCCATCCCGCCCGAAAAGATCATCCGCAAGTGGCGGCTGCAGCCCGGCAAGATGCTGCTGATCGATCTGAAGAAGGGCGCCATCGTCTCCGACGAGGAGATCAAGGCCGAGCTCGCCAACGCCAACCCCTACAAGCAGTGGCTGGCGCGCACCCAGATCCAGCTCGAAGGGCTGCCCGAAGTGCCGGCCGCGGCCCCGCGGAACGACGTTCCACTGCTCGACCTGCAGCAGGCCTTCTGCTACACGCAGGAAGACATCAAGCTCATCCTGCCGCCGATGGCGACCACCGGCCAGGAAGCCGTGGGCTCGATGGGCACCGACACGCCGATCTCGGCGCTGAGCGACCGCAGCAAGCTCCTCTACACCTACTTCAAGCAGAACTTCGCGCAGGTCACCAACCCGCCGATCGACTCGATCCGCGAGGAATCGGTGATGAGCCTCGTGAGCTTCATCGGGCCGCGGCCGAACATTCTCGACCTCGAAGGCCAGGGGAACCGCAAGCGGCTCGAAGTCCACCAGCCGATCCTCAGTAACGCCGATCTCGAAAAGATCCGCGCCATCGGCGCGATGGAGGACAACCCGTTCCGGTCGAAGACGCTCGACATCACCTACCCGGCCGCCGACGGCGCCGCCGGCATGGAGGCGGCGCTCGACCAGCTGTTCTCGGACGCCGAGCTCGCCGTCCATTCGGGCGACAACATCATCATCCTCTCCGACCGGATGACCGGGCCGGACCGCATTCCGATTCCGGCGCTGCTGGCGACCGCGGGCATCCACCATCACCTGATCCGCAAGGGCCTGCGCACGTCGGTCGGCCTCGTGGTCGAGACCGGCGAGGCGCGCGAAGTGCATCACTTCTGCGCGCTGGCCGGCTATGGCGCGGAAGCCATCAACCCCTATCTCGCCTTCGACACGCTGATCGCCATGAAGGACGAGCTGCCCGAAGAGGTCGACGAGCACGAGCTCGTCTACCGCTACATCAAGGCCATCGGGAAGGGCATCCTCAAGGTCACGGCCAAGATGGGCATCTCGACCTACCAGTCCTATTGCGGCGCGCAGATCTTCGACGCCGTGGGGCTGAGCAGCGAGTTCGTCTCGACCTATTTCACCGGCACCGCGACCACCATCGAGGGCGCCGGGCTCAAGGAGATCGCCGAGGAAACCGTGCGCCGCCACAAGGCCGCGTTCGGCGACGATCCGGTGCTCGAAGATACGCTCGAAGTGGGCGGCGACTACCAGTTCCGCTTCCGCGGCGAGGCGCATGTGTGGCGCAGCGAGACCGTCAGCAACCTCCAGCACGCCGCGCGCGGCAATGCCCGCGACAAGTACCGCGAGTTCTCGCGCCTCGTGAACGAAGTCGAGGACCGTTACGTCACCATCCGCTCGCTGTTCCGGCTGAAGACTGCCGACGAGGATGGCCGCGCGCCCGTGGCGCTCGAGGAAGTCGAGCCCGCCGCCGAGATCGTCAGGCGCTTCTCGACCGGCGCCATGTCCTACGGCTCGATTTCGCGCGAGGCGCACACCACGCTCGCCATTGCCATGAACCGGATTGGCGGCAAGTCCAACACCGGCGAGGGCGGCGAGGA
>CAYRZM010000094.1:0-6009 GCA_964428685.1 uncultured Devosia sp. | reverse complement strand
GGCTACTTGAGGGTCCGATGCCGATGAGGACCTCATGGTGAGCCTGTCGAACCACGAGGCCCGGGCATCCCTGCGTCAGCGCACCAGGATGGCGCGGAAATCGTTGACGTTGGTGCCCGTCGGGCCGGTGACCAGCAGGTCGCCGATGGCGGCGAAGGCGCGGTGGGCGTCGTTGGCGGCGAGCGCGGCGCGCGGATCGATCCCGGCGGCGCGCATGCGGGCGGCCGAGGTGCCGTCGGCGAAGGCCCCGGCGTTGTCGGCCATGCCGTCGATGCCGTCGGTGTCGGCGGCGAGCGCGCTGATGCCATCGACCCCATCGATGGCGAGGGCGAAGCTCAAGAGCAGCTCGCTGTTGCGGCCGCCCTTGCCCTGCCCGCGCACGGTGACGGTGGTTTCGCCGCCCGACAGCAGCAGCGCGGGCCTCTTGAACGGCCGGTTGCGCGCCCGCACTTCCCGGGCCAGCGCGGCGAGCACCGTGCCCACGTCGCGCGCCTCGCCCTCAATGGCGTCGGAGAGAATGTGGGCGGCGATGCCGGCGCGCGCGGCCTCCGCCGCCGCGGCTTCGAGCGAGAGCGCGGCGGACGCGATGACGCGGACGTCGTTGCGGGCAAAGCGCGGATCGCCGGGCGCCGGGGCGGGATTGTCGGTGGACGCGAGGAGCCCCGTCGCGGCGGGCGGCAGCACGAGGCCATGAAGCGCAACGAGATGTCGGACCTCGGCGCGCGAGGTTTCCATCGGCACGGTGGGGCCGGAGGCGACGAGCGCCGGATCGTCGCCGGGCACGTCGGACACCACCAGCGTTGCGACGCGGGCGGGGGCCGCGAGCGCCGCGAGCCGGCCGCCCTTGATGGCGCTCAGCTCGTTGCGGATACGGTTCATGGTGGCGATGGGGAGACCCGAGGCGAGAAGCGTTCGCGTCACCGCCTGCTCGTCCTCGAAGGTCATCCCGGGGCCCGGCGCGGGCAGCAGCGCGGAGCCCCCTCCCGAAATGAGCGCGACGACCAGATCGTCGGGGCCGAGGCCGTGGACCCTGGCCATCATCCGCCGGGCGGCGAGATAGCCGGCCTCGTCGGGCACCGGGTGGGCGGCTTCGATGACCTCGATACGCTGGGTTGGCACGGCGGTGCCGTAGCGCGTCACCACCAGGCCCTCGAGCGGTCCGTCCCACGCCGCCTCCAGCGCCTGCGCCATGCGGGCGGAGGCCTTGCCGGCGCCGACGACGACGGTGCGGCCGCGCGGGCGCGCGGGCAGGTGGGCGGCGACGGCGCGCGCCGGATCGGCGGCAGCCACGGCGGCGCGGAACAGGCTTTCGAGCAATGCGCGATCCACGGAGCCCCCGGACGTTGCCTCGCGCGTCACATTGCCGTCATCTGCGCTGACTAGCCAGTCCCCCTCCCCGGCGTCACCCCCCATGACCGAGCGCTACGCGATCTACTACGCCCCTGCCCGAGGCTCGGCGCTCGACGCGCGCGCCGAAGCCTGGCTGGCGCAGGCCGACCTCGCGCTGCTCACGGTGTCGGCGCGGCGCTATGGGTTTCACGCAACGCTCAAGGCGCCGATGGCGCTCGCCGCCGGCCAGTCGCCCGCGGAGCTGGTCGCGGCGCTCGCGGCGTTCGCGGCCACCCGCGCGCCGGTCGCCATCGGCGATCTCGCGCCGCGGCTGCTGGAGGGCTTCCTTGCGCTCACGCCCGAGCCGCAGCTGGCGGCACTCACGGCATTCGCCGCCGATGTGGTGGCGGCGTTCGAGCCGTTCCGGGCGCCGCTGCCGGATGAAGAGCGGGCGCGCCGGCTCAAGGCGCCGCTGACGCCGCGGCAGGTCGAGCTGGTCGACGCATACGGCTATCCGTACGTGCTCGAACAGTTCCAGTTCCACATGACGCTCACCGACCGACTGCCCGAGGCCGGCCGCGAGGCGCTGGTCGAGGCGGCGCGCGGCTGGTTCGCACCGGCGCTCAACCCGCCGCCGATGCTTGACCGGCTGGTGCTTTTCCGCGAAGCCGGGCCGGGGGCGGCGTTCGAGCGTCTCAACGACTATCCCCTGCGAGGAGCCGCGTGATGGCCGAGACGATCTTCCGCAATGCCCGCATGGTGCTGCCTGACGCCGTGGTCGAGGGGAGCCTCCGCATCGACGACGGGCTGATCGCCGACGTGGCGCCGGGACCGAGCGCTGCCGGCGAGGATTTCGAGGGCGATTATCTGATCCCGGGCCTCGTCGAACTGCACACCGACCAGTTCGAGAACCACTACCGGCCGCGACCGGGCGTCTACTGGAACACGCTGGGCGCGCTGCAGGCGCATGACGTGCAGATTTCGGGCGCCGGCATCACGACCGTGTTCGATGCGGTGCGGGTGGGTTCGGACCCCGAGTTCCCGGGCATGGCGCAGCACGTCGAGGAAATGGTGGGCGCGATCGAAACGGCGGTCGGCGACGGGCGGCTCCGCTCGGACCACCTGATCCACCTCCGCTGCGAATTGCCGACGCCCGACGTGGTCGAGGATTTCGACCGGCTGATCACGCGGCCGCTGGTGAAACTGGCCTCGGTGATGGACCACACGCCGGGGCAGCGGCAGTACCAGAAGCTCGGCGGCTACGTGCAATACTACAAGGGCAAGCTCGGCCTCAGCGATGCCGAGATGGACACCTTCATCGAGACGCGGCAGGCGGAGCAGGCGCTCTACGCCGATGCCAACCGGCGCGCGATCCTCGCGCGCGGCCACGCCGCCGGCCTCGCCTTTGCGAGCCACGACGATGCGACGACGGAGCAGGTCGAGGAATCGGTGCGCGACGGCGTCGACATCGCCAAATTCCCGACGACGCTGGTCGCGGCGCAGGCCTCGCACGCTGCTGGGCTCGCGGTGCTGATGGGCGCGCCCAATGTCGTCCGCGGTGGCTCGCATTCGGGCAATATCGCCGCCGCCGATCTTGCCCGGCAGGGCTGCCTCGACGTGCTGAGCTCGGACTATGTGCCGGGTGCGCTGCTGCTCGCGGCGTTCATGCTGCCCGACCTCGCCGACACTGTCGAATTGCCCGACGCCATCCGCATGGTTTCGGCCAACCCGGCGCATGCGGCGCATCTGCATGACCGCGGCGAGATCGTCGTGGGCAAGCGCGCCGACCTCGTGCGGGTGCGGCTCCATGGCGGCATGCCGGTGGTCAAGGGCGTGTGGCGGCAGGGGCGCCGGGTGAGCTGATGGCCGGTCGGCTCGTCCTCGTCGTCGGTCCCTCCGGCGCCGGCAAGGACACGCTGATTGCCGCCGCCAAGTCCGCGCTCGCGGGCAACAGCCGCTTCGTGTTCCCGCGCCGGGTGGTGACGCGTCCGGCGGTGGCGGCGCTCGAAGATCACGACTCCGTGAACGAAGCGGAATTCGCCGAACGGGCGGCGGGCGGCGCCTATGCGCTGAGCTGGGAAGCGCATGGACTTCACTACGGCCTGCCCGCCAGCATCGCCGGCGACGTCGCCGCCGGGCGGACGGTCGTGCTCAACGCCTCCCGCGCGACCGTCGCCGCGGCGGAAGCGAAGTTCCCGGGAACAGCGGTGATCCTCGTCGACGCTGCTCCGGAGGTGCGCGCCCGCCGTCTCGCCGGGCGCGGCCGGGAGGGCGAAGCCGAGATCGCCGGTCGTCTCGCCCGCGAGGCGGCCGAAGTGCCGCCGGGCGCGGTGCGGATCGACAATTCCGGGGCGCTGGCGGAGGGCGTCGGCGAATTCCTCAAAGCCCTGGGCCGGCTCGCCGGGTCTTGAACCTTTCGGCTGGACCGGCGTTCAAGTCCGAAATGCGTCCATGATCGGGGTCGAAATCATGAGCCGGAACAATCTCTATGCGCTGGTCGGAGTGCTGACCGCCGCGCTCCTGCTGCTGGCGGGCTACCTCGTCTACCAGCAGTCGCAGCAGCCCCATCTCGAGATTTCGGTGGGCAAGGGCGGCATCGAGGTGTCCGGACATGGCTGAAGATCTGACTGAGGATCTGGTGCTCAACGCGCTGGTGCACGAACTCGGCGAACAGGGTCAGGGCGGCGCCCCCGCTGGCCGCAGCGACCGGCTCACCGCCTATCCGATCAAGGGGACGATCGATGTGGTGGCCCTTGCCGAGGCAGTGGAAAATGCGCTACGCGGCAGCGCACAAGAAGATGACGGCAAAGCGCCGGCGGAACTCAACGCCGCCAATGACGGATAACAATCACTGGCTGTTCACTCAGGGAAGCGGCCAAGCGTCAGGCAAGATCGACAGCATTCTTCCCGGTCCAAACTCCTCCAACGAAGGGTCTTCCCTATGAACCGCAACACCTGGATCATCATCATCGTGGCCGTGATCGTCATCATCGGCCTCATCTGGATCTTCAACCGCGGCACGCCGACCACGACCACCGTCAGCTCGTCCTCGAGCGCGGTCGTCGTCTCCTCGTCGTCTTCGGAAGCGGCCCCGGCTTCGTCGTCGGCTGCGCCGATGGCGCCGTCGTCGTCCGACACGATGGCTCCGGCGTCCTCCTCGGCGATGGCCCCGGCCTCGACCGACACGATGGCCCCGGCCTCGTCGTCCTCGGCCGGCTGATCGGCCCTACCGCACCGACATCGAGACCCCCGCCGGTTGCCGGCGGGGGTTTTGTTTTGGCCGGACGCTCAGGGTGCGGCCTCGCCGTGGACCACCGCGCTCAGGGCGGCGCGCGCCCGTTCGGGGGAATCGAACAGGCGGCCATCGAGATCGAAGGCGGGAAGCTTGACCGCGAGGAAGCGGTAGCCCTCGGCATGGGGCACGACGACGCCCAGCGGCTCGCCATCGACTTCGATGGCGATGGGGCGGCTGGCGGGCGGACGTGAAACGAGCTGCTGCATGGGACGGGCCTCCGACGGCGCCGAATCCGGCGACCGGGGTGCTAGCGGAAAACTGAGACGACGGCGTGACGGGCGGCTAGAGCCGGAGGATCACATTCGCCAGTTTCGGCGACACCATTTGGAGGTGCTTACGCGTTTGGCTTGAATCCGGGCGTGGGTCGCGATGCGATCGAGATGGATCATTCTTCGTCCCTTTCCGGCTGGGGCTCAAAGGCCCAGTTGCAAACGCGCAGGCCGGCGGCGAACCTCCGGCGCTGCTCCCAGTTGGGCCTTTTCGGGCGCAAAGGCAAGCGCCACTTTCGTTTTATCGCCGAGGGGCGCCTGCTCCGGTGCCGGTGGCTTGAAAGCGCCCGGATGGCGTGGTGAGTTGCCGCCGGGAGCGATGGCCAGCCGGGCAGCAGACCGGGCGGCTTTGCGATGGAGGGAAAACTTTTGTCCGAGCTCGAGCCCCGCCGGGGCTCTTCGCCCCGGCCGGGACCGCCGCGGAGCGACCGCCCGACCCTGCGCACGATCGCAGGGCTGACCGGACTTGCCGTGACCACCGTGTCGCGCGCGCTCAACAACGCGCCCGAGCTTTCGGCCGAAACGCGGGCGCGGGTGCGGCAGGTGGCCGAGGAGATCGGCTACGTGCCCGACCGCACGGCGCTCAGGCTCAAGACCGGGCGCACCCATGTCATCAGCCTGATCCTCGATCCGCACGACGAAATCCTCAATTTCGGGCAGTCGCTGGTGAGCGGCCTCACCGGCTCGCTGCGCGGCACGCCCTACCATCTTGTGATCACCCCGAGCCGCGGCGCCGCGCCGCTCGATCCGGTCAACTACATCCTCGACAACCGGATGGCCGACGGGGTGATCTTTTCCCGCACCGAACCCGACGATGCGCGGGTCAAGGTGCTGCTCGAAGCGGGCTTTCCGTTCGTCACGCACGGCCGCAGCGAAGGGGCACCGCACGCCTATGTCGACTACGACAATTTTGCCTTCGCCTATGCGGCGGTGAAGCGGCTCCACGCCAAGGGGCGCAAGCATGTCTCGATGATTTCGACCAACCCGCGCTACATGTTCGGCCGGCATCTGCGCGACGGACTGATGGCGGCGGCGCGCGAGACGGGGATGAGCTACGAGCTCGAAACCGTGGTGACGCTCGAAGACAGCGCAGAAAAGATCCGGCAGGCGACGATC
>CAYRZM010000093.1:0-4216 GCA_964428685.1 uncultured Devosia sp. | reverse complement strand
GGTCTCCGAGCTCACGACGAACCGGCTGTCGATCTATCTCCGCTGCCTCAATGAGCTCGATGGCGCGGGCGTGGAAACGATTTCCTCTCAGGTCCTCGCCGAGCAGTTCCAGCTCAATGCGGCCCAGATCCGCAAGGACCTGGCGTACTTCGGCGAGTTCGGCGTCCGCGGCGTTGGCTACTACGTCAAGGAACTGCGCCGGCATCTGCGCCAGATCCTCGGCCTCGATCGCCGTCTGCACGTGGCGATCATGGGCGCCGGCAATCTCGGGCTCGCGCTCGCCGATTACCCCGGCTTTCGGCAGGAAGGCTTCGAAATCGCGGCGCTCTTCGACGCGGCGAGCGAGAAGATCGGGCAGGAGTCCCGCGGCGGCGTGCCGATCCACGACATCAAGGATCTCAAGCGCGTCTCGCGCCGCGACCGGCTCGACATCGCCGTCATCGCGGTGCCTGCGCAGCACTCGCAGCCGGTCGTCGATCAGGTTGTGAACGCCGGCATCAAGGCGATCCTCAACTTCTCGCCGGGCGCGATCAAGGTGCCGGCCGATGTGAAGCTCAAGAGCGTCGACCTGACCGTCTCGCTCGAAAGCCTCTCCTTCTACCTCGCTCAAGGGGATACCAGTGGCAAGTAAACCCCGCCTGTCGCACGTCGGGCCGCGCGGCGAGGTGCGCATGGTCGACGTCGGCGAGAAGCCGGTGACCTCGCGAGAGGCGACCGCGCGCGGTGAGATCACCATGAGCGCCCAGGCGCTGAAGCTGATTCGCGCCGGCGCCGTGAAGAAGGGCGACCCGCTGCAGTCGGCGCGGCTCGCCGGCATCATGGCCGCCAAGCAGACCTCCGCGCTCATTCCCCTCTGTCATCCGCTTCCGCTGACGCACGTGAGCGTCGATCTCACCCCGACCCGCCGCGGATACCGCATCGAGGCACGCGTGCGCACGAGCGCCCAGACCGGCGTCGAGATGGAGGCGCTCACGGCCGTCGCGGTCGCCGCGCTCACCATCTACGACATGGTCAAGGCCGTCGACAAGACGATGGTCATCGGCGACATCTGCGTGGAGGAGAAGAAGGGCGGCCGCAGCGGCCATTACCGGCGCCCCCGCCGGTAGCTCCCGGTTGGATTCCCTCGCGCCGCGCTGCGTGAGGCGCGTCACCGGCCGCCGACCCGTCACCATCTCGAACGTGCAGAACGTCTGTCGTCCTGCTCGAAAGCTCGGATGGTTCCAGGCACAGAAGAGCCATCTCCGATTCGGAAGCATAGGCGTGTCGATTCGGCGTCGCAACCCGCGGCCGGGATCGCTCGTGCGGCTGCCGGTCAGCCGCGCTGCAGGTAGGCGATGAGGAACGTCAGCGTGAAGGGACTCAGTATCGTCGACACCACGACGACGCTCGTCACGAACCCGGGCGAGACTTCGTACTCCAGCGCCAGAATCGTCGTCACGACCGCCGCCGGCATCGAGGCCTGCATCACCGCGGCCTGAAGCGTCGTTCCCTGGAGGCCGAGCGCGAGCGCGATGCCGATCGCGGCAAGCGGCGTCACCAGAAGCGAGAGGATGACCGCCGCAGCCACGACCGCAGGCCGCTCGGGCATCGTCGCGCGTTCGAGCTGCATGCCGAGCACCAGGATCATCAGTGGCAGCGCGGCATCGCTCAGCATCCCGATCGGCCGCATCACCATCGCCGGCACCGTCACCCCTGACCACATGACCGCCACGGCAGCCACCACCGCGTAGATCGTCGGCACGCGAAGGACGTTGGCAAAGGCCGACGCGAGGGTTCGGCGGCCGCTTGCCGCCAGCACCACGCCGAACGTGTAGGTGAGCACGGAGCTCGTGACGAAGTAGATGGTCGCGCGGGCGAGTGCCTCACGGCCGAAGGCGAAGAGCGCCACCGGCAGTCCGTAGTTGCCGCTGTTCGAGAACATCACGACGAGCAGGAACGCGATGAGCGTCGGATGGTCGAGCTTCAGCGGAATCGCCGCCAGCCACGCAAAGAGGCCCGCCGCCGCCGTCACCAGCACGCAGAAGAGCGCCATCCGGCCGAAGTCCGCGCGGCTGATCGTCGAGGTCACGAGCAGGTTGAAGACGAGGCAGGGCGCGAGCGCGTTGAACGTGATGCGGGAGACCGTGCGCGCTGTCGCGTCGGTCAGCCGCGCGACCGCATAGCCGACCGCCGCGATCGCGAAGATCGGGAGCAGGTCGTTGCCGAAGATGGAGAGGAGCGCCGCGGAGCCCACGCTGGATGGTGGGTGGTGGATGGTGGCTGGTGGTGGTTAGTAGTTAGTGGTTAGTAGTTGGTGGCCAAGAGACCACCAACCACCATCCACTAACCACCACCCAGGTGTCAGGCCCTCGACATCGCCGGCTCCTGCACGCGGTCGAGCGACGCGGAGGTGTCCAGCTTCAGGAACATGAGCACGATGGCGCCGAAGAGCGAGCCGAAGCCCATCACGAGCGCCACGGTCGGCACGTTGAATCCGCCGTCCAGCAGGTAGCCGGCAAGGATCGGCGAGAGCACGGCGCCGCCGCGGCCGACGCCGATGACGAAGCCCGTGCCGGTCGCGCGCACGTGCGTCGGGAACGCGTAGGCGGCGATCGAGTACAGCCCCGACACGCCGGCGTTGCCGAAGAAGCCCGCGATGAAGGCGAGGTACGACATCGTGCCGAGATCGGCCGGCGAGCGGCCGAAGAGGGCGACGCCGAAGAAGGTGAGCACCAGGATGACGATGCTGAGCGGTTTCAGCCCGATGCGGGCGGTCAGGATGCCGAAGACCGCGCCGCCGACCGCGCCGCCGAAATTCGCCCACGTGAGGATGCCGCTCGCCGCGGACGCCGCGAAGCCCATGTCGGCCACGACCTTCGGCGTCCACTTGAGGATGTAATAGAACGTCACGATGTGGAAGAAGTAGGCCAGCGTGACCATGACCGTGACCGTCGCGAGGCCGGGCGAGAAGATGTCGCCCACCGACTTCTTCAGCTCCGTCGCGTGCACCTCGGGCAGCGCCGAGATGGCCTGGTGTCCGAGCTTCGCCAACGCCTTGTTGATCCGCGGCAGCGCGTCCTTCGGCTGCTTGCGCGCCAGCCAGTGAATCGACTCGGGCATCAGGAAATAGAGCGCCGGCAGGAGCACGCCGGTCGCCGCCGCGCCCAGGTAGAACACCGAATGCCAGTCGTGCGTCTTGAGCAGCCGCCCCACGAACATGCCGCCGAACGTCCCGCCGAGCGGGTACCCGATGACCATGATCGAAATGCAGAGGCTCCGCCACTTCGCGTTCGAGAACTCGGCGACGACCGCGTTGGTGCCCGACAGCATCCCGCCGATGCCGAGGCCGGTGAACACGCGCCAGATGGACAGTTGCACCGGGCTGGCCGCGGTGGTCGCGCCCAGCATGCCGATCGCCATCACGATGAGGCAGCCGAGCAGCGTCGGACGCCGGCCGATCTTGTCGGCGACGCCGCCGAGCAGCACGGACCCGAACGCCATGCCGATCAGCTCCATCGAGAGCACGACGCCGAGGCCGGTCTGGGCGATGCCCCATTCCTTGGCGATGCCGGGCGAGGCGAAGGCGATCGACAGCACGTCGAAGCCATCCATGCCGTTCAGGAGCACGGTCAGGCCGACCACGATGATCATGGCCACGGTCATCGGATTACGATCGATGATTTCGCGCGGGTCGTTTCTGTTCACTGGGCTTCCTCTCTGGACGCTGGGGCGGTCCTCCGGGTCGGGACAGACGGGGTCCCGATACGGCGCGTCATGATAACGCGATCGCCGCGGATCTGTATGCAGAGAGGCGGGGCGGGTCTGGAGCTACCAGCGGCCGTAGCTGGCCATGACTGCGCGGATGCGGGCGCGCCGCTCCTGGCGGCGAGACGCCGACCAGGCGAGTCCCAGTCCCATCAGCGTCAGCACCGCGCCGAGGGCGCGGTCGACGGCGTACTCAGGCAGATAGCGCTCGGCGACGGTGCGTGGACCGAGCTCGTGGGCGCGCGCCTCGAGGAGCGTGATCTTGCGGTCCAGCTCCGCCCGCGTCTGGCTCATTTCCTGGCGGATGACAACCGCTTCGCGATCCATTCCGAGTTCTCCTTGAGAGTCGTTACCGTTTCCTCGGGCACGGCCGTGACGGTCCGGATCTTCTTGCGCCCGGACGCCAGCATCACGAGCCCCACGAGGCTCAGCGCGACGGCAACCACGAGAAAGCCCGCCCAGGCGGGCCAGT
>CAYRZM010000092.1:0-1706 GCA_964428685.1 uncultured Devosia sp. | reverse complement strand
GCCGCGGTGCTGATCCGCGTGTCGGCGCCGCCGACGGTGAGCCTCGACTTCACCCAGACCCAGATGCAGAAGATCGAGGACCTGGTGCAGCCGCTCGTCCAGTCGGGCGAGGTGCGCTCGGTGTTCTCGGTGTCGGGCTTCGGCTCCAACACCTCGTCGGGCTTCATGACCCTGACGCTCGCGCCGTGGGACCAGCGCGTCCGCAGCCAGCAGCAGATCGCCGCGCAGGTGACACAGCTGCTCCAGCAGGTGCCGGGCGTTCAGGCCAACATCATCCAGTCCAACAGTCTCGGTATCCGCGGCGGCGGCAATGGCCTCCAGTTCGCGGTGGCGGGCTCCGACTACGGTGAGCTGAGCGACACCGCGCAAAAGCTCGCGGCGGCGATGCAGCAGGATCCGAAGTTCGGCCGCGTCACCGTCAACTACAACGCCACGACGCCCGAGCTCACCGTCTCGGTCGATCGCGACAAGGCGGCGGCCCTCGGCATCGACATCAACGGCCTTGCCACCACGCTGCAGTCGATGATCGACGGCGCCCAGATCGGGCAGGTGTTCGTGGGCGACCAGTCCTATCCGGTGCGCATCCTCTCGACCACGCAGCCGGTCAACGACCCCGGGGATCTCGAGGGCATTTTCCTCAAGACCAAGGACGGCAAATACGTGCCGATGTCGTCGGTCGCCTCGCTCAAGGAGGCGCCGCTCGCGCCGCAGCTCACGCGCGAGCAGCAGCGCCGCGATGTGTCGATCACCGCCGCGCTCGACGGCTACGCGCTCGGCGACGCCTACAACCGCGTCCTGCAGATCGCAGCGCCCATCCTGCCGGCGGGCGATTCCATCCTGCCGCTCGCCGAGGCCAAGACCATCGGCGAATCCAACTATGGCCTCGCCATCACCTTCGGCTTTGCCGTGCTGGTGATCCTGCTCGTCCTGTCGGCGCAGTTCGAGAGCGTCTTTGCGGCCGTGATCGTGATGATCACGGTGCCGTTCGGCCTCGCCTGCGCCGTCTATGCCGTGCTGTTCACCGGCGGCAGCCTCAATGTCTATTCGCAGATCGGGCTTATCATGGTGGTGGGCATCATGGCCAAGAACGGCATTCTGATCGTCGAGTTCGCCAACCAGCTGCGCGACCGCGGCCTCAGCGTGCGCGAAGCGATCGAGGAGAGCGCCAACATCCGCCTCCGCCCCGTGCTGATGACCATGATCGCCACCGTGCTCGGCGGCGTGCCGCTGGTGATCTCGACCGGTGCCGGCGCCGAAGCCCGCCGCGCGCTCGGCTGGATCATCGTCGGCGGCCTGGGCTTCGCCGCCGTCTCGACCCTGTTCCTCACTCCGGTCGCCTACCTCCTCATCGCGCGGTTCAGCAAGCCCAAGGCACACGAGGCCGAGCGGCTGGCTACCGAGCTCGAAAGCGCCAACACCGGCTACGCCGCTGCCCCCGCGGAATAGGTTCCCTTGATGCTGCCGCAGGGCTAGGCTTCGCCACGCCAGCGACGTGGAGAACGCCATGCCCGAACGCACCGAGGCCGAGAGACGCGCGATGCTGCGGGGCTTTGCGGGTCTCGCCATCACCATCCTCGTTATGGGGCTGATTCTGTTCGTGCCGGCCGGCACGGTCGACTGGCCGCACGGCTGGTGGTTCTGCGTCGCGTTTCTCGTGGCGACCCTCCTTTCGATTGCCGTCATCTGGCGCACCAATCCGGAGCTGT
>CAYRZM010000091.1:0-41806 GCA_964428685.1 uncultured Devosia sp. | reverse complement strand
CCGAAATCGGCCTGGATCAGCACATCCTCGAGACTGTCGAGCATGGCCTGGTCGAGCTTCTTCTTGGTGAAGATGTCGGCAAGGCCGCCGCTCAACTGGTCGGACGATCGCTTGAGCCCCGAGGCGAGGCGCTGGAACCAGCTCGGCTTCGGCGCCGGCCCGCCGGGCGGCAGGCTTTCGGGCGGACCCGGGGTTTCGGGCGCCCCGGGCGTGGGCGCCGGCTGGCCGAACAGGCGGCCGAGAAGGCCCGGTTTTTGCTCCGCCATCAGGCCGCGATCCTGACCGGCGCGCCGATCAGGCCGTTCGCATCGAACCCCGTGACGCGGACCGCCACCAGGTCTCCGGGATTGTGACCCGGTACCGCAATCGGCAGGAACTGCGCCGTCCGGCCGAGGCCCGCGCGCTCGACTAGAACGGTTTCGAGCGCCCCGAGGCGCGAGGCCGATAGCTTGTTATACTGCTCGTCCCCGAGGTCCCGCAGCCGTGCGGCGCGGGCCTTGCCGACGGCACGCGGCACCTGCGGCATGCGGGCGGCCGGGGTGCCTTCGCGCGGGCTGAACGGAAAGACGTGGAGGAAGCTGAGACCGGCCTCCGTCACGAGCCGCAGGGTGTTCTCGAACGCATCCTCGGTTTCGGTTGGGAAGCCGGCGATGAGGTCGGCGCCGAAGACGATGTCGGGGCGGAGAGCCCGGACCTTGTCCACGAAGGCCAGCGTGTCGGCGCGAAGATGCCGCCGCTTCATGCGCTTGAGGATCAGGTCGTCGCCCGACTGCAGGCTGAGATGGAGATGCGGCATCAACTGCGGATCGCCCAACGCCTCGAACAGGGCGTCGTCGGCCTCGATAGAGTCGATCGAGGAGAGCCGCAGGCGCGGCAGAAGCGGCACGTGGCGGAGGATCGCCTGCACCAGCCGGCCCAGCTTCGGCTGGCCCGGCAGGTCGCCGCCATAGCTCGTTATGTCCACCCCCGTGAGCACGACTTCGCGGTAGCCGTTGCCGACGAGCTGCTTCACCTGCTCGACCACGGCACCCATCGGCACTGAGCGCGAGGGCCCGCGGCCATAGGGGATGATGCAGAAGGTGCAGCGGTGATCGCAGCCGTTCTGCACCTGGACGAAGGCCCGGACGCGGCCGTCCATGCCATCGATCAGGTGCCCAGCCTGCTCGCGCACGGCCATGATGTCGTTGACCTGCACCTTGTCGTTGAGCGGCACGCCGAACGCCATCGGCGCATAGGCTTCGGCCTTGAGCTTGTCGGCATTGCCGATGACGAGGTCCACCTCGGCCATGTCGGCGAAATCGCGCGGGCTGGTCTGCGCGGCACAGCCAGTGACGATGATCCGACGCTCAGGGGCATCGCGCCTGGCCTTGCGAATCGCCTGCTTGGCTTGGCGCACCGCCTCGGCGGTGACGGCGCAGGTGTTGACGATCAAGGCGCCGGACAATCCCGCCTTGAGCGCCGCCGCCTTCATCACCTCGGACTCGTAGGCATTGAGCCGGCAGCCGAAGGTGAGCGTCTCGACGTCCATCAGGCCACGGCCTTGTCGCGCGCCCAGCTGCCGGTCTTGGGGTCGAACGCGCCGGAAAACTCGTACTCCGCCGGGCCGGTCAGCATCACATGGTCGTCGGCCCGCCACTCGACCATCACGTCGCCGCCCGGCAGCGTGATCGTCGCCTTGCGGCCGGGGATGCGCTTGGTGCGGACGGCGTTGACCAGCGCCGCGCACGCGGCGGTGCCGCAGGCGCGCGTCAGCCCGGCCCCGCGCTCCCAGGTCCGCACGACGATATGGTCCGCGTCCTTGACGTTCGCGATCGAGATGTTGCAGCGCTCCGGAAAGAGCGGATGGTTCTCGAGCAGCGGCCCGAAGCGGTCGAGCGCGTAGCCGTTGACGTCGTCGGTGACCCAGAAGGTGACGTGCGGATTGCCCATCGACACGGCCGAGGGTGTGTGCAGCACCGGGGCGTCGATCGGCCCGATCTGGAGCTCGATACCGGTGGTGTCGAAAAATTCTTCGGCCAGCGGGATCTCGTCCCAGCGCGTGCGGGGCTTGCCCATGTCGACGGTGATCGAGCCGTCGGCATGTTCCTCGCCGGTCAGCACCCCCGCCAGCGTCTCGAACACGAAGCTCTTGCGGCCGGTTTCGGCGCTCAGCGCCTGCACCACGCAGCGCATGCCGTTTCCGCAGGCTTCGGCCAGCGAGCCGTCGGAATTGAGGATCTCGATGTAATTGACGGTGCCGGGCGTCCGCGGATCGTGGATCGCCATGATCTGGTCGAACTTGGTTTCGGCCGCGGCATTGATGGCCACCGCCGCAGCGGGCGCCACCCGGTCGGCGCGCCCGCGCATGTCGGCGACGATGATCTCGTTGCCGAGCCCGTTCATCTTGAGGAAGGGCGCGTTGGACATGGCGCGCTATATGGCGGAAGCGCCGGCAAAATGCCAGTGCCGGCGACCCTAGGGCGCCAGCACTGCACGAGGGCCGAAGGTCAGAAGCCCTTGTTGAGTCCGACGCGGATGGTCGCGCCGACATTGTGGATGTCCCAGCCGAAGGGGATCGTGTCGCCCGGCGTCGGCGGGTTTTGCCAGTTGCCCTGCACCTGCTGCGTGCCGAGATCGAACACCAAGCCCTCCGCCTTGATCGACCAGTCGTCGGCGAGCGCGTATTCGATACCGCCGCCCGCGATCCACCCGGCCTGCCAGCCGGTATGCGAGGTGAAGATCGCGCCCTCGTCCGGGGGCTGGATGTAAGGTTCCTGCACAGAGGCATTGAGGTTGGCAGTGATCACGCCGGCCGTGCCGTAGAACAGGGCCTTGCCGGCTGCCAGGCCAAGGCGTGCCCGCAGCGACAGATCCGGCCCGCCCGTCGAGGTGAGCATGGTGATGCCGGGGCCTTCGGGCGACTGCGCCGAGGCCTCACCGGCGAGATAGCCGGCATCGACTTCGAGGCCCGCGACCAGCGAGCCCATCTGCGCATTCGCGCCGGCGGTCACGCCGCCCGCGAACCCGGTCGCGTCGGCGTCCCAATGGTCGGGATTGGTGCTCCACACATCGGGATTGGGCGGGATCGGCACGGCATCGGCATGCGCGCGTGTGAAATCGCCGCTCGCATAGACGCCGGCATAGGCGCCTGACCAGTCCTTGGTGTCCGTGTCGCTCGACGTATCGCCGGACGACCCGCCGCCCAGCCGGTGGTTGAGGCCGACGCGGATAATTCCGACCGCGGTGTCGGAGGTGAAGCTGTCGCTGTAGAACGTGCCGAACGGCGGATCGTACGGCGCTTCGTAGCCGGCGCTGCCGAGATCGGCGTAGAGCGCCTCGGCCTTGATGCTCCAGTCGTTCTGGAGCGCCATCTCCAGGCCGATACCGGCGGTCCAGCCGGCGACGATGGATGATCCGGAGCCCGCGGCGCCACCGATACGCGACCCCGCGCCGCCGCCGCTGACGTAGTCTTCGGTCGCGCTGCTGTCGACCTGGGCGATGGCGACGCCGCCGGTTGCGTAGAGCAGCGTCGTGTCGTTGATGACCACGCCGGCGCGCGTGCGGATGGTCGCGAGCCAGGGGATGCTCGTGGTCTGATCGATCGTCGCGAGGTTGCCCGAGAGATCGACGCCGGAGCCGCTATGGGTGACCGAACCGCCGACCGTATTGAGGTCGACTTCAAAGCCCGTCACGAGGTCACCGGTCCGGGCGTTGGCACCCACGCCCACACCGCCCGTCACGCCGTAGCCGAGAACGCAGCCCGTGCCGAGGCCATTGAGATAGGTCGTCGCATCGGGGAACTCGGGCGATTCGCCCTGCTGATCGAGCGTATCGCACGAATTGAGCACGTTGGCGCCGAGGTTGAACCCCGCATACCAGCCGGACCAGAAGTCGCCGGCGTAAGCAGGCGCGGCAAGAAGTGGAAGCACGAGAGCCGCGGAAGCGGGCACGATGCGCATATGAACCCCCTAAAGTATTGGGCCGAGGCTCGCGCGCGCCTCTGTTACAGTCGAGTCCGAATTAATAGGGTGATAACGATCTGCTTCTGGAGTCATCTTTCGGCAACACGTAAAACCCCGCAAAGACATGTCTTTTTGTAAGTAGATCACGGCGCCGTGATCTGCTGTCGCCCGCGGCGGATTCCTTGACTCGGCGACGGGGTGAGCCTAAACCCCGCGCGACTTCGCTCAGGCCTGACCTGAACCGCCGCCCGGGACCCGCAAAGGTCTAAAGAGATCCCGGAGGCAAACATCCCGCAGCGCGATGCGCCCCGGGGTGGGTTTGGCGTTTGCGCCATGAGCGACCACATCCTGCGAACACCGGCAGGACAGGGAATGCGTGATGTTTGAATCGCTGAGCGACCGGCTCGGGAAAATCTTCGACGGCCTCACCGGCCGCGGCGCGCTGAGCGAGGCCGACGTCGATGCCGCGCTGCGCGAAGTCCGCCGCGCGCTGCTCGAAGCCGACGTGTCGCTCGAAGTGGTCAAGGCCTTCATCGAGCAGGTGCGCGAGAAGGCGGTCGGCGATGCGGTGATCCGCTCGGTCAAGCCCGGCCAGCAGGTCATCAAGATCGTCCATGACGAGCTGGTGAAGGTGCTCGGCGAAACGCCGGTGCCGATCGACTTCGCCACCACCCCGCCGATGACCATGCTGATGGTGGGCCTCCAGGGCGCGGGCAAGACCACGCTCACCGCCAAGCTCGGCAAGCGGCTCAGCGAGCGCCAGGGCAAGAAGGTCCTGATGGCCTCGCTCGACGACCGCCGCCCGGCCGCCAAGGAGCAGCTGCGCGTCCTCGGCGAGCAGGTGGGCGTCGCAACGCTCCCCATCCAGCAGAACGAAAAGCCCGTCGACATCGCCAAGCGCGCGCTGCGCGAGGGCAAGCTCGGCGGCTACGACGTGGTGATCCTCGACACCGCCGGCCGCACCCATATCGACGACGAGCTGATGGCCGAGACCGCGGCGGTGAAGGCCGCGACCGATCCGCACGAAATCCTGCTCGTCGCCGATGCGCTGACGGGCCAGGACGCGGTCAACCTCGCCCGCTCCTTCGACCAGCGCGTCGACATCACTGGCATCGTCCTGACCCGCGTCGACGGCGACGGCCGCGGCGGCGCGGCGCTCTCGATGCGCGCCGCGACCGGCAAGCCGATCAAGCTGCTCTCGACCGGCGAGAAGATGGACGCGCTCGAGGAGTTCGCCCCCTCCCGCGTCGCCGACCGCATCCTCGGCATGGGCGACATCGTCGGCCTCGTCGAAAAGGCCGCCGAGACCATCAAGGCCGAAGACGCGGCCAGGATGGCCAAGAAGCTCAAGAAGGGCACCTTCGACCTCGAGGATCTCAAGGCCCAGCTGACCCAGATGAAGAAGATGGGCGGCATGGGCGCGCTGATGGGCATTCTGCCCGGCATGGGCCAGATGAAGAAGGCCATGGCCGGCGCCAATCTCGACGACAGGGTGTTCGACCGCCAGATCGCGATCATCAACTCGATGACGAAAGCCGAGCGCGCCGAGCCCGACCTGCTCAACGCCAAGCGCCGCATCCGCATCGCCAAGGGCTCGGGCACCAAAGTCGAAGACGTCAACAAGCTGATGAAGCAGCACCGCCAGATGGCCGACATGATGAAAAAGGTCGGCAAGGGCGGGATGGGTGCGCTCTCGGGCATGTTCGGCCGCAAGATGGGCCAGATGATGCCGGGCCTCGGCGGCATGGACCCCGCGAAGATGGACCCGGCTCAGCTCGAACAGATGGCCCGGCAGATGGGCATCGACCCCGCCGCCGTGCAGCAGGCGGCCGGCGCCGGCGCACCTCCGGCGAAACAGCTTTCCGACAAGCTGCCCACCGACGTGGGCCAGCTCCTCAAGACCGGGTCCGGACTGCCGGGCCTTGGCGGCACCGCGCGCTTCCCCGGCCTGCCCGGCCTCGGCGGCGGTTTCGTGCCGAAGAAGAAATAGAACCCTATTCCGCAATCAACAAAGGACTGACCTTATGGCTCTCAAACTTCGCCTCGCCCGCGCCGGCACCACCAAGCGCCCCTACTACCACGTGGTGGTGGCCGATGCCCGCAGCCCGCGCGACGGCCGCTTCATCGAAAAGCTCGGCACCTATGATCCGAAACTCAGCGACGACAGCAAGCGCGTGACGCTGGTCACCGAGCGCGTCCAGCATTGGCTGAGCGTGGGCGCGCAGCCGACCGACCGCGTGCTCCGCTTCCTCGACACCGCGGGCCTCCTGAAGCGCGCCCCGCGCAACAACCCCAACCGCGCCAAGCCGGGCAAGAAGGCGACCGAGCGCGCCGAGGCAAAGGCCAAGGCCGCCGCCGATGCCGCCGCGGCTCCGGCCGAGGCCCCGGCGGCGGAGTAAGTGACTGGGGCTCACCCCTCATCCGCCCTTCGGGCACCTTCTCCCGCAAGGGGAGAAGGCGATGGAGCCGCGATGCCCGCGGCGATGGCCTTCTCCCTTGACGGGAGAAGGTGGCGAAGCCGGATGAGGGCGGGGCCACAGGCTCGATCCCTGAAGGTCCGCCGGAACATCGCCCATGCCTGCCGCTGACAAAAAGCTGCTCATGGGCCGCATCGGCGCGGCCCACGGCATCCGGGGCGAGGTGCGCATCAACTCCTTCACCGAGGAACCGCTGGCGCTCGCGGGGTACGGCCCGCTGAGCACCAACCCGCCGGGACTCACCATCGAGATCGAGAGAGCCCGCGCCACCACCAATGTGCTGGTGGCGCGGCTCAAGGGGATCACCGACCGCACAGCGGCCGAAAAGCTCAACGGCGTCGAGCTCTATATCGACCGCGACCGTCTGCCGGCAGCCGATGCCGACGATTTCTACCATGCCGACCTGATCGGGCTCGACGCGCGGCTCAATGACGGGACGGTGCTCGGCAAGGTCACCGCCATCCCCAATTTCGGCGCCAGCGACCTCGTCGAAGTGACCGACGCGCGCAGCGGCGACACCTTCCTCTATCCGTTTACCCGCGCCGTGGTGCCCGAGGTGCATGTTGCCGAGGGCTACCTCGTGATCGAGGTGCCGGTCGAGGCCGAGCCCGGCGAGGAGGAGCCCGATTGAGCTTTGACGCCGACGTCATCACGCTCTTTCCCGAGCTCTTTCCCGGGCCGCTCGGCGCAAGCGTGATCGGGCGCGGCGCGGCGCAGGGCCTGTGGTCGCTGCGGCTGACCCAATTGCGCGATTTCGCCACCGACCGCCACCGCTCGGTCGACGACACGCCGGCCGGCGGCGGCACCGGCATGGTGCTGAAGCCCGACGTGCTGGCGGCGGCGATCGATGCTGTCTCCGGCCAGAACGATCCGCGGCCGCGCCTGCTGATGAGCCCGCGCGGAAAACCGCTGACGCAGGAGCGGGTGCGGGCGCTAGCGCACGGGCCGGGCGCCGTCATCGTCTGCGGCCGCTTCGAGGGCGTCGACGAGCGGGTGATCGAGGCGCGCAACCTCGAGGAAATCTCGATCGGCGACTACGTGCTGGCGGGCGGCGAAGTGGCCGCCATGGTGCTGCTCGAGGCCGTGGTGCGGCTGATCCCTGGCGTCCTTGGCAAGGACGAATCGAGCGACGACGAGAGTTTCGAGAACGGAGTTCTGGAGTATCCGCAGTTCACCCGGCCGCAGGTGTTCGAGGGCCGCGAGATTCCCGCCGTGCTGACCGGCGGCGACCACGGCAAGGTCGGTGAGTGGCGCGCCGAACAGAGCCGCATCCTCACCAGGAAGCGACGGCCCGATCTCCTGCGCTAGACCGGGTCGAACGTCGCAAACGCGCTGACCAGGCCGACGACCACGACCCCGAGCGTGAGCTCGATCAGCGCGCCCCAGACCAGGGGGCGGACCGCCGCAGCCTCGCCCAGCTCGAGCCGCGGCATCGCCCAGTAGCGGTTGACGAGCGCGATGCCGATCATCAGCGCGACCAGCGCGATCTTGATCAGCAGGAGCAGCTGGTAGGGGGAGCCGGGATCGGCCGGCCAGTGCCTGAGGGTGAGCGCCGTATTGATGATGCCGGTGAGAAGCGCGAGCCCCACCGCCGCCGGACCGAGGCCAGAGAAGCGGGCGAGAGCGGTCAGCGTCGGCCCGCGCTGCGCGGGATCGCGCACCTGAAGCAGGCAGAGCGCCAGCGGCAGCAGGCACCCGACCCAGAAGCCGGCGGCGAGCACGTGGAGCGCGTGGCTGGTGCGATGGACAATGCCGAGCGCGCCGTCCTGCATCGCCGCGTGGCCGGCGAGGCCGAAGCTCAGGAGCAGCGCTGCCGAAAGCACGATGGTGCCGAGGCGCCGCGAGTCCTCGCGCGATAGCTGCGCGAGGAGCAGTGCGGCGATCAGCGCAAGATGCAGCAGCCAGACCGGGCCGAACGCCGTTCCAGTCGTCAGCGCGAGCCAGATGCCCGGGTCGGCGGCGCCGCTCCAGTCGCCCACGGCAAGCCCGGCTTCGAGCCCGAACCAGCCGAGCCCCGTGAGCGCCAGCAGCACCCCCAGTGCGGTTTCGATCCATCCGCCGAGCGGCCGCAGCCGTCCGGCAAAACCGCCGGGCAGCAACGCGCCGTCGAACACGGCAAGACCGAGCAGCAGCATCGCCGCCCCGAAGTGTACGAAGCGGCAGGCAATCAGCGCAACGTCCATCGCGGCCTACTGCACGGTGAAGCTGTAGCTGCCGTTCGTCTTGTGGCCGTCGGTCGAGAGCGCATGCCAGCTGACCGTGTAGGTGCCAGCCGGCAACGGCGCGGCCAGCGGCGCGATGAGGAGCGCGCCGTCGGCCGGATCGAGGCGGGCGGTGCCAAGGCTCACCGCGCCGGCGGGGCCGGTCAGGGTCAGTCCGGTGAAGGCCAGCGACACATCTTCGGTGAACTTCAGGGTGAGCTCAGTGACCGGCGGCGGCACAGTGGCGCCGGCGGCCGGCTGGGCCAGCTCGAGATGGGCATGCGCAAAGGCGGGCGAGGCGGCAAGCCCAATGAGGGCGGCAAGGAGAAGCTGTTTCATGGGGCGCACGCCTACATCGGCATCGACATCGACGACATATCCATGCCGCCGGAACCCATGACCGAAACGCCGGAGGCCGCCGGTGGCGCGCTCGAGCCCATCGCTCCCACGGGAAGGACGATCGGCAGATCGCCCGCGCCGGCAAAGTGCAGCGTCATCGCCACGCAGTCGCCCTGGGCGATCGGCTGCGTGAGCCCGGTGAGCATCAAGTGGTAACCCATCATGTCGAGCGTGACGCTGCCGCCCGCGGGGATGGCAAGCCCGCCCGCGAGCGGCGCCATCTGGGCGACGTTGCCGTTCATGCTCATTTGGTGGAGCACGACCGATTGCGCGGCGGAACTCTCGGCGCCGGTGAGCGTGTCGGGCCCAGAGCCGGCGTTGGCGATACCGAGATAAGCGCCCGCGGTCGGCGCGCCCCTGGGCGGAGCCGGAATGAAGGCGCCGGTGACGGTGATGCCGCCGGCGGCAAAACTCTGCCCCGGCGGACAATCGGCGGCGTGGGCGGTGGACGAGACGGAAATGACGGTGAGCGCCGCGAGCGCGGCCATAGGGAAGCGAGCCATGATCTGACCTGTGAGGATGGAGGTGACATTCGATCCGCGGGTCAGGCGGCTGGGGGACCTCGTGGGGCGGCCCAGGCGAAAGCGGCCGGGGCAGGAGTTGCGGCGACCACGGCCATAAAGGCGACGGCGGTCGCAAAGCACGCGCGCTTGGGCTCGGCCGGGGCCGGCGGCAGCACGGCGACGTCGGGGCGGCAGGCGTGGCAGGCAAAGTGCCCGCCATCCGCCGGCATCAGCGGATCGCCGCAGTAGGACGTGGCCGCAGCGGTTGGACTGCCCGGCGCGGCGAGGGTCGCCGAGGCCGCGCCGAAATTGAGGAAGGCGACCGCGAGCACGAGCAGCGCCAGCAGCGTGTCCCGTGCTCCGACCAGCCAGATGTGGCGCGTCCCCATGGCCGGGGTTATAGCAGGCCGGCAGCCCGCCGCACGCGGCAAAGCGGCTGGGCTGGACTCACCGGCGCTTCTCCTCTATACGCCCGCTCGCCCAGGCTTCGGCCGGGCCAACAAGACCCCCAAAAGACTACTCCGTGCAACCAAGACCGGGCGGCTGAGACAGTCTCGGCGAAACGCCCCATTGAAAAGATCAGAACGGATCATCGAATGCCCAATATCATTGCCGAGCTCGACAAAGAGCAGCACGACGCGCTCGCCAAGCGCTCCAACCACCCCGACTTCACCCACGGCGACACCGTGAAGGTGTGGGTGAAAGTCCGCGAAGGCGAAAAAGAGCGCCTGCAGGCCTATGAAGGCGTGGTGATCGCCCGCCTCGGCCACGGCCTCAACGAGAGCTTCACCGTCCGCAAGATTTCGTATGGCGAAGGCGTCGAGCGCGTCTTCCCCGTGCTCTCGCCCAACATCGACCGCATCGAAGTCCTGAAGCGCGGCAAGGTCCGCCGCGCCAAGCTCTATTACCTCCGCGACCGGCGCGGCAAATCGGCCCGTATCTTCGAATCGACCAACGCCCGCACCAAGAAGATCGAAGCCGGCGAGCGCGACGCCGCGCTCGAAGCCAAGAATGCCCGCGAGGCCGAGAAGGTGGCCGCCGCCGAGCAGCTGGCCAAGGAGCTCGCCGAAAAGGACGCGGCCGAGGCCGCCGGCAAGACCGAATAGGCCACGGCGATCCGCACGTTTCGAGGGCCCGGTTGCGCTGCAGCCGGGCCCTTTGCTTTGGCCCGGAGCATCGGGCCGACCATTGCTATGACACCACAATACTTGCCGCGGACGCTCGAAAACCGGGTGGTGCGGCGCTAGGGTGGGCGCCAGCGCGCGAGGCCGGACCATGCAATCCTACATCTGCACCACCTGCGGCGTCGGCTATGCCGAAACCGACGCGCCGCGCGACACCTGCCTCATCTGCCTCGACGACCGGCAATATGTGAATGCGCGCGGGCAGAGCTGGACCACGCTCGAGGAGCTGCAGGCCGCCCATGGCAACGAGCTGCGCGACCTGGAGCCCGGTCTCCTCGGGCTCGGCAGCAGGCCGCAGATCGCCATCGGCCAGCGCGCGCTGGTGATCACCCGACCGACAGGCGGGGTGATGTGGGACTGCACGCCGCTGATCACCGAGGCGGCGCTCGACGCGCTCCGCGCCAAAGGCGGCGTCGCCGCGATGGCGATTTCGCACCCGCATTTCTACGCCACCATGGTCGACTGGAGCCGGGCGCTCGGCGGCGTGCCGGTGTGGCTCCACGAGGACAATCGCGACTGGGTGATGCGCCCCGACCCCTGCCTCCGCTTCTGGAGCGGCGACAGCCAGGAAATCGCCGAAGGCGTGACGCTGATCCGCACCGGCGGGCATTTCCCCGGCTCGACCGTGCTGCACTGGGCCGCCGGCGCCGGCGGCAAAGGCGTGCTGATGACCGGCGACTCGATCATGGTCGTGCCCGACACGCGCTGGGTGAGCTTCATGTACTCGTTCCCCAACCTCGTGCCGCTCAACGCCCGGGCGGTGGAGCGAATCGTCAAATCCGTGCGCGCTTATTCGTTCGACCGCATCTATTCCGGCTGGTGGGACCGGGTTCTGGATGGCGCCGCCAAGGCCGCGGTGCAGCGCAGCGCCGAAAGATATATCGCGGCGATACGTTAGCGGCGACGCCGATTGGCAAGAGCCTGCCACACAGATCGCGTTTGCCCTGGATTCCCGCCTTCGCGGGAATGACATTGTGGCACAGAGCAGTCCAAAAATAAATCGTGCGATATATCTTGACGGCCTCGCCGCGCCGTCGTATCTCCGTGCTATCGTAAGATATATCGGAGACAACATGCACGACGATCCCTTCGACCATGCGCAGGACCGCCTGCGCCGCGCGCAGCACCGCATGTGGCACAAGTTCGAGGCCATGGGCCGGCGCGGCGGCTGGGGCTTTGGCGGTTTCGGCGGGCCGGGCGGCCCGGGCGATCCGCGCCGCGGCGGCTGGGGCGGCTGGGGCGATGAATTCCGCATCGGCCGCATGCTCGCCTCGGGCGACCTGCGCCTGATCGCGCTCTATTTCATCGAGCAGCAGCCGCGCCACGGCTACGACCTGATCAAGGCGGTGGAGGACAAGACCTCCGGCGTCTACGCCCCGAGCCCCGGCGTCATCTACCCGGCCCTCACCTTCCTCGAGGAAGCGGGCTACGTGACCTCGACCGCGGAGGGCAACAAGCGGCTCTACACCATCACCGACGAAGGCCGGGCGCACCTCAACGACAACCGCGCCGCGGTCGAATCGACGCTCGGGCATCTCGGCCGGATCGGCGAGAAGGTGCACGAGTTCCGCCGCCACTGGCAGGAAGCCGAGGAGCACCGGCATCCGCCGCGTCCCGACCGCGACATGGACGACGTCGACCCCGACGTGAACGACGCCCGCCGCGACCTCAAGGATGCCATCAAGCGCGCCGCCAAGGACCGCGATCCGCAGAACCAGAAGCGGCTCGCCGACATCCTCCGTCGCGCCGCCGAGGAGATCCGCCGCGGCGGCCCGCACGACATCCCCGACGACGTCGACATCTGAACGCGCGAGCGACCGGGCCGAGCGCATGTGGTGGTACGCCGACCTCCCCGCTGCCCTAGCCAGCCCGGACGAAACGCGCAAAACTCCCGCCGGGGTCGAACCGGCGGGAGCGTCACATGAGCTTTTCGGAGCGCGACAGGGCTTTGGGGATGGACCGGCCGATCAGCCGGCGCGACTTTCTCAACGGCGTGGCGATGAGCGTGGGGGCGGCGGCGCTGAGCGCGATCCCGACCTCTGGCCTCTCCTCGACGCCGCCCGGTGACCCGGCGGCGCTGACGGGCCTCCGCGGTCACTCGCTCGAAGCCATGAACATCATGCACGCCGTGCGCGACGGCGAGTTCTGGGCCAAGGCGCCGGCGCCGGTGCCCACTAACGAGAGCTACGACCTCGTGGTGGTGGGCGGCGGCATCTCCGGTCTTGCCGCGGCCTGGCTCTTCCACCAGCAGAAGCCGCGGGGCAAAATCCTCATCCTCGAGAACAACGACGAGTTCGGCGGCCACGCGCGCCGCAACGAGTTCACCAGCACATCGGGCAAGCGCATCATCGGCTATGGCGGCAGCCAGAGCCTGCAGACGCCGAGCCTCTTCTCGCCGCTGGTCAAGCGCGTGCTCAAGGACATCGGCATCGAGCTCACCCGCTTCGAGACCTGGTACGACCAGAACTGGTGGGACGACCACGGCCTCAACGACGCGCATTTCTTCCGCAAGGAAGAGTGGGGGAACGACGTTCTGGTGGTGGAAGGCGACAAGGCCGCCGACTGGGTGCCGCAGACCCCCCTCAACGACACCGCCAAGGCCAACCTCATCGAGCTGATCGATGCCCCGCCCGACTACCTCGCGGGCAAGAGCCTCAAGGAGAAGTTCGCTCTCCTGGCGCGGACCACCTACGACGACTTCCTGACGACGATCTGCAAATACGACCCTGAGCTCGTCACCTATTTCAAGAACGCGACCGAAGAGTATCTGGGGGTCGGCATCGAGGCGGCGACCGCGCTCGACGCCTGGGGCATCGGCCTGCCGGGCTTCGACGGACTCGAACTGGGCGACAAGCCCTACAAGACCATGTCGCCCTCGGGCCGGCTCGAGAAGGTCGACAACGACGACTACATCTACCACTTCCCCGACGGCAATGCCGGCGTCGCCCGGGCGCTGGTGCGTGCCATGATCCCCGGCGCCCTCAAGGGCCGCAGCATGGAAGAGCTGGTGCTCGGCCATGTCGACTACACCAAGCTCGACGTGCCCAACGCTCCCGTGCGGCTCCGGCTCGAAGCCTCGGTGGTGCGCGTCAAGCACGACGGCGACCCAAAACATGCCGAGAGCGTCAACCTCACCTATGTCGAGGACGGCATTCTCAAGACCGTGACCGGCAAGCAGGTCGTGCTCGCCTGCTGGAACCGCGTTCTGCCGCGGATCACCGACGAGCTGAGCGACGAGCAGGTCAACGCGCTCAACGACCAGGTGAAGGTGCCGCTGATCTACGGCACCGTGCTGATCTCCAACTGGAGCGCTTTCGACAAGCTCAAGATCGACGGCTTCGAGGCGCCCAACGCCTTCTGGCGCGCGGTCTACACCGACGATCCGGTGTCGGTGGGCGACTACAAATTCCCCTCCGATCCCGCGGAGCCGATGCTGCTCCACACCTTCAACTTCCCCATCCCCGGCACCAAGGGATTGTCGGAGCGCGACCAGTCGACCGCCGGGCGCTACGCACTGGTCGATATGAGCTTCGAGGACATGGAGCGCGAGCTGCGCGATCTCCTCAACCGCGCGCTCAAGGACGGCGGCTTCGATGCCGCGCGCGACATCGAGGCCATCACCATCAACCGCTGGAGCCACGGCTACGCCTACGAATACATGCGGCCGTGGGATGCGTTCTGGCCGGACGGCCCGCTGCCGATCGAGGCAGCGCGCAAGGGCTGGGGCCGCATCGCCATCGCCAACTCCGATTCGGGCGCCTACGCCTACGCGCACTCGGCGATCGACCAAGCGGCCCGCGCCGTGGACGAGCTGCTGGGCGGCGGCAAGATCACCGGCTACGCAAAGTTCCCCGGCCCGCCGCTCGGACCGGACGAGATCGTGAGCTAGCGCCAGAGCCCGAGGATCAGGCCCATCAGCGCAAAGCCCACCGTCAGGTAGCCGCCGTTGATCAGCACATAGGCGAAGGGCCGCTGCTCGAAGAGCGAGATGATCCAGAGGCTGAACGTGGCCCAGCCGAGCCCGGCGGCGACTGAGGCGCCGATGGCAAAGCCGAGCGTCGTATTCGGGCCGGCAAGGAAGAATGCCAGGTTCGCCGCCATGAGCAGGGTGAGGACGAACGCCCCGAGCATGATCCAGATGAAACTGCGGCCCACCGACCGCTCGCGCATCGCCTCGCGGTTGATGCCGGCCGCCTTGGCCCATTGCGTCACGAACAGCGCCGGCGAGTACCAGACCGCGCCGAGCCCGAACATGGCGATCGCCGCAACGATCACCGCCAGCCAGTTGACCTGAGGCATTGTGCCCTCCCTCCCAATGGCCAAAGCAAATCGCGCCGTGGCTGGACGGTCAAGCCGCCGGGCGACTCCCTTCATCCGCCAAATCGGCCTAGTGTCGCCCGCGGAGATCGATGAATGAACGACATGGCCCCCATCGCCGCCGACCGCAAGGCCGCGGCGGCCGGCGTCGCGGCGCGGCTGAGGCGCACGACAGCGATCGCGCCCAACCGGATCATGACCGATGCGCTGATGACCTATGCCTATTCGGGGGATTCGAGCCAGTACCGGCTGGTGCCGGCGATCGTGGTCATCGTCAATTCCGAAGCCGAGGTGCTGGCGACGATCGAAGCGGCGCGCGCCGAGCAGCTGCCGCTGACCTTCCGTGCCGCGGGCACCTCGCTTTCGGGCCAATCCAATTCCGACGGGGTGCTCTGCGTCCTCGGCGACGGGTTCAAGAAGCTCGAGGTCCTCGACAACGGCGACCGCATCACGCTCGGGCCGGCAGTGATCGTGGCGCAGGCCAACCGCGCGCTCAAGCGCTTCAACCGCAAGCTCGGGCCGGATCCGGCGAGCCAGGCCACCTGCAAGATCGGCGGCGTGGTCAACAACAACTCGTCGGGCATGTGCTGCGGCGTTGCCTACAACACCTACCACACGCTGCAGCGGATGCGGCTGATGCTGGTCGACGGCACGGTGCTCGATTCGGGCGATCCGGCCTCGGTCGCAGCGTTCCGCGCCGCCAAGGCCGGCCTGCTCGAGGCCCTGCACCAGCTCCACCACGACGTGGCCGCCGATCCCGAGCTGGTGGCGCTGATCGAAAAGAAATACCGGATCAAGAACACCGTCGGTTATTCGATCAACGCGCTGACCGACTTCCACGACCCCATCGACATCCTGATCCACCTGATCATCGGCAGCGAGGGCACGCTCGGCTTCGTCTCCGAAGTGACCTACGCGACCATTGCCGAACATCCGCACAAGGTGACGGGGCTGATCCCCTTCCCCGACCCCTATTCCTGTGCCCGCGCCATTTCGGTGCTCGCCAATGGCGGCGTGCAGTCGACCACCGGCGTCACCGCCGCCGAATACATCGAGCGGCGGGCCCTGAAGACGGTCGAGTATCTCGAGGTGATGAAACCCTATGCGCGCTTTTTCACCGAGACCTCGCCTGCGGTGCTGATCGACATCTCGGCGCCGACGCCCGAGGAGCTGGCGGCGGAAGTCGAAAAGGCGACGGCGGTGCTGGTCGCCGCGGGCGCGACCGACATCGACTTCGGCCCCGGCGACGCGGCGCGCGCGACGGGCCTGTGGGACATGCGGAAGGGCTTTTTCGCCTCCGGCGGCGCGGCGCGGCCCAAGGGCACGGCGATGATGACCGAGGACGTCGCCGCGCCGATCGACAGGCTCGCCGACTTCGTCATCGATCTGAGGCGGCTGCTCGACAGCCACGGCTACGAGGACGCGATCATCTTCGGCCACGCGCTGGCCGGAAACCTTCACTTCCAGATGAGCGACAATTTCGCCGAGCCGGGCGCGGCGGAAAAGTTCGACCGCTTCAACCGCGACCTCAGCGAGCTGGTGTCGGTGCGCTACGAGGGCAGCCTCAAGGCCGAGCATGGCACCGGCCGCGCCATCGCGCCCTTCGTCGAGCGCGAATGGGGCAGCGCCGCCTACCGGATCATGCAGCAGATCAAGCCGCTGTTCGACCCCGAGAACCTGCTCAATCCGGGGGTGCTGATCACCCCGAACCCGAAGGTGCATATCGAACACCTGAAGGTGATGCCGCTCGCCGATCCGGTGGTCGACCTCTGCATCGAATGCGGCTTCTGCGAGCCCGCCTGCCCGAGCCACCAGCTGACCATGAGCCCGCGCCAGCGCATCGTCGCGACGCGCGAGATGGCGCGGCTGCGCGAAACGCATGAGGACGACGCGCGGCTCGGCGCGATGGAAGAGAGCTTCGGCTATGCCGGGCTCTACACCTGCGCCGCCGGCAATGTCTGCGCCGGCCGCTGCCCGGTGGGGATCGAGACCGGCACGATGGTGCTGGGCGAGCGGGCGCGGCGAAAGACCAAGAGCGAGAAGCGCGCGGCGCAGCGTGTGGCCGACCATACGCTGGCGACCGAGCGCGCGCTGAAGCTCGGCATCGGCGCGCAGGCGCTGAGCCGCACGATCATCGGCGATGCCGCGACCGATGTGCTGGCGGGCGCGGCCCGCGCCGTGGTCCGCACGCCGCGGGTGAGCCGTGCGCTGCGGCCCGGCCCCGGGGCTCCGCCCGCGCGCAGCGGCGCCCCGGTCCGCAACAATCCCAAGGAGACCGGCTTCCCGGTGCCGATCGCGGCGCCGACCAACCGCGTCGTCTATTTCCCCGCCTGCCCGACCCGCATGTTCGGCGCCAACCCGACGCGCTACGACCTGAAGCCGGCCCCCGAGGCGATGGTCGCGCTGCTGACCCGCGCCGGCTTCGACGTCGTGGTGCCCGAAGGCCTCGACGGCCAATGCTGTGGCCAGCCATTCCTCAGCAAGGGCTTCCCGGATCAAGCGGCCGAAGTGGGCGGCCGGCTCGCCGACACGCTGATGGCGGCCGGCGCCCGCGTGCTGACCGATGCCTCGACCTGTGCCAAGCACCTCAAGGAGCACCAGGACAGGGTGACGGTCGCGGACAGCGCCGAGTTCCTTTTGGCCGAAGTGCTGCCGAAGCTCACCGTGGTGCGGTCCGTGCCGGCGGTGGCGGTGCACCAGAACTGTTCGGCCCAGCGCATGAACGAGCAGGCCGCGATCCTGACAATGGCCCGCGCCTGCGCCACGACCGTCGCGCCGCTCGAGACGGTGAGCTGCTGCGGCTATGCCGGCGACAAGGGCCTGTTCGCGCCCGAGCTCAACGCCTGGGCGACGCGCTTCGTCAAGAACGATATTCCAGCCGGCTGCGACATCGGCATTTCGACCGTCTCGACCTGCGCCGCAGGCCTCAGCGAGCGCGCCGGCATCCCCTTCGTGTCGCTGGCGAGCCTCCTCGAATATGTGACCCGGCCCGATGGCGCGGCTGGCACTGCCTGAACCGCGGGACCGGGCCGAGCCCTTCTGTCCCTATTTCGGTCGCTGCGGCGGCTGCAGCCTGCAGCATTTCGGGCCGGCGTCCTATTTCGCGCTGAAGCAGGAGCTGGTGGAGAGCGCGCTGCGCGCCGCGCATGTGGAAGCGGTCGTCGCCGCGCCCGTCGAGGCCCATGGCGACGGTCGGCGGCGCGCCACGCTCCACGCCCGCGGCCCCGCCATCGGCTACATGCGCGCCCACAGCCACGACCTTCTCGACATCGAGGCGTGCCCCATCCTGGTGCCGGCGCTCGAGCGGCGGGCGGTGGCCCTCGTCCGCCCGATTGCCGCGACGATGGGAGACTGCGACGTCGCCCTGACCGCGACCGACACCGGGCTCGACGTGGCCGTGCGCACCGAGCGCCGCTTCAAGCCCGAGCGGCTGACGCTGCTCGCCCAGCGCTCGGACCTCGCGCGGCTGTCGCTCAACGGCGACATCGTGCTCGAGACGCGCGCGCCGAGCGTCAGCATGGGCAAGGCGCAGGTCGAGCTTCCCATCGGCAGCTTCCTCCAGGCGACGGCGATGGCCGAGGCGGTGCTGGCGCGGCTCGTGCTCGACGGCGTCGGCAGCGCGAAATCGGTGGCCGATCTCTTCTGCGGGCTCGGCCCCTTCACCCTGCGGATGGCCGAGCGCTCCAAAATCCACGCGGCCGATTCCGATCGGGCGGCGATCGCCGCGCTCAAGAAGGCGGTGAACCACACCCAGGGGCTGAAGCCCGTAACGGCAGTGAGCCGCGACCTCTTCCGCGAGCCGCTGGCGCCCGTGGAGCTCAAGCCGTTCGACGCCGTGGTGTTCGATCCGCCGCGCGCCGGGGCCGAGGGGCAGGCCCGCGAGCTCGCGCGCTCGACGGTCAAGACCGTGGTCGCGGTGTCGTGCGAACCAAGAACCTTCGCCCGCGACGCGGCGATCCTCGTCGCCGGCGGCTACCGGCTCCAAAGCGTGACGCCGGTCGACCAGTTCGCCTGGTCGATGCATGTGGAAATCGTCGGGGTGTTCCGGCGCTAGGCTGTGCCACGCCCTCGTGGTTCGACAGGCTCACCATGAGGGCTACTGTGAGTCCTTTGAGGACCTCATGGTGAGCTTGTCGAACCACGAGGTCCGGGGTAGCGAGCCGTATGACTATCCGTCCCTCCACCAGCCATCTCGCACTCGGCCCGGAGTTCTACGATCCGGTCGCACCGGCGCAATTTCCGCAACTCACGCTGCGCTATCGCAACCAGCGGGCGGCGGCGTCAGTCGGGCTCGACGCACTGACCGACGCGGAGTGGCTCAACCACTTCGGCCGCTTCGTGCCGATCCCCGGCTCGCTCGAAACCCCGCTGGCGCTCCGCTATCACGGCCACCAGTTCCAGACCTACAACCCCGAACTCGGCGACGGCCGCGGCTTCCTCTTCGCCCAGCTCGAGGACGAAACGGGCCGGCTGCTCGATCTCGGCACCAAGGGCTCGGGCACGACGCCGTGGTCGCGCATGGGGGACGGCCGGCTGACCCTCAAGGGCGGCGTGCGCGAAGCGCTGGCGACATCGATGCTCGAGGCACTCGGCGTCGACACCAGCAAGTCGCTAAGTCTCATCGAAACCGGCGAGGAGCTCGAGCGCCACGACGAACCCTCGCCCACCCGCGCGAGCGTCCTGGTGCGGCTGAGCCACGGCCACATCCGCATCGGCAGCTTCCAGCGGCTGAGCTATCGGCGCGACACGGAAAACCTCGGCCGGCTGCTCGACTACTCGCTCCAGACCTACATGCCCGACGTCGCGGCGTCCGGCGACAATGCGCGCGCCGAAAAGTTCCTCGCGGCGGTGGCCCACCGCGTCGCGATCACCGGCGCCGACTGGATCGCCGCCGGCTTCGTCCACGGCGTGCTCAACTCCGACAACATCAACATCACCGGCGAGAGTTTTGACTACGGCCCGTGGCGGTTCCTGCCGACCTACGAGCCGAGTTTCACCGCCGCCTATTTCGATGAGACCGGCCTTTATGCCTTCGGACGCCAGCCCGATGCGCTGGCCTGGAACCTGACGCGGCTGGCCGAATGCCTGCTGCCACTCGGCGACCATGCCGGCCTCGAAGCGGCGCTCAATAGTTTCTGGCCGGCGTTCCGGAGCGCCACCTGGAACGCCGTTCTCCGCCGGCTCGGGCTGGTGTCGCGGGGCGAACAGGACGACGCGGAGCTGGTGGTCGCGGTCTTCAACTTTCTCCATCAGAGCCAGGTCGGCTATGAGCAATTCTGGTTCGACTGGCGCGGCGGCGCCCTCAGCGCCGGGCGCGCCGCGCGCAGTCCGGCGGCCGCCGCTTACGCGGACGCCGCGTTTGCGCCGCTGCGCGAGCGGCTCCTTGCCTATGCGCCCGTGCCAGGCGTCAACCTCGACCATCCCTACTTCGCCCGCGAAAGGCCGCGCACCATGCTCATCGACGAGATGGAGGCCCTGTGGGCCCCGATTGCCGAGCGCGACGACTGGAGCGACTTCCACCGCGTGCTGGGCGAAATCGAAGAGATGCGGCAGGCCTATCAGCTCGACGCGAAGTCCTTGGCCCGGCCCGGGATCAACTCGTAAAAATGCGCGAGCTTGGGTGACACCGCGGCAGCGGCCGTCGTGCAGGCACCCAGCTCGCTCTCGGCCGCATGGTGCCGTAGCGCCGCGATCAGCGCATCGTGTGCCGCGGCCAGCGCCTTGAATGTCGGCGTCTGGGCCAGCGCCTCGTCGCCCACGAGGATGAAGACTCGCAGCCGGTGCTCCTTGCCCTTGAGGTGCACCGAGCCGGCTTCGAGCCAGGCGAGCTCGGGCGTGGCGAGCGCCGTGGGCTCGGCGGCAACGATGTCGAACCCGACCGCCTTGCACTCGCTTTCGACACGCGAGGCAACGTTCACCGGATCGCCGATGATCGAATAGTCGAAGCGCGTTTCGAGGCCCATGTTCCCGACCAGGGCGACGCCGGTTGCGAGGCCGACGCCGATGGCGAGCTGGTAATCGCCGAAAGCGCGCTGCGCGTTGAGGCCCTCGAGCGTTTCGCGCATGGCGATGGCCGAGAGCGCGGCCTTGCGCGGGTGCTGCGGCACGTCGACCGGCGCGTTCCAGAAGGCCATGATGGCATCGCCGATGAATTTGTCGATGGTGCCGAAGCGATCCATGATCTGCCGGCCGAGCGCGCCGAACAGCGTGTTGAGCGTCGCCACCGTTTCGTGCGGCGTGTGCTTTTCGGTGAAGCTCGTGAAGCCGCGCATGTCGGAGAACATCACGGTGAGCTCCTTGAGCTCGCCCCCGAGCTCGAACTTGCCCGAGTTCTTTTCGATCTCGGCCAGGAGTTCGGGCGCGACGTAGTAGCCGAAGGCGCGGCGCACGTCGCGGCGGCCGCGGTCGGCGATGGCGAACTGGAAATAGATCATCGCGCCGTAGACGAGTGTGGCGCCGGCCGCCGGAAAGCTCGGATCGACAAGGATGCCGTAGTTCGAGAACAGCACCCAGGCGCCGCCCGCGATCACCGCCACGAGGCCGCCGCCCACGATGAAGCCCGCGAGCGGGCCGAGCCGGAGCACCACCGCCACGAGAATGATGCCGGCGAGCACGAACGACAGCAGCTCGAGGCCCTGCACCCAGTCGGCGCGGCTGAGGAACTGCCCCGGCACGCCGTTGCTGCCCAAAACGATCTGGTCGATGGCCTGGGCATGGATGGAGACGCCCGGCACGATGTCGCCGAGCGCCGTCTGGTGCAGGTCGAGCAGGCCGCTGGCGGACGTGCCGATGAGCACGATCTCGCCCTGGATGTTGGGCGCCTGGCTCTGCCAGTCGTCACCGAGTATCGCCTGCGCCGAAACGTAGAGCTTGGGATCGGGCGCGCGGTAGTAGACCCAGAGGTCGCCGTTGGCAGTGGTGGGGACGGTGAAGGGCCCGAACTGGAGCCCATCCATGGTGTGCGATCCGCTGGTGTCGCCGAGGACCACGATGGTGGTGATCCCGGCCGCGAGCCGGAGCGCTTCGACCGAGAGCGTCGGGTAGAGCTGCGTTCCAGCAGCCCAGAGCAGGGGAAGGCGCCGCACGGCCGATGCCGACTCCTGCGATTCGAGGCTGAGGCTGCCCAGGCCCGGCGCCGCGGCCCGCAGGTTGTCGAGCGGCACCACGGCACCGGTGATGCGAGGGAGCGCCGGCGTGGGATCGTCGCCCGAAATCGCAAAGCCGCTCTTGGCAACGCCCGTCATCGGCGTGCCGCCCGAAGCTTCCGAGAAGCCGAGGATCGAGGGACTCTGCGCCAGCGCCGCGGCGAAGGTTGCGTCGTTGTCGGGGAGCTTGCTGGGATCGACCCCCGGCAGGATCTTGGCGAGCCGGCTCGGCGACATGCGGTCGGCTTCGGGGAACAGCACGTCGTAGCCGATGGCGGCAGCGCCCAGCTGCTGCAGCCGCTGCGTCAGGAGCGCCAGCTGGTCGCGCGGCCACGGCCACTGCCCGAACCGCGACAGCGAGGCCTCGTCGATATCGACGACACGCACCGGACCTTCCGGCCCGGTGCGCGGTTTCAGGCGCTGGAAGCTGTCGAAGGCGACGTCGCGCGCCACCTGCAGCGGATAGGGATCGGCGATCCTGAGGACGGTCAGGACCACCACGAGGAGCAGGCCGAGGAGCGTCGGCAGCAATCGCCGATTGAACATGCTCCTGCGGTCAGCTCCCTCGCGGCGCTACCGGCGCGATCTAGGCGCCGGGATGATAGGTGAACGGGTACGTGAAGGGATGCGGATACGTGCCCGGATAAGTGAACGTGTGCGGGAACGTGAAGGTATGCGGGAAGGTGAATGTGTGCGGTCCCGAGAAGCCCGAGAAATGGAGCCCGTCGGTCTCGCCGCAGCAGTGGTCGAGCTCGGAGGTGCACTCATCGACGCCTGGCGAGCCGAAGCCGGTCGTCTTGACCGGCGGCTGCGGCACGTTCACGTCGGGCGCCTTGTGCGTGCAGTCGAAGGCGTGCGCGATGCGGAACTGGCCATCGAGCGGGGACTCGTCGAGCGAATAGTGGAAGAGCGTGCGAAGCGCCTTCCGCTGGTCGCCGGTGAGGGTGTTCATGTTGCCCACGACGGTGGTGTCGTCCGAGCCGATCTCGCCCACCTGGCAGAGGCTCGAGAGGATCTTGCAGGCGTTGGCGTGCTTTTCGCACATCTGCGTGGTGCCGTCGTACATGAGGATATGCGCCACGCCGTCGTCGCCGATGAACACGTCGAAGGCCGTGCCGCGCACGCCGATGGTGCCGGTCGGGGTGTTGATCACATAGTCGTTCTTGGGCGCCGTGCCGGTGACGAAGCGGAAGCTCCCCGCCAGCATGTCGATGGCGAATTTTCCGGCCGAGCCGCCGTTGCGGATCAGGTAGTCCTGGATCTCGAGGCTCGAATTGGGGCCGACCACGAGCTTGGTGTTGTCAGCAAAGAGGATTTCGACCTGCCCCTTGTCGCCGGTCTTGATGACGTCGCCGATGTTGATGTCGGCGCCCACGACCAGCGTGCGGGTGTCGCTGCCGAGCACCGCCTCGGCAGACGGATCGACGCCCTTGGCGGTGCCGGCGGCAGAGGCCAGCGCCGTGGCAGGAAGGGCAAGCAGCACGAGCGCGGCGAGCGCGCCCAAAATTGCGTGACGCATCGGAATGACCCCCTTGGCAGCCCCTCGACGGCGGCCGCTTTTGCACCAATGATACGATGAACCGGGCGGACCTTAGCACTCAATCTTGGCGGCTGACAAATCGCTCGACGCTTGCGCGGCGCAGTGCCTTCCGGCAAGACTTGCGGTGTAGGGTAGCGTGACCGGGACGTCGCCATAGCGTCGCGGCTTCGGCTGGGGGGCCGGAGGCTTAGGGAATATGACGGCGATCTTCTTCGGCCTGCTGCTCGGCTTTCAGCTCAAGCACTTCATCGCCGATTATCTGCTGCAGCCGGGCTGGATCCTGAGCGGCAAGGGCGATCTGCGCCAATGGGGCGGCTATGCGCACGCCGCCATTCACGCGGCCTTTTCGGCGGTGGTGCTGCTGCTGTTCCACACCCCGCTCTGGCTGATCGCTGTGCTGGTGGTGGCCGAGTTCGTGGTCCACTACGTGCTGGACTTCGCCAAGATCCACTACTCGAAGGGTGTCGGCGTCGACGGGCAGCCGAGCCGCTACTGGGCGCTCCACGGCATCGACCAGCTGGCCCACCAGCTGACCTATGCCGCCATGATCTACGCGGTGCTGCAGGCCGAGGGCCTCCTCGGCTAGCGCCCCTTGGCCTTGGGCTCCTCGGGCGTCTGCGCGAGCTGCGCAAGGATCTTGTCGACGAGATCGAGGTCTTCCCGCCGGCCGGCCGCCTGCTGCTGCAGATCGACCAGGTAGGATGTGGTGTAGTAGAGCCGCCGTGCCAGCAGCGAGGCGACTTCGAGCGCGATCTCCGGCTTGCTCGCGAGGAACCCGATGGGATCCTCGATCACATAGGCCTTGACCTCCGACAGCGCCCTGACCGTGGCGGTGTACGGCATGTCGAGCAGGCAGCTCATTTCGCCGAAGAGCGAGCCCGGCTCTTCGACGTAGCTGACCTGCGTGTCCTTGCGCATCACCTCGACCTGACCGTCGATCAGGACGAAGAGCTTGCGGTCGTCGCTCCCCTCGTGGATCAGCATCGCGCCCGAAGGGAACGTCTCGGCCTTGCGCCCTTTGCAGTAGTCGAGAATGTCGGGCATGCGTCTCCCCCGTTAGTGGTTGTCCCGCGGGATGCCGGCGGTCTGTGCCAGCTTCTGGTATTTGACGGCGGGCTTGAGCACCGCGCCGTCGCCGAGCTGGTCGACGATGTTGCGCTGGATCTCCTGCCAGGGCGTCTGGTTCTTGGGATAGTGGTAGCCGCCGTCCTTGACCAGAGCCTCGCGGCGGCTGGCGATTTCGGCGTCGGAAATGAGGATGTCGGCGCGCCCCGTGTTGAGGTCGATCCGCACCTTGTCGCCTGTCTTGAGGATCGCAAGGTTGCCGCCTGCCGCCGCTTCCGGGCTGGCATTGAGGATCGAGGGCGAGCCCGAAGTGCCCGACTGGCGGCCGTCGCCGATGCAGGGGAGCGCCGTGATGCCCTTCTTGATGAGGTAGTCCGGCGGCCGCATGTTCACCACCTCGGCCGCGCCCGGATAGCCGATCGGCCCGGCGCCGCGCATGAACAGCATCGTGTGCGCGTCGATCGCGAGGGACGGATCGTCGATCCGGTGGTGGTAGTCCTCCGGCCCGTCGAACACCACGGCCTTGCCCTCGAACATGCCGGGATGCTGGGGGTCGTTGAGGTAGCGCTCGAAGAACTCCGGGCTGATCACCGACGTCTTCATGATGGCGTTGTCGAAGAGGTTGCCGCGCAGCACCAGGAACCCCGCGTTGGTCTTCAGCGGATTGCTGAACTTGCGGATCACCTTGTCGTCCTGGATCGGCGTCGACCGGCAGTTCTCGCCCATGGTCTTGCCGTTGACCGTGGGCGCATTCTCGCGGATGAGGCCCTGCCCCATCAGCTCGTTGACCACCGCCGGCACGCCGCCCGCGTGATAGTAGTCCTCGCCCAGATACTCGCCGGCCGGCTGCAGGTTGACCAAGAGCGGCACCTTGTGGCCGTAGGTCTGGAAGGCGTCGATCTTGAGCTCGACCCCGATGTGCCGGGCGATCGCCTGGATGTGGATCGGCGCATTGGTTGAGCCGCCGATGGCCGAATTGACGACGATGGCGTTGACGAAATTGTCCTTGGTCAGGATGTCAGAGGGTTTCAGATCCTCCTTGACCATGTCGACGATCCGAAGCCCCGTGCGGTACGCCATCTCCTGGCGGTCGCGGTAGGGCGCCGGGATCGCCGCCGAGCCCGGCAGCTGCATGCCCAGCGCCTCGGCCAGCGAGTTCATCGTCGTCGCCGTGCCCATGGTGTTGCAGTAGCCGGTCGAGGGCGCCGAAGACGCCACGAGGTCGACGAAGCCTTTGTAGTCGATCTCGCCCGCGGCCATCATCTGCCGCGCCTTCCACACGATCGTGCCCGAGCCGGTGCGCTCGCCCTTGAAGTAACCGTTGAGCATCGGCCCGACCGAGAGCGCGATCGCCGGGATGTTCACCGTCGCCGCGCCCATCAGCATCGCCGGGGTGGTCTTGTCGCAGCCGATGGTCAGCACCACGCCGTCGAGCGGATAGCCGTAGAGCACCTCGACGAGGCTGAGATAGGCGAGGTTGCGGTCGAGCCCGGCGGTCGGGCGCTTGCCCGTCTCCTGGATCGGATGCACCGGAAACTCGATGGCGATGCCGCCCGCCTCCCGGATGCCCTCGCGCACGCGCTGCGCCAGCACCAGGTGGTGCCGGTTGCAGGGGCTGAGGTCGGAGCCGGTCTGGGCGATGCCGATGATCGGCTTGCCGGACTGCAGTTCTTCCCGGCTGAGCCCGAAATTAAGGTAGCGCTCGAGATAGAGCGCCGTCATGTCGGGGTTGTCCGGATTGTCGAACCACGCGCGCGAGCGGAGCCTGCGACCGGCCGCCGCGCCATTGCCTTCCGAAGTCATCTTCTGCCTCGAGTGAAAATCTCAGCCGCGATCCATAGCGCATCTGCGAACAAAATCAGAGGCCTTGTGACGATTTTGCGCCGGGCGGACGCCTAGGCCGGCTGGGTGCTGCGGCGGGCTTCGAGGTGCACCGGAACGTGGACGATCGGCGTCTCGACCGGCTGTCCGTTGAGCCGGCGCAGCAGCATATCCCCCGCCATGCGGCCCATGTCGTAGTCGGCGACATGGATCGAGGTGAGCGTCGGCTCGATCAGGGCGGTGAATTCGAGATCGCCATAGCCCGCGAGAGCCAGCCGCCCCGGCACGTCGAGACCGTGCCGGCGGGCAGCGAGCAGGGCCCCGACCGCGAGCACATCGGTGCCGAAAAACGCCGCGTCGCAATCGGGCATCCGCGCCACGATCTCGTCGAGCGCCGCCATCCCGTCGGCGACCCCGCGGGTCCCCTCCTTGGGCACCACCAGCGCGACCTCGGCCCCGAACTCGGCGAGACCGTCGCGAAAGCCCTCGAGCCGGGCATTGCCGCGCTCGAGCGTGTGGCCGCTGAAGGCGATGCGCTTGTAGCCGCGCGCGCCGAAATGCGCCCCCATCAGCCGGCCGCCGGCATAACCCGAAGAGCCGACCAGCATGTCGATCGGATCGGGGCGGTCGCCCCACATCTCGACCACCGGCACGCCGAGGCTGCGGAGCGCCGTGCGGGTGTCGTCGCGTCGGACGACGCCGGTGAACATCACCCCGGCGGGATGAAACGGCAGCAGCGTCTCGACCACGTCGGCGCTCAGCTGCTCCGAATAGCCGGTCTGGGCGAACATGAGATGGAAGCGGCTGCCCTCGAAGGCATCGAGCGCGCCCTGCATGGCGGCGGCGAAATGCGGGTTCTGCAGGCTCGCCACGAACACCGAGACGATCGCCGACCGCCCGGAGCGGAGGCTCGAGGCGATCGGATTGACCACATAGCCGCTCGCCGCCACGGCCTCGAGCACGCGCTCGCGCGTTTTCGGCCGGACCTTGTCCGGCGTGCGCAGCACCCGCGACACCGTGATCGGGGAAACCCCGGCGGCAAGCGCCACGTCTTCGACGCGCACCCGCCGGTTGGCGCGCCGTGGAACGGAATCGGTCAAGAAGGCCCCCAGTAACGTAGGTTAACATTTGGCCCGGCCGAAAGGAAGGCGAGGCCGGACCTGTGGCCGTCCGGGAGAGTGCGGATAGGGGTGGCCACCGGAGCGCCGGCGCGCGGTCTTGAATTTGCCGGCAAGCGGTGGCTGATGGTGCCGATCCGGAGGCTCGATCGGCGCATGCGCAAGACCACATGGGTAGCCCTGATGCTCGGCGTCTGCGGGGCGGGCGCAACGGCCTCGACCGCCGAGGCTGTGTGCCAGCTCTGCACCGCCCTCATCCGCTTCGACCCTGCCCTCGCCGAGTGCTTTGCGCAGCGCGAGCCCGAGACGCTCAAGAGCCTCGCGGCGAGCGGCAAGGACTACATCTTCGTCGACCTGCGCGATTGCGGCAGCCGCGGCAGCCTGCCGACCGGCAGCCCCGCCGACGGCCCGCCGCCGGTGCTCGACACCCGGTTCGTTGCCGACGCGGCCGGCCTCAGATGCCTCCACGACCAGATCGCCGCGATGGACGATGCGGCGATGGCCCCCGACCACGTCTTCGACCTGGGCAAGGACTGCCCGGCGCAATAGGGCTGGCGGCGCCGGCGCGGCCCGGCTATGTCATCAGACGTCAGACGAGTTGGACGGACATGGCCCTCCCCCATCGCCGCATCATCGCGCATCGTGGCCATAGCGTCGCCGCGCCGGAGCAGACGCTCGCCGCCTATATCGCCGCCATCGACCACGGCGCCGAGATGATCGAAGCCGACCTGCGATTTTCCCGCGACGGCGTGCCGCTGATGTTGCACGACGCCAAACTCGACCGCACCACCTCGGGTCGCGGCCCGGTGGCCGAGCGGGACTGGGCGGAGATCGCCGCGCTCGACGCCGGGAGCTGGTTCGATGCGAAGTTCGCCGGCGCGCGCGTGCCGCGCCTCGATGACCTGTTCGCGCTTGCCGCGGCCCGCGGCATCGCGCTCTGCATCGAAGCCAAGGGCGCGGAAGGCGAAGAGAACGCCCGCGCCGCGCTGTTCGCCGCCCGCGAGATCGCCCGCCGCGGCCGGCTCGAGGTGGACTATGTCGCCTCGTTCGACCACCGCGCGCTGGCCGAGGCGGCGGCCGCCGTGCCCGGACTCCGCACCGCGCCCGACCGGCTGCCCGAACGCGGTTCGTCGACGGCCGCCGAATTGATCGTCCAGGCGCGGGCGATCGGCGCGCCGGTGATCCAGCACCATTTCGCCGATCTCGACGCCGCTGTCGTCGCGGCGGTGCAGGCCGAGGGGATCGAAGTCTGGGCCTGGCCGCCGGCGACCCCCGAGGAGGCGCGCTTTGCCGTCGCCAGCGGCGCCATCGGGCTCATGGGCGACGACGTCGCGGCCATTGCGGCGGCGCTCGACGGCGGGCGCGGTTGACAGTGACGGACGGCGCCGCTAGGTCGTAAGTCATCATACCTTTTGCGGCGAGAGCTCCGTGCGCAGCGTCGAGGACCTCGAGGAACGACTGTCCCGGCCATCGGCGGCGCTTGTGGCCGACCTGGCCGCGCTCGACGGCGACATTCTCGTCCTTGGTGCCGGCGGCAAGCTCGGGCCGAGCCTCGTCCGCCTCGCGCTCCGGGCGGTCGACGGCAAGAAGCGCATTATCGCCGTGTCGCGCTTTGCGAGCGGGGATCTCGCGTCGGGCCTGCGCAGCGCGGGGGCGGAAATCGTCTCCGCCGACATCACCGACGAGGCCGCTCTCGCGGCCCTGCCGGCGGTGCGCAACGTCGTCTTCCTCGTCGGCTCCAAATTCGGCTCGACCGGCCGCGAAGCGGACACCTGGTACACCAACGCCTACCTCCCGGGGCGCGTGGCGGACCGGTTTCGGTCGAGCCGGATCGTCGCCCTGTCGACCGGCAACGTCTATCCGTTCACGCCGGTCGGCAGCGGCGGCCCCATCGAAACCGATCCAGTCGGGCCGGTCGGCGAATACGCCATGAGCTGCCTCGGCCGCGAGCGCGTGTTTTCGCGCTTCGCCCGCGTCAACCAGACCCCGCTGGCGCTGATCCGGCTCAACTACGCGGTCGAGATGCGCTACGGCGTGTTGGTGGACATCGGCCGCAAGGTGCGCGCCAAAGAACCGGTCGACGTCACCATGTCGGCGGTCAACATCGTCTGGCAGGGTTACGCCAACGAGTCGACGCTGCGCGCGCTGCGGCATGCGACGCCCGACCCCTTCGTCCTCAATGTCACCGGGCCTGAAACGCTGAGCGTGCGCAGCATCGCGGCATCGTTCGGCAAGGTGTTCGGCGTCGAGCCGGTCATCACCGGCAGCGAGGCGCCGCAGGCGCTGCTGTCCAACGCCGGCAAATGCATGCGGCTCTTCGGCACCCCCGACGTGTCGCCGGACCAGCTGGTCGCGTGGATCGCGACGTGGCTCGACGCGAACCTGCCGCTTCTCAACAAGCCCACCGGCTTCGAGAAGCGCGACGGAAAATTCTGATGACCCCGCTCGAGATTTTTGCCGAAGGCTGCGTGATCCCGGCGCACCCGCTCGCGCTCACCGCCGACCGAAAACTCGACGAGCGCCGCCAGCTCGCCCTCGGGCGCTACTATGCAGCCGCCGGCGCAGGTGGCCTCGCGGTGGGCGTCCACACCACGCAGTTCGCCATCCACGACAACGGCATGCTGGCGCCGGTGCTCGAGATCGCGCTCGCGGCGGCGGGCGAAGCCGCTCGGCCGCTGGTGATGATCGCCGGTGTCCAGGGCGACACCCGCGCCGCGGTGCGCGAGGCGGAGGCGGCCGCAAAGCTCGGCTACCACATGGTGCTGCTGCGCCCCGCGGCCGGCAGCGACGACGAGATGGTGGCGCGTGCCAAGGCCGTGGGCGAGGTGCTGCCCGTGGTGGGCTTCTACCTGCAGCCGGCGGTCGGCGGCCGCGTGCTGAGCCGCGATTTCTGGGCGCGCTTCGCGGCCCTCGATTGCGTCGCCGGCATCAAGATCGCGCCCTTCGACCGCTACCGCACGCTCGACGTGTTGCACGGCGTGGCGCAGTCGGGACGGCACGATAGAATCGCGCTCTATACGGGCAACGACAACAACATCATTGCCGACCTGATCGCCACCTATCCGCTCCGTGGACCGTCGGGTCCGGTCGAGCTCCGCTTCGTGGGCGGGCTGCTGGGCCAGTTCGCCGTGTGGACGAAGTCGGCGGTGGACTGGCTGGCCGCCGTCAAGCGTGCCCGGGCCGGGGACGCGGCGGCGCTGCAGCAGCTGCTGCGGCTCGACACAGAGCTCACGGACGCCAATGCGGCGATCTTCGACGTCGCGCACGATTTCCACGGCTGCGTTCCCGGGATCAACGAGGTGCTGCGGCGCCAGGGCCTGCTTGGGGGCGCCTGGTGCCTCGAGCCCGGCGAGACGCTGTCGCCCGGACAGGCGGCGGAGATCGACCGCGTGAGCGCCGCCTATCCGCAGCTGAGCGACGACGCCTTCGTCGCCGAACATCGCGACCGGTGGCTGCGCTGAGCCCGATCGGCACCATCACGCCGGCCGAGTGGTCGACCGAAACCGATCCCGAAACCGGCCGCCGGCTCACCCGGCTGACCGACGGCGGCTCGAACAGCTGTGCGCTCTACTATTTCGTGCCGTCGCACACGCCGGATGGCCGCTACCTCGTGTTCCATTCCGAGCGCTCGGGCGAGGTGCAGCTCTACCGCCTCGACCTGGCGACCGGCGCCATCGGGCAGCTGACCGACGGCCACACCCGCGAGGCCGGCTGGGCCGTGTGGTGCGAGGCGCACCTTGGCGGCATCTACTCGCACCTGTCGGCAATCAATCCGGTGAGCGGCGAAGTCTGGTATTTCGAGGACCACGACATCCGCGCGACCGACGTCGCGAGCTTTGCGAACCGCAGGGTGGCGCATCTGCCGCCGGGCCGGATGCCGGTCGGACAGGCGGCGTTTTCGCCGGATGGGAAGTGGTTCGCCTACATCCACGCCGAGGAAGCGCCGTATCGCGCGCTGCTCGTCGACCGCGAGGCGCGGACAAAAGCCGGCACGTTCCGCTGGACACCCGACCACCAGACCTTCCGGAACGCCGTTCCATCGACGCTGGCGCTGATCGACACCAAGACCGGCACCGAGCGAACGGTGCTTGCGGCCGACTACCATTTCCATCACGTGCTGTTCGTCGACAACGACACGCTGCTGGTCAACCATCCGCGCAACGTCGCGGGCATGTGGACCATCCGAGGCGACGGCAGCGGCTATCGCCATCTCAGGCCCGAGACCGACCCCGCGGCGCACGGCGCGATGGTCAACCACCAGGTGATCACCGCGCGCGGCATCGCCTACGAGGCGGTGACGTATCATCCGGACGGGTCGCGCGACACCTGGCTCGGCCGCTACGATCCCGCGCGCCAAACCTTCACCGAGCGGCGGCTGCCGACCGACGGCTATGTGCATGTCGGCTTCGACCCCGCCGGCCGCTTCGATTTCGTCGAGAATTCGGGCAAGACCCACACCATCCTCGCGGTCGATCCGGCGGGCGGGCCCGATGACCCGCTGAAGAGTCGCGTGCTGCGCCGACTCGCGAGCCCCGACCACGACGACCAGCGGCACCACGCGCACCCCATCCTCGGACCCGACCGCAAGAAGCTCTATTTCACCGACTGGTCGGCGTCGGGCCACGCGCAGATCTGTGCGCTCGACGTCGCCGACCTGACCGGCGCCTAGGCCGCCTCGCCGAGCAGCGGGCGGATCGCCGCCATCATGCGGATCGGCGAAACGAGGTCATCGTCCGTCATCGGGCTCTCGCCGCTGCGCAGCATCGCCGCGAGCCGCTCGATGACCGGCGCCATGTAGTCGTCGCCGAGCGGGATGGCCTGCTGGAACTTCGCTTTCCGCGCCGCGACGGCGACACCGAAATCCGACGACCCGGAGGGGCCGAGCGGCCGGAACTCGAGCGTGACCTCGGCCTCGCCGATCCGGCAGCCGAGCAGCGGCGCATCGTCGGCCTTGCGCCTGAGGTCGCGCCAGCCGGGGCCGCAGAGCGCCTGCACCAGCTCAATGGTGTGGATCGCGTAAGAGATGGCGCCGCCATATTCGCTTTGGGGGTACCAGGTGCCGTGTGCCGAAAGGGCAAAGCCGCCGTCGAGGCCGGCGAGCCGGGCCTTGAGCCGCAGCGTTTCCGCCTGCCATCTGAGCGCGCTGCCCGAGAACAGCGGCGTGCCGGTGCGCCCCGCCGCCGCGACGATCGCCTCGGCATCCGCAACGCTGTTGGCGAGCGGCTTGTCGACGAACACCGGCCGCCCCGCCGCGAGCGCCGCAACGGCCGCGGCGCGGTGGCGGTCGCCGTGCCGGTGCCCGACAACCACCGCGTCGACACTGGCGATGAGGGCGGCAAGATCGGGCGCGACGATCGCCTCCGGCGCGAGCCCGCGCAATTCCGCGATGCGCTCGGGCGCGCCGTCATGGAGCGCGCTCACCGTGAGGTCGGGCCAGCGCCGCTCGCGGTTGACGAGGCGCAGGATGTCCTCGGCATGGCTGCTGTCGAGACCCACCAAACCCAGCCGTTTCGTCATCGTCCGCGCCCCCGATCTCACTTGACGCTCAGGGGTGTTCCTGACACGTTAGTCATAAGTCATCATATGTTCTTACTCCGCGTCTACGTGTTTCGGGGATTGCTGTCCCCCTCACCAGAAGGAACGATGCCGATGCGACTTGCCCACAGACTGCTGCTGCTTTCCACCACTGCGCTGGCTGCCAGCGCGCTGGCGGTGGCCGTGCCTGCCATCGCCGCCGACAAGGCCCAGGTGACGCTGCTCACCATCGGCTACCCGGACAAGGACACCACCGATGCCAACACCGGTGCCGTGTCGCCGGGCATCGACAAGCTCGAAGCGGCCTTCGAGAAGGCCAATCCCGATATCGACCTCGTGATCACCGATATCCCCTGGGGCGATGCGTCGACCGGCTACACGCCCAAGACCGAGGCGATGATCCAGGCCAACCAGTCCTGCCTCTACGAGATGCCCGGCGCCGCAAGCTTCGCCAAGCGCGGCCTGCTCGAAAATCTCGATCCGATCATCGCCGCCGACAAGGATTTCCAGAACGTCTGGGGCAAGCAGATCGAGACCGACAAGGTCTGGGGACCGGACGGCAAACACCTCTATTACATCCCCAACAATACCGGCGAGCGCGTCATCAACTGGGACGCGACGATCTTTGCCGACTACGGCGTCGAGCCGCTGAGCAAGAACCCGACCCTCGATGAAATCGCCACCAAAGCCAAGGCGCTGACCGGCACCGATCCCAAGACCGGCAAGCAGACCTATGGCTATTGGTACCAGGGCAAGTACACTGTCTGGCAGTTCCTCACCCTCGCCCATGCGATGGGCGCCAACTGGGGCTCGATCGACCAGAATGGCAAGATGACCGTGACCTGGGATACGCCGGAATACCTCAAGGCACTGCAGTGGCTGGTCGACATGGGCAAGTACGCGCCCTCGGGCGCACTCGCCAGCGATGCGATGCCCGATGGCTTCCTCAGCGACGACAACGTGGTCGCCATCATTCCCGAGGGCGAAGCGGGCTATTTCCTGCAACCCGAGATCGCCAACCCCGACCTCCAGAAGCGCTTCCGCTCTTCGTTCAACTTCCGCGGCTCGGACGGCGTCGGCGGCGTCGCGACCATCAGCCCGCTGGCCATGGCAGCCAGCTGCCCGGACAAGGTTGCGGGCTGGAAAGCGCTGAAGTGGCTCGCGGGAGCGGCCGAAGCCGAAGCCTACTACTTCCAGGCCTCCGGCCGCCTGCCGACCGCTTCGACCGGCGCCCAGGCGCTGCCGGCGATTGCAGCGTTCCCAGATGCCGACGTCGTGCTGACGCAGCCGCAGTTCGCGGAGGCACCCTATCCGTGGGCCGGTGACCAGCCGCGCTTCGCGCTCCAGAACGCACTCGAAGCGGCACTCGCCGGCACGTCGACGCCGGCCGACGCCCTCAAGGAGGCGCAGAAGGAAACCGACGACTGGCTCGCCAAGCAGCCGGGTCAATAATGACGGAGCCGGAGTCGACTGCTTCCATCGCCGTCGACTCCGGCCCTTTCTCGCGCTTGCGCCGCGCCTTTCGCGGCACCCTGGTCTGGTATGGCTTCGTCCTGCCGCCGCTGTTTCTCATCCTCATCTTCATCGGCTACCCGACGGCGCTCTCGTTCCAGCAGAGCGTCTACACGGTGGTGCCCAACGGCCCGGCGGAATTCGCCGGCGGCTACCACTTCTACCGGCTGTTCACGAGCAGCGTGTTCTGGGGCGCCCTCGGAAATACCGTCCTCCTCGGCGTGGCATTTCTCGTCATCATGCTGCCGCTGTCGACGGTGCTCGCCTCGATGCTCAATCGGCTGCGCCGCGGCGCGACGCCGCTCAAGGTGATCTATTTCCTGCCGCAGCTGACCTCGTCGGTCGCTGTGGCGATCATGTTCAATTACGTGTTCCAGCCCGACTGGGGACTGCTGAACGGCACCCTGAGGCAGCTTGGCGTGACGCAGCTGCCGCTCTGGCTCGCCGATCCGCGCTACAACCTCACCGGTGCGCGCGCCGGCGCGACCATCCTCGCGCTGTGGGCGGGGCTCGGCTACTACATCATCATCCTGTTGGCAGGGCTGCAGACCGTCCCGCGCGATCTCTACGACGCGGCGGCGATCGACGGGGCCAGTCCGGTCGAGACCTGGTGGTACATCACGCTGCCAAGCCTCAGGCCAACCTTCATCTTCCTCATCATGACCGGCACGATCGACGGGCTCGGACGCTTTTCCGATCTGTGGACCCTCGGCGGTCCCGGCGGCTCGCCGGCGCGATCGCTGCAGAGCATCGTGATGTTCCTCTATCAGACGGCGTTCGTCGGCAGCGATTTCTCGCTCGCCGCGGCGACGGCCGTGGTGTTCTTCGTCATCGTCCTCGTCGTCACGACCATCGCGTTCTGGGGCTTCATGCGCCGCGAATTCCGGGCGGTGCGCTGATGACGGACGAAGCGATCCCAATGCCGGCGGTTACGGTGCAGCGGCGCTGGCGGCTCCCGCATGATTGGTGGTCGCAGACGTTGATCGGCATCGTGCTCGGCATCGGCGCGCTGATCATGATCGTGCCGTTCTGGTGGATGTTTGCGACCTCGCTGAGCCGCAAGGCGGACATGTCGATGCCGCGCACCCCGAGCCTCTGGCCGCCCGATCCGAGCTTGTTCAACTACAAGATCGCGACCGACAACCTGCCGATGGTGCAGCTCTACTTCAACAGCCTCGTGGTCGTCGGGGCGACGACGCTGGGCTACCTTTTTCTCTGCTCGATCGCCGGCTACGCCTTCGCCAAGGGGCGCTTTCCCGGCAAGTCGGTGCTGTTCATCGTCTTTCTCGCCACGCTGTTCATGCCGTTCGAGACGCGCATGATCCCGCTCTACCTGTTCATGAACCAGCTGCACCTGACCAACACGTACGGGGCGCTGATCCTCCCCTTCCTCGCCGGCGGCTTCGGCACGTTCCTGATGCGCCAGGCGATCGCCTCAATCCCCGACGAGCTGATCGAAGCGGCGCGCATCGACGGCGCCGGCGAATTCCGGATCTTCCTGACGATCATCCTGCCGCTCGTTCCCGGCACGCTTGCAACGCTCGCCATCATCAACATCATCTGGCGCTGGAACGACGTCCTGTGGCCGCTGCTGGTGACCTCGAACAGCAATCTCTACACGGTGACGCAGGGCTTGGCCCTCGAGGGCCATTCGCAGGGCACCTACACCGGCGTGGCGCTCGCGACCGCGGTTCTCGCCATCGCGCCGGTGATCGTCGCCTACCTGTTCCTGCAGCGCTACGTCATCCGCAGCGTCGTTTCGAGCGGGGTCAAGGGATGACCGCCGCGCAAGAGCGGTGGATAGAGCCGCAGCGGCCGCCGGCCGCCGTGGACAAGGCAGGCACCGCGTCTATGTTCGGCCCGTTGCCCCGGAGGTAAGTCGACAGATGGTACTGGTCAGGACCCGCCCGCTGCTGCCCGATGTGGTGCGCTCGGAACTGCGGCGCGCCATCATCGGCGGCGAATTCCCCCCCGGCAGCAAGCTGCCCAACGAGGAATCGCTGTGCGCCCGCTTCGCGGTGAGCCGGGTGACGCTGCGGGAGGCCGTGCGCGGCCTGATCGAGGACGGCTATGTGATGCGCCGGCAGGGCGCCGGCACGTTCGTCACCTCCGGCCCGGCGCTGCGCAACTCGCTCGACACCAATTTCAGCTACACCGAATACCTCGAATCGACCGGCATCAAGGCGAGCAAGAAGGTGCTGGACGCCCGGCTGGTCGGCGGCGACGAGGACGTGCTGGCCGACCTCGATCTCGGCGGCGACGCCGAGGTGGTGATCATCCGCCGCGTGCGCATCGCGGGCAAGAAGCCCGCCATCTACTCGATCGACGCGCTGCCCGCCGACATCGTCGACGCCAAGCGCGACCTCAAGGCGTTTTCGGGCTCGCTCTACAAGCTTCTCGCCGCGCGCGGCCACGACGTCGACCACGCTCGCACGGTCATCACCCCGGTGATCGCCACGCCCGACATCGCCCGCATCCTCGATGTGCCGACCGGCACCCCGCTCCAGCATTTGAAGCAGGTGGACTTTGCCACCAGCGGCCGCCCGGTGATGCGCTCGCTCGAATGGCACGTGCCCTCGGTGATCGAGCTTCGGGTCTATCGCCGCGGCCCCGGACCCATGCACGAAACGCCATAGACTCGGACCGCGGCGCCTCCTATCGTAAGTCGTCATATGACTGTGGAGACGCGCATGTCCGGTGCCGCCCTGCCCCCGCCGCGCCGGCTGATCGCGGATATGGAATGGTGCTGGTGGACGCGCCCGCGCGCCACGCGCATCGGCGACGCCGTCTATTTCGGCGCGATCGAATCGAGCGGCGGCATCGTCGCCGCGCGCTACGACATCGCGACGGGCGCGGTGGAGCGGCAGGTGCTGGCGACCTTCGAGGCCGACGACCACAACAACCCGGCGCTCCTCGCCGAGCCCGGCCGGCCGCTCCTCTGCTTCTACTCGCGCCACGACGCAGAGGAGGGTCTGCGCTACCGCATCTCGCGGCACCCGCTCGATCTGCGCGAGTGGGGGCCCGAGCGCATCCTCACCTTCGGCGGCTCGACCACCTATGCGCAGGTCCATCGCGTCGGCGAGGACCTGCATCTCTTCACGCGGGTCGACGAGACCCGGTGGAGCTGGCGGCGCTCCGGCGACTGGGCGCAGAGCTGGACGCCGCCAGCGGACTTCCTGGACTTCGACACCGACCAGCAGGTCTATATGGCAACGACGCTGCTCGAGGACGGCCGAACCATGCGCATGGGCGTCTCCGGTCACCCCAAGGAATACGAGAAAAAACCGCTCCACGACGTGTGGGCCTGCACCGTCGATCTCGTGACCGGCGCCGTCACCGCCCCGAGCGACGGGCGCGCGCTGGGCAATCTCTTCACCCGCGAAAGGATGCCGCTCGGCTACGCCGACCTCGAGCTGGTGTCGCGCACACCCGCGACCCGCACGGCCAACCTGCTCGACGTGGGCCGCGGCCCGGTGTTTGAGATCGCCTTCACCAGCAAGATCAAGGACGACCACTCGACCCGCGACGCGCGCTACCACGTGAGCGCGCTCCGCGACAGCCGCTGGCTCACGGAAGACGTGGCTCCGGCGGGCGCCAAATTCGGCTACATCGACGCCGGCTTCTATGTCGGGGGCATGGCCTTCCCCGATGCCGGCTCGGGCGCCGTATATCTGACCCGCGAGGCGGAGGGGCAGTGGCATCTCGATCTCTGGCGCCGCGGCGACGACGGGCGCTGGAGCGGCCGTGATCTCGTCGCGCCCTCGCCCACCCGGCTGGCCCGGCCGTGGGCGGTGTCGCCGCCCGATCCGCGTCTCGGCGTCGTCACCCTGACGATCGAGCGCTACCCCGACGACGACTACATGGACACGCTGTCCCATCTCGTCGGCGCCCCGGGCGGCCTGCCGTGAGCACTGGGCTCGGCCTCGTCGGCTGCGGCCGCGCCGCGGCGGAAATCGCGCGCGTCGGGACGGCGATCCCGAACCTCCGCGTGGTGGCCGCGCACGATCCCGATGCCGGCCGTGCCGCGGACTTCGTCGCCCGCTTCGGTATCGCCCTCGCGCCCGATCTCGACGCGCTGCTCGGCCGCCCCGATCTCGACGCCGTCTATGTCGGCACGCCGCATCACCTGCTGGCGCCGATCGTCGAACGCGCCCTCGCCGCCGGCAAGCACGTGCTCGCCGAAAAGCCGCTGGCGCTCGAAGCCGCCGAAGCCGAGCGGCTCGGCACCCTGGCCGACCGGATGGGCCGCAAGCTCTGCGTCTTCTTCGAGCTCCGGCGGAGCGGGACTGTGACGGCGGCCAAGGCGCTGGTCGCCGGCGGCGCGCTTGGCGCCATCCGCCAGATCCGCATCCGCACCCTCATCGACAAGCCGCTGAGCTACTGGGGCCTGCCCGGCCCGCTCAACTGGCGGGCACGGCGGGCCGAGGCGGGTGGCGGCGTGGTGATGATGAACACCATCCACCAGCTCGACACGCTGCGCTATCTCACAGGCCTCGATGTCGTCCGCGTGACGGGAACGGTCGCGACGCTGACCGCGCCGGTCGAGGTCGAGGACATGGCGAGTGCCACCCTCACGCTCCGGAACGGCGCTCTGGTGAGCCTCGTCGCCAATGCGCACGCGGCGGGCGCCGACGAGGCCGAAACCATCGAGGTCGAGGGGACGGAGGGACAGATCGTGCTGCCCGATCCCTTCGGCCGCGCGCCGGTGCGCGTCTATGCCAGCGGCGACCGCACATGGCGCGACGTGCCCGTCGAGCGGCCCGACAGCCACCGGCTGATGGTCGAGAGTTTTCTCGAGGCGATCGCGACGGGCGGTCCGGTTCCCGCCGGCGCGGCCGACGCGGCGGCGGCGCTGCGCATCGTGCGCGCCCTCTATCGGGCGTCGGCGGAGGGACGGGCGGTCGACCTCTAGGGGTTGTCCCAGACCGGCTCGAGCGCAGCGAACACCGCGCGGTAGCGCCGGTAAGCGTCCTCGTAGATCGCGGGACCCGGTGCGACGGCGCGCAGGTCGAGGTCGAGGCGCGCACAGGCGGCCCCCAGATCGGGGGCGATCCCGGCGGCGACCGCTGCGATGAGACCGGCCCCCACCGCGGAAGCATCGCTCTCGGCCAGCACCTCGGTCGGCAGCTGGGCGAGATCGGCGCGCATCTGGCACCAGAGGCTGCTGCGCGCGCCGCCACCCATCAGCCGCAGCCGCGCGAGCGGCACCCCAAGCGCGCGCATCCGGTCGACCACGTCGCGCATGGCGAAGGCCGTGCCCTCGAGCACCGCGCGGGCGAGATACGCCGGTCCGTGACTGGGGGTGAGACCCACGAAGCTGCCGCGCGCCGCCGCGATCCACTTCGGCGCCATCGCGCCGCTGAGCGCGGGGATGAAGGTGAGCCCGTCGCAGCCCGGCGGCGCGGTCGCGGCCAAAGCGGAGAAGGCGACATCGTCGGCGATACCAAGAAGGCCCGCGGCCCAGCGCACACTGCCGCCCGAAAGCCAGCCCGGATTGCCGAGATGCGTGAGGCCGCCCGGAAAGGCGTGCGTTTCGACCAGCATGTCCGGATCGATCCTGGCCGTCCGCGACAGCGCCGCCACCGTCTCGGCAGTGCCGAGCGACACCCCCGCCACGCCCTCCGCCGAAATGCCGCTCCCGAGCATGTTGGAAAAATCGTCGCCGGTGCCCACCGCCACGGCGACACCCGCGGGCAGGCCGGTGAGCGCCGCGCCCGCCGCCGTCAGGCGCCCGGCGATGGCGGTGTCCTCGGCAAGCGCCGGCATCTCATCACGCGTCGCGCCGAAGGCGAAAAGCAGATCGTCGTCCCAGTCGCGCCGCGCGACGTCGTAGAGCATGGTGGTCGACGCCAGCGAGCGCGACATGACCCGGGCTCCGCAAAGCGCGGCGACCATGAAGCTCACCGGCTGATGCCAGGTCACAACCTCTGCGGCATCGTCGAGATGGCGCGCGAACCAGGCGATCTTGGCGGCCATGTGGGTGGCGTCGCGGACGAGGCCACAGCGCTCGCGCACCAGCGCCGCATCGATGCCGGCGATGAGCGGCTCGGCCCGCCGGTCCATCCAGAGGATCGCCGGTGCGAGCGGCCGGCCGGCAGCATCGCAGGGCACGCAGCCGTCGAGCTGGCCGCAGACGGCGAGCGCCGCGATGGCGGATGGAGCGAGCCCGGCCGCGCCGAGAGCCCCGGCGATGGCCGGCTTCAGCGCCGCAATCCAGTCGGCTGGATTTTCCTCGGCCCATCCGGCTCGCGGAAACACCGGGCGATAGCCGGCCGTGCCGGTGCCCAGCACCCGCAGCCGCTCGTCGAGCACGACGGCCTTCAGGCTTTGCGTGCCCACATCGATGCCGAGGACGGCCATGTCGCCCCGTCTAGACGGTCTCGCAGTCGGCGATCACGTCGCCCAGTTGCGACAGTATCGAGCCCTTGCGCGGGCTGTAAGAGCCGTCGAACACCGCTGTGCCGATGGTGAAGGCATCGGCACCCGCATCGGCCACGTCGCGGATGCGCTGGCGGGAGGTGATGGAGCCGGCAACGATCAGATAGCCGGCTGAACCCAGCCCCTGACGCGCCGCGCGCACCAGATCGAGCGGCGCCGCCTCGGTGGCGCGGAAAGCAAGCAGGTCGGCGCCGGCACATCCCTCGGCCATGAAGCGGCGGCAGTGGCTGGTGACGTCGGCCGGCTGGCCGCCGAGCTTGGTCGGGTGCCCGACCGGAAAGCCGGGGAACGGGTAGTAGCGCGTGGCACTCCCCGCGAGGATGTCCTTGACCGCGGCAACATCGGTGCCGCCCAGCAGCCGGTCGATGCCGAGCTGCCGGCCGATCCCGGCCGACCGCAGCGCCGCTTCGGGCGATTCCGAAACGACCTCCATATAGGACGTCGCTCCGGACCGGCGGATGCGCTCGGTGAGCTTGACCAGTGTGGAGAACTCGACGCCGACGTCCTTGAAGCCGACATGGCGGAGGCCGAGCGGCGCGATCTGGTCGAACACGTCGAGGCAATCCTCGATGGTCCTGTCGCCGCGCGTCAGCATGAAGATGAAATCCAT
>CAYRZM010000090.1:0-6823 GCA_964428685.1 uncultured Devosia sp. | reverse complement strand
GGGGTGGGGCTGACGAGCTTTGCCGCCCAGATCATGGCGATCGCCGTGGCGCTCCAGGTTTATCTGGTGACAGGCGACCAGTTCATGCTGGGCCTGGTCGGCCTTGCGACATTCACGCCGGCGTTCCTCCTGGTGCTGGTGACCGGCATGGTCGCCGACAAGTTCAACCGGCGGCGCATCATCGCCATCGCGGGGAGCGTCGAGTTCTGCTGCGCGCTGGCGCTGCTGGCCTATACGAGCTTTGGTCCGAGGGACGTCTGGCCGGTGTTCGTGATCCTCGTGGTCATCGGGACGGCGAGGGCCTTCACGAGCCCCGCCGCTTCGTCGCTGGCGCCCAACGTCGTGCCGCCCGAAGCGCTGGCGAGCGCCATATCGCTCAATGCGTCGGCCTGGCAGATCGCCAACATCATAGGCCCGGTGGTGGGCGGCGTGCTGGCAAGCATCTCCCTGCAGCTCGCCTTCGGCACCGCCGGGCTGTTCTCGGCGGCGGCCGTGTTCTGCGCCCTGATGATCCGCGCGCCGCGTCAGAAGATCTCCGACCAGGCGACGTCGATCGGCACGCTGCTCGCGGGCTTCCGCTACATCTGGCACGAAAAGGTCGTGCTCGGGGCCATTTCGCTCGACCTGTTCGCCGTCCTTCTGGGTGGCGCGACGGCGCTGCTGCCGGTGTTCGCGCTCGACGTGCTGCATGTGGGCGCCGCGGGGCTCGGCGTCATGCGCGCGGCGCCCGGGCTGGGTGCGATCCCGACGGCGCTCTTTCTCGCGCGCGCGCCGATCAGGGACCATGCCGGGCGGATCCTCTTCGTCTTCGTGGCGCTGTTCGGCTTCTTCACGCTGCTGTTCGGACTGTCGCCGACGATCTGGCTGAGCTTTCCGCTGCTGATGCTGATGGGCGCCTGCGACATGGTCTCGGTGTCGATCCGCGAAACGCTGATGCAGCTGTGGACGCCGGACGAGGTGCGCGGCCGGGTGAACGCGGTCAATTCGGTCTTCATCGGCGCCTCCAACGAGCTCGGAGAGTTCCGCGCCGGCACCATGGGCAAGATCATTGGCAATCTGGTCGGCTCGTCCCCGCTGGGAGCGGTGATCGCGGTCGCGGGAGGGGGAGCCGCGACGATGGTGGTGTCCCTGATCTGGAGCATTGCCTTCCCCGGCCTGCGCGAGGCCCGCCGGCTGGATCGGCGCGAAGCCTGAGCCGGGCTCCGTCAGGCGCCAGTTGACTTTGCGGGCTTTTCCCCGTACCTGACCGCCACTTTCCGGCCCTTGGGCCGCAAAGCGCACCCGGGATTCTCTGAGCCTTCAGGAATCTGTCGGCCCGCGCCGCAAGGCAGGGCAGAGGAGGGCGCAATCTCTTTCGACGTTCCATGAAAGGATTACGATGTCGAAGCGCATTGAAGCCAAGCACAAGATCGACCGCCGTCTGGGCGAAAACCTGTGGGGCCGCCCGGCCTCCCCGCTCAACGCCCGCGCCTACGGTCCGGGCCAGCACGGCCAGCGTCGCAAGGGCAAGACCTCTGACTACGGCCTGCAGCTGCGCGCCAAGCAGAAGCTCAAGGGCTACTACGGATCGATCACCGAGAAGGCGTTCAAGCGCCTCTACACCGAAGCGGCCCGCATCAAGGGCGACACCGGCGAGCGCCTGATCGGCCTGCTCGAGAGCCGGCTCGATGCCATCATCTATCGCGCCAAGTTCGTGCCGACCGTCTTTGCGGCGCGGCAGTTCGTGAGCCACGGCCACGTGCTGGTGAACGGCAAGCGCGTGACCATTCCGTCCTATTCGGTGAAGCCGGGCGACAAGGTCGAGCTCAAGGAGAAGTCGAGTCAGCTTGCCATCGTGCTCGAGTCCAACCAGCTCGCCGAGCGTGACGTGCCCGAATACATCGAGGTCGACCACTCCAAGCAGTCCGCGACCTACGTGCGCCGCCCGGCTCTGGCCGACGTGCCCTACCCGGTGCAGATGGAACCCAACCTCGTGGTCGAGTTCTACTCGCGCTAACTGCCGCGACGATCCGAAATCAAAGGGCCCCTTGCGGGGCCCTTTTCATTTCTACTCCGGCACCACCGCCGGTGCCTCGGCAGCTGGAACTGTTGCGGTCGCCAGGTAGCGCGGATCGTCGTAGTCGTTGGCAACGACAAGGGTCGCAGCAGGGATCTGCCGCTCGAACCCACGCAGACGCTGGTAGATGGAGATCAGGTTGATGACGGTCGTCCACGAATTCATCAGGAAGCTGAACGAATCGAAGACGCGACCGAACGCATCGAGCACCTGGTTGAAGATGCCGAGCGTGATGGCACCGGTCACGATGGCCGGACCCATCGCGATATACGGGAAGAACTGACTGGCGTTGATGAAGGTGTACCGGAAGACGTTGAAGTAGGTGTAGTTCCAGTAGATGCGGAAGTAGTTGCGCTGCACGTTGCGAAACAGCTCGCGGATCGTGACCGGCTGAGCTCGACCGGCATCGTCTTCGCCGTAAACCAGCTCTTTGCGGAACGCCGCTTCGACACGCTGATTGGCGAACTGCAAACCAGGGAGTCTGATGCCCGCCACCGCGAACAGCAACGTTCCGAAGATGGCACCAAACAGTGCGAGCCAGACAAGGCCGCCGGGGACGGCACCGACCCATGGATAGGCCGGGATTTTTTCCGACAGGTCCCACAGGATCGGTATGAAGACGATGAGCGTCATCACCGAGCTGACGATGTTGGCGCCGATGCCCTCCATGATTGACGAGAAATTCTGCGTGTCTTCCTGAATGCGCTGGGCCGCGCCCTCGATCGTGCGGACCTTGGGCCAGTTCGCCATATAGTAGAACGTCATAGCCCTGCGCCAACGGAAGAGGTAGTGGGCGACGAAGAACAGGTTCACGACGGCGATGAGGACGTCCACGGCGAGCACGATCGCCACCGTCCAGATTTCGCTCATGTATTGATCGAACGAAACGGTGTTGGGCGCGCCTAGAGCCGTTTGGATCAGATCGTAGAATCCGTTGTACCAGTTGTTCAGCCACGCGCTGACCTGCACACTAAAGTAGATCACCTCGATGATGGTCACCGAGCCAACCACGCTCCACCATTTCCAGCGCGGGTTGTCATTGCGGATCAGCCACGGCACGCAGAACAGGTAGCCGGCCAGCAGCACAAATTCGTAGAGCCAGACCTTGTGCGTGTCGAAGAAGGGTGGGTTGGAAGGGTCGGTTGTCGGCACCGCCAGCCACGGCCCCAGGCTGAGATAGGGCTCGATCAGCCCGCCGATCGTGAACCAGATCGTCATCGCCACGGCCGTCCAGGCGATCGCGGAAACGAAGAAATTGACGGGGTTGGGGAAGAATGAACGGAACACGGGACGGGCTCCTGCGCCTCTGCTGCGCTCATCTAACCGGCTGGAGGCGGGTTCCACAAGGAAGCGGCGGGCGGATTACGCAGTTGTAAGCCAACATTTGCAGGGCTTTCGCGTGTGCGCGGGAGGAGCTAAACGGGGCGCATGAACGAGCTCGCTCCCATCCCGAACACCGACGAGGACGCCGGCGGCGCCCACCCGATCTTTCGGGCTGCCCCGCGCACCGTCGAGTTCAACAAGCTGCGCAAGCGCCTGGTGCGGCTCACCCGCGAGGCGCTCGATCGGTTCGGCATGGTACGGCCGGGCGAGCGCTGGCTGGTGGCGTTGTCGGGCGGCAAGGACAGCTATGGCCTGCTGGCTGTCCTGCTCGATCTCAAGTGGCGCGGGCTGCTGCCGGTCGAGCTGCTGGCGTGCAACCTCGACCAGGGCCAGCCGGGCTTCCCCAAGCACATCCTGCCCGAGTTCCTGGCGGGCAACGGCGTGCCGCACCGCATCGAGTACCAGGACACCTATTCGATCGTCACCGACAGGCTGCCGGAGGGGGCCACCTACTGCTCGCTCTGCTCGCGGCTCAGACGTGGGCACCTCTATCGCATCGCGCGCGAAGAAGGCTGCAGCGCGCTGGTGCTCGGCCACCACCGCGAGGACAGCCTCGAGACGTTCTTCATGAACCTCTTCCACGGCGGCAAGCTCGCCGCGATGCCGCCGCGGCTGCTCAACGACGACGGCGATGTCGAGGTGTTGCGGCCGCTGATCTATTGCGCCGAGGACGACCTCGAAAAGTTCGCCGCGCACATGCAGTTTCCCATCATCCCCTGCGATCTCTGCGGCAGCCAGGAGGGTCTCCAGCGCAACGTCACCAAGGCCATGCTCGACGACATGGAGCGCAAGATGCCGGGCCGCAAGGACGTCATGATCCGCGCCCTCGGCAACGTGAATCCGAGCCATCTGCTCGACCCAAAGCTCTTCGATTTCCTCAGCCTTCGCCCATGACCATCGACAGTCTCGAGCTCGCCGCCATCCTGAGGGACGCGGCCAAGGCTGAAATCCTGCCACGCTTCCGCCGGCTCGATCCGGCGACCGTTCACACCAAATCGAGCCCGACCGACCTCGTGACTGAGGCCGACACGGAGGCCGAGCGCCGGATCAAGGCCGAGATCGCCGCGCGCTGGCCGTCGGCGGTGGTGGTTGGCGAGGAATCGGTGGCGGCGGACCCCGCGCTGTTGAGCCGGCTGCCGGGCGCCGATCTCGCGGTCACCGTCGATCCGGTGGACGGGACCGCCAATTTCGCAGCCGGCCTGCCCCTGTTTGCCGTCATGGCCGCGGTGGTCGTCAAGGGCGAGGTCACCGCCGGGATCATCTACGACCCGATGGGCGACGACTGGATGCTGGCCGAGCGCGGCGGCGGCGCCTGGCTGCGCCGACCCGACGGGGCGGTCCAGCGGCTCAAGGTCGCGACCCCCGTTCCGGTCAGTGAAACCATCGCGCATGTCTCGATCGGCTTCCTGCCCAAGGACGCCAAGCCGCGCGTTCTTGCCAATCTCAGCAAGCTCAGCATCTCGGCCAACTACCGGGTGGCCGGCCACGACTACCGCACGATGGCGAGCGGGCACTGCCACGCCGTCCTGTTCAACAAGCTCATGCCCTGGGACCACCTGCCCGGAACGCTGATCTGCGCCGAGGCGGGCGCTTATGTCGCCCGGTTCGACGGCTCGCCCTATCGCGCCGAGCACCTCAGCGGCGGCCTGCTCATCGCCACCGACAAAGAAAGCTGGAGCCTTCTGCGCCGCGAGGTGTTCACGCTATAGTCGTCCGGCCAATGCGAGGGAGGACCGCCTTGGACCACGCCGATTACTGGGCGATCGCCGAAGCCGACATCGAGATCCAGAACCCGGTCACCGACCGGAAGCTCAGGCTCCTCGACGACTATTGCGACATCCGTGACGGCCTGCGCGTGCTCGACATCGGCTGCGGCAAGGCCTGGATCATGCGCCAGTGGGCCGAACGCTTCGCCATCGAGGGCACCGGCGTCGACACCAATCGCACCTTCCTCGATTTCGCCGGACGGAAGCGTCCGGCCCGCGGCAGCATCAACTTCATGCGCGGCCCCGCCGATCGCTTCACCCCCGAGCCGGGCGGCTACGACGTGGTCATCTGCCTCGGCGCGGTGTCCGCCCTCGGCGGCTTCGTGAGCGCGGTCGACTGGATGGCGGCGGCGGCCAAACCCGGCGGCGCGCTCGTGGTCGGCGACCTCACCCTCAAGCACCGCCCGGCGGTGACCACCCACCAGCACCTGCCGCTCGATGCGGTCGAGCTCATGGCCGTGGTCGAGCGGCACGGCGCCGAAGTGTCGGCGCTGATCTCGGCCTCCGATGCCGATTTCGAGCGCTATGCGAGCCACCACCGGCACGCGACCCTGCGCTGGGCGCGCGAGCATCCGGACCACCCCGACCACGACGAGGTCCTCGACAAGAGCCGCGACGACTGGAACTACTACCTGCGGACGGTCCGTCCGCATCTGGGCTGGACCATCTTCGTCGGCCGCAAGAGCGGCTAGAACGTCACTCGGCCACGGCCGGAGCCGGCTTGTATTCCCGGCTCACCGCAAACAGCCGTCCACGTTCGGCGATGAGCGTCGAGATCAGCACCAGCGTGCCCATTGTCACCCAGGCGACGGCGTTGGGCGTAAGCGTGCCGTTGAACTGCTGGCCGATGAGGGTGCCGATCACCGCGCCACCCACCGTCTGCATGAAGCCGAACACCGCAGCGGCCGTGCCGGCGACCTGGCCGAGCGGCTCCATGCTCAGCGAATTCATGTTCGAGCTCGCCCAGGCAAAGAAGAACTGCATGAGCATCAGTGCGAGGTAGAACGCCCAGAATGACGGCGGCGACGTGAAGCTGACCATCAGGATGACCAGCGCGCACGCGATGTAGCCGAAGATCGAAAAGTGCGTGACGCGCCGCGTGCCTATCCGCCGCACGATCTGCGAGTTGACGAACTGCGCCACCGCCATGAGCGCCGCCACGCAGGCGAACGCCACCGGGAACAGCGGGCCGAGCCCGAAGATGCCCTCGAAGATCTGCGGCGTCGCGATGATGAAGCCGAACATGCCGCTGAACAGGAACATGCCGTTGAGCCCGTAGAACAGCGCCGCGCGGTTGGTGAACACCACGCGGAATCCATCGAGCACCGCGCGCACCGACAGCGGCCTGCGGTATTCCGGATGCAGCGTTTCGGGCAGGCGGAACCACGCCCAGAGCCCGATGCTGCCGGCCAGCAGCACCATGAACAGGAAGATGAAGTGCCAGCTGAAGCCGAGGAGGATGAGCTGGCCGATCCCTGGCGCGACGATCGGAATGACCATGAAGGTCATGAACACCAGAGCCATGATCGACGCCATCTCGCGTCCCGAGTAGCGGTCGCGGATCACCGACATGGCGACGACGCGCGTCGCCGCCGCCCCGATCCCCTGGAACAGGCGG
>CAYRZM010000089.1:0-37230 GCA_964428685.1 uncultured Devosia sp. | reverse complement strand
CCCTTGTGTTTCTCCCGCCACACCATGCGGTCCACCCGGATTTCCGGCCCCCCCTCTGGGTGGGCCTGTCCAACCACGAGGGCGTGGCCCCTACGCCCCCTCGACCTCGATCCGATACGCCGTCGTGAACGCCTCGCCGGCGCGAAAGTCGTGCGCCGTCGGGATGCCGCGGGCATTGATCGGGTTGTCGCGCGTCGCCATGCCGGTGCCCTGGTCGAAGGCCGAGCAGATCGGCTCAAGGCCGAGCGCCAAATGCCGGCCGTTCCAGGGGGGCGCGGGGTGGGCGCGGAACGACATCCAGACCAGAAGGCTCGGGAACGCCGCCGGATCCCAGCGCATCTTCGCGCGGTAGCCCTCGACGGCGTTGAGCAGCGACACGGCGCCCTTGGGCCGCAGCACCTGGAGGAGATCGCCCGAGGGTTGTGCGAAGGGCACCCGGCGGCCATCGACCGTGCCGCCGGCGCGATCCGGGACCGCGGCAATCGGGGCAAACACACCGCGGGCGAACACCGCGGTCGGCGCGAGATTGGACGGCAGGGTTGCCACATCGGTGTCAGGTGGGAACTCCAGCACGGCGCCACCCGGGACATTGGGCAGCCGGAAGGTCGGGTGCACCGCGATCGGCAGTCGGCAGTCGCGCCGCGGGTGGATCGTGAGGGTCAGGTCGATCGCCGGCGCATTGGGGTCGGGCGTGATGGTGCGTTCGAGCCGGGCGATCGGGTGCTCGGCCGGGTAGTCGATGGCGAGCGCGATGCGCGTCTCGCTCACATCGGTGAAGGTCCAGTCGCTGGAGTTGCCGAAGCCGTGGCCGCCGTCGATGGCGGTGGCCGCGGACGAGGCGGGCCAGTCGCCGAACGCCGGCCGGTCGGCATCGAAGCCGAACGGCACGCAGGCCCAGTCGCCGCGCAGCCGGCGGATGCCCGGCCAGATGTCGGCATCGTCGCCGTGGAACCAGTCCGCCACGTGGAGCGGCGCCACCGGCCGGCCGTCGGGCAGGGTGAAGAGCACCGGCCCGAGCTTGCCCGCCAGCTGCTCGACGGCGAGGATGCCATAGTCCCAGGCGAGGGACTTGATCGCGGTTCTGGTCATGCGCGTCGCCCCGTCGTGCCGCGGCCGATGCCGTAATAGGTGAGGCCGGCTTCGGCCGCGAGCGCCGGGTCGTAGATGTTGCGGCCGTCGAAGATCACCGGCTGGCGCAGTGCGGCGCGGATCGAGTCGAGATCGACCGACTGGAACGCCTTCCACTCGGTGGCGATAATCAGCGCGTCGGCGCCGGCGAGCGCCTGCTCCTTAGTGGCGCAGAGCACGAGGCCCGGCGCGCCGGGATAGAGCCGGGCGCATTCCTCCATCGCCACCGGATCGTAGGCCTGGATGCGGGCGCCGGCCGTCCACAGGGCTTCCATGATGGCGCGGGAGGGGGCGTCGCGCATGTCGTCGGTGTTGGGCTTGAAGCTCAGGCCCCAGAGCGCAAAGGTACGGCCGGCCAGCGCGCCGCCGAAATGCCGTTCCAGCTTGCGCACGAGGGTCCGCTTCTGGCTGTCGTTGCGCTGCTGGATCGCCGACAGCATCAGCGGCGCGACGCCGCCGTCTTCGGCGATGCGGATCAGCGCGTTGACGTCCTTGGGAAAGCACGAGCCGCCATAGCCGATGCCGGGATAGGTGAAGTGCATGCCGATGCGCGGGTCGGCGCCGACGCCGCGCCGCACCTTCTCGACATCGGCGTCATAGGCCTCGGCGATGGCCGCCATTTCGTTCATGTAGCTGATCTTGGCGGCGAGCATCGCATTGGCCGCATCTTTGGTGAGCTCGGCGCTGCGGCGGTCCATGACGATGATGGTGCCGTCGTTGCGGTTGAACGGGGCATAGAGCCGGCGCAGCAGCCGCTCGGCCTCGGCGCTGGTGGTGCCGACGATGATGCGGTCGGGCTTCATCGAGTCCTCGACCGCCGAGCCTTCGCGGAGGAACTCGGGATTGGCGACGATCTCGGCGCCAAGGTCGCCGCGGCCGCGGGCGTCGAGCGTCTTGCGCAGAGCCGCCGCCACCGCGTCGCCGGTGCCGATCGGCACGGTCGATTTCAGCACCACGGTCTTGGGCTCGGCCATCGCCGTGCCGATCGATGCCACCACGGCGTCGACGTAGCGGAGGTCGGCGCGGCCATCGGCGCCGGCGGGCGTGCCGACCGCCACGAAGATCAGCGGCGCATGCGCGACACCCGCCGCGGCGTCGGTGGTGAAGTGGAGGCGGCCGTCCTTGAGGTTGCGCCGCACCATCGCCTCGAGGTCGATCTCGAAGATCGGCACGGTGCCGGCGGCAAGCGTTGCGATCCGCGCGGCGTCGATGTCGACGCAGACCACGTCGTGGCCGACTTCGGCCAGCGTCGCGGCCTGCACCAGCCCGACATAGCCGATCCCGAACACCGTGACCTTCACGCACCGCCTCCCGAAAAGAGCCGCACACGCTTAGGGGCTTGTGCCGGAAGCGGCAAGCCTCCTAGAACCGGCGCCATGCGCATTCTGGTCACCGGCGGAGCGGGGTTCATCGGCGCCAACCTGGTCGCCCATCTGCTGGCCACGGGGGCCGAGCGGGTGGTCGTCCTCGATGCGCTCACCTATGCGGGGAACCTGCAGAATCTGGCGGCGGCGCGAGCCGACCGGCGCTTCCGGTTCGTGCAGGGCTCGATCCTCGACCGGCCGCTGGTCGAGGACCTGCTCAAGGCGGAACGGCTCGACGCCATCGCCAACCTTGCCGCCGAGAGCCATGTCGATCGTTCGATCCGGGGACCGGGCGCCTTCATCGAGACCAACGTCATGGGCACGTTCGCGCTGCTCGAGGCCGCGCGCGCGCACGTAGCGGCGGATGCCACACTCGCGGGAACGTTCCGCTTCCTCCAGGTCTCGACCGACGAGGTGTTCGGCACGCTCGCGCCCACCGATCCGCGCTTTACAGAAGCCACGCCCTACGCGCCCAACAGTCCCTATGCCGCGAGCAAGGCCGGCGCCGACCATCTGGTGCGCGCCTGGCACGAGACCTACGGCCTCGACACGCTGATCTCGAACTGCTCGAACAATTACGGGCCGTTCCAGTTTCCCGAAAAGCTGATCCCGCTGGTGATCCACAATGCCCTCGGCGGCAAGCCGCTGCCGCTTTACGGCGATGGCAGGCAGGTGCGCGACTGGCTGCATGTCGCCGACCACTGCGCGGCGCTGGCCGCGATTCTTGCGCGCGGCACGCCGGGCGAGACCTACGCCGTGGGCGGCAACTCCGAGCGCACCAATCTCGAGGTGGTCGAAACCATCTGTGCCGTGCTCGACCGGCATCGGCCGAAGAACGCCGGTTCCTACCGCGACCAGATCGCCTTCGTCGCCGACCGGCCGGGACACGACCGCCGCTACGCGATCGATGCGACCAAGATCGCCGCCACGCTCGGCTGGAAACCGGAACGCGATTTCAGCGGCGGGCTCGAAGCCACCGTGCTCTGGTATCTCGACCATGGCGACTGGGTGCGCGACGTGACCTCGGGCGCCTATCGCGACTGGGTCGCCGAGCATTACGCGTGACCACGCTGATCTTCGGCAGGGACGGGCAGGTCGGTCGCGCGCTGGTCGCGCGGTTGCCCGATGCGAGGGCCTTCGGCCACGCCGAGGCCGATTTCGCTGACCCGCCGACGCTGGCGCGGATCATCGCGGCGGAGCATCCGTCGGTCATCATCAATGCCGCCGCCTACACCGCGGTCGATGCCGCCGAGGACGACCGGCAGCGGGCGTGGACGGTCAATGCCGAGGCGCTCGATGCGATCGGACGGGCGGCAGCGGAGATCGGCGCGCTCGTCGTCCACTATTCGACCGACTACGTGTTCGACGGCACCGCGCCGGGCTTCCAGCCCGAGACGCAGCCGACCAGCCCGCTCTCGGTCTACGGCGCCAGCAAGCTCGCGGGCGAGGTGCTGCTGCGCGATTCGGGCGCGGCGCACATGATCTTCCGCACCAGCTGGGTCTATGCGCCCCAGGGCAAGAACTTCGCGCTCACCATCCTCAGGCTCGCCCGCGAGCGCGAGACGCTCACGGTCGTCGCCGACCAGGTCGGGGCGCCGACGCCGGCCGATCTCATTGCCGAGGTCACGCGCGCGGCGGTGGCGAGGCCTGTGCCCGGCCTCTACCACCTCGCGCCCGCCGGCGAGACCAGCTGGCATGGCTACGCGCAGCTCCTCGTGCGTGAGGCGATCGCCGCCGGCGCGCCGCTCAAGCTCACGCCCGAGGCGATCCAGCCGATCCCCGCGGGCCAGTATCCGGCCAAGGCGCCGCGGCCGGCCAATTCGCGGCTCGATACGCAAAAACTGCGCGCCGCGTTCGGCCTCACGCTGCCGCCTTGGCAAGACGGCGTCCGGCAGTTGATAACAACGCTCCGGAGCGAGGGGCGGCTGTGAGCAGGAAGGGCATCATTCTGGCGGGCGGAGCGGGCACGCGGCTGCTGCCGGCGACGGCGCCGATCAGCAAGCAGCTGCTGCCGGTCTATGACAAGCCGATGATCTACTATCCGCTCGCAACCCTCATGGGCGGCGGCATCCGCGATATCCTCATCATCTCGACGCCGCACGACCTGCCTCTGTTCGAGCGGCTGTTCGCGGGCGCCAAAGGCTGGGGGCTCAACCTCAGCTTTGCGGCACAGCCGAAACCGGAGGGTATCGCGCAGGCGTTCCTCATCGGCGAGCGCTTCGTCGGCGGCGATCCGTCGGCGCTGATCCTCGGCGACAACCTGTTTTTCGGCCACGACCTGCCGGCGATGCTGAAGGCGGCCGACGCGCGGCGGGAGGGCGCGAGCATCTTCGCCCATCACGTCATGGACCCCGAGCGCTATGGCGTCGCGAGCTTCGATGCGAAGGGCCGGGTGCTCACGCTCGAGGAAAAGCCGAAGGCGCCGAAATCCAACTACGCCGTCACCGGGCTTTATTTCTACGACGGCAAAGTGGTCGAGATGGCGCGCAGCCTCAAACCCTCGGCGCGCGGCGAGCTCGAGATCACCGACCTCAACCGCCTCTATCTCGAGCGCGGTGCGCTCAACGTCGAAATCCTCGGCCGCGGCCATGCCTGGCTCGACACCGGCACGCACGATTCCCTGCTCGACGCCGGCCAGTTCGTCGCCACCATCGAAAAGCGGCAGGGGCTCAAGATCGCCTGTCCCGAAGAGATCGCCTGGCGCAACGGATGGATCGACGACGCGGCGCTGCTGAAGCTCGCCGCGCCGCTCGAAGCGAGCGGCTATGGCCGCTACCTCACCAACCTCGTCGCCGAGGCCCGGCGATGAAGGTCACCCCGCTGGCTTTGCCCGACGTCCTGCTGCTCGAGCCCGCGGCCTACCCGGATTCGCGCGGTGTGTTCTTCGAGAGCTTCAACGCCCGCGCCTTCGCCGAGGCCGTGGGCCGGACCTACGAGTTCGTCCAGGACAACCAGTCGGTGTCGCGGCAGGGCGTGGTGCGCGGGCTCCACTACCAGCTGCCGCCGCATCCGCAGGGCAAGCTGGTCCGCGTGACGCGTGGCGAAATCTTCGACGTCGCGGTGGACGTCCGCCGCGCCTCGCCCGATTTCGGCCGCTGGGCCGGCGAAATCCTCAGCGCCGACAACCGCCGCCAGCTCTGGGTGCCGCCGGGCTTTGCGCACGGCTTCCTCGCGCTGAGCGAGGGGGCCGAGGTGCTCTACAAGACCACCGATTTCTACGCCCGGGACACCGAGCGCGCGATCCGCTGGGACGATCCGGCGCTGGCGATCGCCTGGCCCCTCGGTTTTGCACCCATCGTGTCCGACAAGGACGCCGCCGCCCCGCTGCTCGGCGCGGCCGAGGTCTTTCCCTAGCGCCGATCGCGCCGCGCAAAGCCCGCGGCGGCGCCACGACTCGGCCTTTGTCCCGCCCGCAAGCCCATGCTAGCGTTCGCGTAACGACCGGGCTCGGTTCCGATTTTTCGCGAGGGGTAGAGGCAATGGCGACGTTGAAATCCACCGGCTTGGCGGCACTCGTCGCGGCCCTGATGGTTCTGCTGATGGGGGTGGCGGGCGCCGACGCGCAGGCCGTCAAGCACCCGACAGGCGCCGTTGCGTCGCCGCCCGATGTCATCGCCAAGCTGCCGCACACGCCCGAATACCGCGACGTGCTGCCGGTCGCGGTCGATCTCAGCCGCTATATGCCGCCGGTCGGCGACCAGGGCCAGCAGGGCTCGTGCGTCGGCTGGTCCACTGCTTACGCCGCCCGCGCCTACTATGCCGAGCAGGTCGAGCACCGCGACACCACGCTCAAGCAGAACCAGCCGAGCCCCGCCTGGGTGTTCGACATCATCCACATGGGCAACGACTGCCTCCAGGGCTCGCAGGTGCCGGACGCGATGGCCGTGCTGCAGCAGGGCGCCTATTCGCTCGCCGATTTCCCCTACACCGACCAGAGCTGCGCGCGGCCGGCGCCGGAACAGCGTTCCAAGCCGACCGACTTCAAGATCGCGGGCTTCGAGGTGGTCTACGACATCCAGGGCGACCAGGACCTCGACAAGGTCAAGGGTGCGCTCGCCAAGGGCCATCCTGTGGTGGTCGTCAGCTCCGTCGACGACAGCTTCCAGAACCTCACCCCCAAGAACAAGATCTGGAAGAACACGTCGGATCTCGCGGGCGATGGCCACGCCTTCACCATCGTGGGCTACGACGACCGCACCCAGGTGTTCAAGTTCATCAATTCCTGGGGCCTGATGTGGGGCGACCAGGGCTATGGCTGGCTCACCTACGATACCTTCCACCACCGCATCATCCAGGGCTACATCGAGAAGATGCCGGGCGATCCCGACATCACGCTCACCGAGGCCGACCTCAATCCCGATCCAATCGTGGTGACGCCGCCCGGCCCCGGCCCCGGTCCGCAGCCGCCGTTCACGCCGGGCCCCGGCCCCAAATTCGTGCCGCCGCTCAATGTCCGCCCCGACTCGCGCAGCCTGGGCGGTGCCGACGAGCCCGTCGATGTCGGCCAGATCTCCTGCGGCGCGGTCAATGTCGTCACCGACGACAAGGGCAACCGCACGGCGGTCGGCTTCGTCGGCACGCAGGACGAGCTCGATCGCGTCAACGAAGCGCTCAAAGGCAAGGTCGAGACGAACGAGGTGACCCTGGCGCCCTGGCCGGAATGTGAGCTGCGCGTCACGCTCGCGGCCCCCCTCGCCGACACCGACACGCCGCTCGCCGTCGTCGATCCGCAGTCGCCCAAGGTGGGCGATGCGGTGCGGCTCGGCATCCAGTCGCCGGGCTTTGCCAGCTACGTCTATGCCGCTTACGTCGCGGCCGACGGCAGCGTCACCAGCCTGCTGCAGCCGGGCGCCGACTCGCTCAAGGCCAAGGCGGCGCACAGCGTCGTGACCTTCGGCAACACCGATGCGGGCGAGACTGGTCTCACCATCAGCAAGCCGGTGGGCAACGAGATGCTGGTGGTGCTGGCGTCCGAAAAGCCGCTGTTCGACGCGGCGCTTCCCGGCACCCTCACCGACCGCGCCTTCCTCTCCGATCTGCGGCTCGCTTTGCTGGCCGGCGATGCCGGCCGCGTCACCGCGACCGTCGTGCCGGTGACCACGACGGAATAGCCGACACATCTTCACCCTCCCCTTCGCGGGGAGGGTAGCGCAGCTAGAGGCGCAGCCTCGTAGCGAAACTCGGGAGGGGGGAGCAGTCGGCACCGAGCGCGCGGCGCACCCCCTCCGAGCTGCGCTAGGTCGCTTCGCTCCCAAGCTCCGCTCGCCTCCCCGTGAAGGGGGAGGTGATGCTGCGGCGTTCGGCCCCTTGATTTCGCCGCCTTTGCCCGGCGAGGTTGTCAGCGGGGATGTCTGTCCCCATGTTGCGGAAAAGGGCCCACCACCAGCCACGGAGCTTTTGCGGATGCTGCACGACGCACCCCTGATCTCGACGATCGTGGCGGGCCTCGTTCTGGCATTCATCTTCGGCGCCATCGCCAACCGCTTCCGCATGCCGCCGCTGGTCGGCTATCTCGTCGCCGGCGTGCTCGTCGGTCCCTACACGCCCGGCTTCGTCGCCAATGGCGAGCTCGCCACCGAGCTCAGCGAGATCGGCGTGATCCTCCTGATGTTCGGCGTCGGGCTCCATTTCTCGCTCAAGGACCTGCTGTCGGTGCAGGCCGTGGCCGTGCCGGGCGCGCTGCTCAGGATCGCCGGCGGCACGGCGATGGGCATGGGCCTCGCCTGGAGCCTCGGCTGGCCGCTCGGCGGCGGTCTGGTCGGCGGCATAGCGCTCACCGTCGCCTCGACGGGCGTCCTCCTCAAGGCCAAGCAGGATCGCCACATCGTCGATTCCGAGCGCGGCCGCATCGCGGTGGGCTGGGTCATCGTCGAAGACATCGCGATGGTGCTGGCGCTGGTGCTGATCCCGGCCTTCTCCGGGCTGCTCGGCGGCACCGCCGCCACTGTCCACGATCCCTTCGTCGATCTCGTCGAAAAGCTGAGCGGCCTGACGCTCGACATCTGGGGCGTGGTGGCGGTCACCGTGGTCAAGCTCGCCGCCTTCGTCGGCTTCATGCTGGTGGTCGGCCGGCGGGTGATCCCGTGGATCCTCCATCTCACCGCCCACACCGGCAGCCGCGAGCTGTTCCGGCTCGCCGTGCTCGCCATCGCGCTCGGCGTCGCTGCGGGGGCATCGTATCTCTTTGGGGTAAGCCTTGCGCTCGGGGCATTCTTTGCCGGCATGATCCTTTCGGAGAGCGAGCTCTCCAACCGCGCGGCGCAGGAGAGCCTGCCGTTCCGCGACGCGTTCAGCGTCTTGTTCTTCGTCTCCGTCGGCATGCTGTTCAACCCGGCGATCCTCTGGACCCATCCGGCGGAAGTGCTGGGCACGCTGTTCATCATCGTCGTGGGCAAGAGCGTGCTCGGCTTCCTCTTAGTCATCGCGCTCGGCCGGCCGGTGAGCGCCGCGCTCACCATCAATGCGGCGCTGGCGCAGATCGGGGAATTCTCGTTCATCCTCGCGGCGCTCGGGGTGAGCCTCGGGCTGATGCCGGCCGAGGGGCAGAGCTACATCCTTGCCGGCGCCATCCTCTCGATCATCCTCAATCCGCTGCTGATGTTTGCGGCCGAGCGGCTGCGGCCGCACTTCGAGGGGCGCCTCAGCGCCGATGCAGCGCCGGCCACCACCGGCGCGCGCGTCGAGCCCTCGCTTGCGCCCGCCGCGCCGGCCGCGCCCACACCCGAGCCCGTCGATGAGCGGAGCCCCACCGCGCTCACCGGCCATGTCGTCCTCATCGGCTATGGCCGCGTCGGCACGGTGGTGGCCGAGGGCCTCAGCCGGCAGCAGACGCCGTTCGTCGTCATCGAGGATTCCGAGCCGCGCATCGCCGCCGCCCACGCGGCGGGGATCGAGGTCGTGGTCGGCAACGCCGCGAGCGGCAAGGCGCTGGCGCTCGCCAATGTCGCGGCGGCGCGCACGCTGCTCATCGCCATCCCCAATGCCTTCGAGGCGGGGCAGGCGGTCGAGCAGGCGCACCGGCTCAACCCGGAGCTGCAGATCATCGCGCGTGCGCATGCGGACGAAGAGGTCACCTACCTGCGCGATCTCGGCGCCACGCAGGTGATCATGGGCGAGCGCGAAATCGGCCTCGGCATGCTCGGCTGGGCCCTGCCGGCGGCGCCCGCGTTCGTGCCAGCGGCACCGACCCCCGCCGCCCCGGCGCCCGCTGCCGCGCCGCCGCTCCCGGAGATCGCCGTCGCCGCCGCGCCGCAGGTGCCGGACTCGGCGGTTGCCGCGGCCGCGCCCGTCGACGAGAAGCCGAAAGCGCCGCCGCGCCGCCGGGCCAGCGCACCGTCCACCACGCCCGGAACGCCGTTCAGCACCGAAGCCGCCGTCGACGCCGCGCCCGCTCCGGCAAGGGCCGACGACTAGACGCCGCCGCCGTTCGCCGCCACAGTCGCGGCAACGGAGGAGAGGACATGCAGGCGACCATCACGGCGCATCCGGATTTCGTCGTCGGCCCGATCGATCCGCGCCTCTATGGCGCGTTCCTCGAGCATCTGGGCCGCGCGATCTACACCGGTATCCACGAGCCCGGCCATCCGACGGCCGACGCCGAGGGCATGCGCGGGGACGTCCAGGCGCTGGTCAAAGCCCTGCAGCCGCCGCTGGTGCGCTACCCGGGCGGCAACTTCGTTTCCGCCTACAACTGGGAGGACGGCATCGGCCCGCAAGCGGATCGCCCGGTGCGGCTCGATCTCGCCTGGCACACGTCGGAGAGCAACCAGGTCGGCATCCACGAATTCGCCGCCTGGTGCGAGAGCGTCGGCACGCAGATGATGCTGGCGGTCAATCTCGGCTCGCGCGGCCTCGATGCGGCGCGCGACTTCGTCCAGTACGTCAATGGCCCGCTCGGCTCCCACTGGGGCGACCTCCGCGCGAAGAACGGCCACCCCGAGCCGTTCGGCGTCAAGCTCTGGTGCCTCGGCAACGAGATGGATGGGCCCTGGCAGATCGGCCACAAGAGCGCCGCCGAATACGGCAGGCTCGCGAGCGAGACCGCCAAGGCGCTCCGCGCCTTCGATCCCGCGCTCGAGCTCATCGTCTGCGGCTCGTCCAATTCCGACATGGCGACTTATCCCGAATGGGAGCGCGTCGTGCTCGAGCAGAGCTACGAGAGCGTCGACCACATCTCGCTCCACATGTATTTCGCCAATCCCGCGCACGACACCGCGAGCTTTCTCGCGCTCAGCGAAAAGCTCGATCGCTACATCGGCACGGTGGCGGCAACGATCGAGCATGTGCGGGCGAGCAAGCGCAGCCAGAAGCGCGTCACCATCTCGTTCGACGAGTGGAACGTCTGGTACCATTCGCGGGCGCAGGACCGCGCCATCCTCGGCGGCCGCGGCGGCTGGCCGCACGCGCCGCGGCTCCTCGAAGACATCTACAATTTCGAGGACGTGCTGATGGTCGGCTGCATCCTCAACACCTTCATCCGCCGCGCCGACGTGGTGAAGATCGCCTGCATCGCGCAGCTGGTGAACGTCATCGCGCCGATCATGACCGAACCGGGCGGGGCGGCGTGGCGGCAGACCATCTACTATCCGCTGCTGCTCGCCTCGCTCCATGGCCGTGGAACGGCGCTCGAGCTCAGGCTCGACTGCCCGACCTACGATACCGCCGCTGCCACGGGCGTGCCGTGGCTCGACGTGGCGGGCGTCCGCAACAGCGCCGGTGAAGCGACGTTCTTTCTGGTCAACCGCCACGGCACCGAAGCGCTCGAGGCCCGCATCGGCCTCGACGGCTTTGCGCCCTCGGGCATCATCGCCGACACCGAGATCCGCCACGCCGATCTCGAGGCGGCCAACACGCGCGAGCACCCCGATACCGTGGTGCCGCACGAGGTGCACGATGCCCGCGTCGAGGGCGGCACGCTCCACGTCTCGCTGCCGCCCCACGCCTACCGTATGGTGCGGGTAAAGCTCGGCTAGAGCCGCGTTCCGTCGGCCCTGAACAGCAGGCAGAGCGCCGGGTCGATGCCGACATCGATGCGCTCGCCGACGGGCTGGCGCGAGTGGCCCGCCTCCTGCACGGTCACGGGCGTCGCGTCGTCGCCGGTCGCATAGATGTAGGACACGCCGCCCAGCTGCTCGACCACCTGCGTGGTGACGCTGAGCTTCACCGGCGCCGTCGCGGCGGCGACGAAGTGCTCGGGGCGCACGCCGAGGGTCACGGTCTCGCCGATCGCGGCCTCGCCGCCCCGGCTCTGGACGCCCACGCTGGCATTGCCGAAAGCGGGAAGGGTGACGCGCACCATGCGGCCTTCGATGCCGCTCACCGTGGCGGTCATGAAATTCATCCGCGGCGAGCCGATGAAGCCGGCGACGAACAGGTTGTCGGGGTTGTCGTAGAGCTCGGTGGGGGTGCCGACCTGCTCCACCCGCCCGGCGCGCAGCACCACGATGCGGTCGGCCAGCGTCATCGCCTCCACCTGGTCGTGCGTGACATAGATCATGGTGGCGCCCAGCCGCTGGTGCAGGCGGGCGATTTCGAGCCGCATCTGCACGCGCAGCTCGGCATCGAGGTTGCTGAGCGGCTCGTCGAACAGGAACGCCTTGGGGTTGCGCACGATGGCGCGGCCGATGGCGACGCGCTGGCGCTGGCCGCCCGAGAGCTGGCGCGGCTTGCGGTCGAGCAGGTCGCCGAGTTCGAGAATGCGCGCGGCCTCGCCGACCTGCTCGGCGACCTGAGCCTTGGGCATGCCGCCCATCCTGAGCCCGAAGCCGATGTTCTGCGACACCGTCATGTGCGGGTAGAGCGCGTAGGACTGGAACACCATTGCAACGCCGCGTTCGGAGGGGTCGTGGTCGGTCACGTCCTCGCCGCCGATGATGATCTGTCCCGCCGAGGGTTCCTCGAGGCCCGAAATGGTGCGGAGCAGGGTCGATTTCCCGCACCCCGACGGGCCGACGAAGACGACGAATTCGCCGTCCGCGATGTCGAGATTGACGTTGTCGATCACGTGGATGGCACCAAAGTTCTTGTGCACGCCGCGCAGCTGCAAGCCGGCCATACTTCCTCCCCCTTCGGACCTTCGTCCGGGCCCGTCGAGGGCCTTCGCTTCTGGTCTGCGATGCGGGGGAGTCTAGCTGCCCGCCGCCGCCACGCAAACGGTGCGGAACGTCCGGTCTGCCGGATCATCTGGCGCCGCCGGCACATTGAGGCACGTACCTCTTGAATGTGCAAGTCGTTTTGACTACAACGATTTCAAGCTGGGTTGCCTGCGGGCCAGACACAGCGGGCGCCGGGCGAGCCTTCGAGGAGAACAGGGCCGCCGGGCGTCAGGTGAGGACATGAGGAGGAATTTCATGAAGCGAATTGCGCTTGCCGCAATGCTTGGCACGATGGCGCTCGCGCCTGTCGCTGCTTATGCCGATACGACGGTCAACTGGCTGCACATCGCCTCCAACCCGCCCGAGGTCGCGCTGATGACCGAAGCGGCCAAGGCGTACGAGGCTGCCAATCCGGGCATCCACATCAATATGCAGTTCCTCGAGAACGAGGCCTTCAAGGCCAAGCTCACGACGCTGCTGCAGTCCGACCAGGCGCCCGACGTGTTCTATTCCTGGGGCGGCGGCGTGCTGTCCGACCAGGTCAAGGCCGGCGTCATGGGCCCGATCGAGGCCAATGTTCCCGATGACGTGAAGGCCAGTGTCGGCCCGGCCGGCATCGGCGCCTTCACCCGCGACGGCCATCTCTACGGCCTCGCCCAGAACGTGTCGGAAGTCGTGTTCTGGTACAACAAGGCGCTGCTCGCCCAGGCCAAGGTCGATCCGGCCAGCATGGCGACGTGGGACGGCTTCATCGCCGGCGTCAAGGCGCTGAAGGCGGCGGGCATCACCCCGATCGCGCTCGGCAACAAGGACAAGTGGCCGACCGCGTTCTACTGGGACTACCTCGCGGTGCGCCTCGGCGGCCAGGACGAGTTCAACGATGCCGCCGCCGGCAAGGGCGACGGATTTGCCGGGGCCGACTATGTCGAGGCCGGCAAGAAGCTCCTCGAGCTCGCGCAGCTGCAGCCGTTCCAGGAAGGCTTCGAGGCCGCGTCCTATGGCGACGCTTCGGGCTATTTCGGTGACGGCAAGGCCGCCCTGCATCTGATGGGCGACTGGGACTATGGTGCCATGAAGGACAATTCGGCGTCCAAGAAGGGCATCCCGGACGACAATCTGGGCATCATGCCGTTCCCCGCCGTCGACGGCGCGAAGGGCGATCCCACGGACGTCCTGGGCGGCATCAACGGCTGGATCTTCTCCAAGAACGCCAGCCCCGAAGCCGTCAAGTTCATGAACTGGTACCTGAGCAAGGACAACATGTCCAAGTTCGCCGCGGGCGGCTACTTCATCCCGATCGCCGCGGGCGCTTCCGATGCCCTCGCCAACCCCTTCCAGCAGGAAGTGGCCAAGAACCTGGGCAAGGCGCACTGGCTGGCGATCTTCTTCGACCAGCAGCTCGGGCCAGCCGTGGGCGGCACCGTCAACGACATCTCGGCGGCGCTCGCCACCAACTCGATGACGGCCGAAGACGCGGCCAACCAGATGAAGCAGGCCGTCGCCGACAACCAGTAGTTCTCTCCCGATGCCGACTCCGGCGGATAGCCCTTGCGCTATCCGCCGGGACTTTCGTTAAATGCTCCCGGCGCGGTCCGGGCAGGGACGTGAATGACGACGACGGTGGCGAGCGACGTGCGTTCCGTGGCGGCACAGCCGGCCCGCCAGCACCGCTACATGGATCGCAAGAGCCTCGTCCCGCTCCTCATCTTCATCCCGCCGTCGCTGATCCTGTTCGTGGTCTTCGTCGTGCTGCCGATGATCGGCGCCGGCACCTTCTCGTTCTTCGACTGGAACGGCTTCGGCCCGCTCACCGATTTCGTCGGCTGGAAGAATTACACCGACGTGCTGTTCCAGCGGAACTTCGGCACCTCGGTGCGCAACAGCCTGATCGTGGTGGCGGTGTCGCTCCTGATCCAGCTGCCGCTCGCGATGTGGGCCGCGATCGCGCTGTCGGAAACCGGCCGCATCACCAACATCGTCAGAACGCTGTTCTTTCTGCCCTACATGCTGGCGGAAGTGGCGGCGGCGCTGATCTGGAAGTTCGTCTATGACGGCAACTACGGCCTCCTGCCGGTGATCGGCGATGCCATCCACGTCAAGATGCCGTTCGTCCTCGCCAACCAGTTCTGGGTGATCCCGGCGATCATGCTGGTGGTGATCTGGAAGTATTTCGGCTTCCACATGATGATCTACATCGCCGGCCTGCAGTCGATCCCGCGCGAGGTGATCGAGGCGGCGCGCATCGACGGCGTGGGCAAGTGGAAGATCGTCTGGCACGTCAAGCTGCCGATGATCTGGTCGTCGATCGTGGTGTCGGTGTTCTTCTCGGTCACCGGCGCACTGCAGCTCTTCGACATGATCATCCCGCTGACCAACGGGCAGCCCAACAATTCGAGCCACACCATCGTCAGCTTCCTCTATGCCTTCGGCATCCTGCGCACCAAGCTCGGCTTCGGCGGCGCGGTGAGCGTCATGCTGTTTTTCGCCTGCGTGATCGTCGCCATCGTCTACCGGCGCGTGCTCTTCGCGGCGGAGAAGGACGCATGAGCGCCGAGGCCGCCACAGTCAGCGCCAAGCCGCGCCGCAAGCGGCCCGAAGTCTCCATCGGGCAGTGGGTCAGCCTGCTGGTGATCGTGCTGTTCGTGATCGTGCCGCTCTACACCACCGTGCTCGGCGGATTCAAAAGCGTCGGCGAGCTGCGCACCAACCCGTTCGGCCTGCCGCAGAACTGGGCGCCCGACAATTTCCTCAGCATCATCTTCGGCCCGACGCTGTTCCGTTCGCTCTGGAACTCGCTGTTCATCGCGCTGTCGACGGTGGTCCTGTCGACGCTGCTCGCCTCGATGACCGGGTTCGCCTTCGCCCACATCCGGTTCTTCGGCCGGCGTTACCTCATGGGCTTCATGCTGCTCGGGCTGCTGTTCCCCGCGGCAACGGCGATCCTGCCGGTGTTCGTCATCCTCAAGACCATGCACCTGCTCGACAGCCATTTCGGCATCATCATCGTGCAGGTGGCGTTCAGCCTCAGCTTCTCGATCCTCTTGTTCTACAATTTCTTCCAGCAGCTGCCCAAGGACCTGGTGGAGGCGGCGCGCATGGACAATTGCGGATACCTGCGGATCTACTGGTACGTGACGTTGCCGCTGAGCCTGCCGATCATCGCCACGGTGGGCGTGTTCAACTTCGTCTCGAGCTGGAACAACTTCCTCCTGCCGCTGATCACGCTCAACACCGACGCGAGCTACACCTGGCCGCTCGGCACCATGCAGTTCCAGGGCGAGTTCAGCACCAACTGGCCCAAGATTCTCGCCTACCTGACCCTCACCATCATTCCGGCGGTCGCCTTCTTCCTCGCCGCGCAGCGCTACATCATATCCGGCCTCACCGGCGGCGCCGTCAAAGGCTGAGCCCTCGCAATCGCGGGCAAATCCGCTATATCTCCAGCGGACAGGTCGGGATTCGATGATTTCGCAAAAGGCCAAATACGCGCTCCGGGCGCTGGTCGCGCTCGTGAAGGCGCCGCCCGAGAGCTCGCTGATGATCTCCGAGATCTCGCGCCAGCAGGCGATCCCCAAGAAATTCCTCGAGCAGATCCTGCTCGAACTGAAGCGCGCGGGCATCGTGATGAGCCGGCGCGGGCGCCTCGGGGGCTACGTGCTGCTGCGGCCGGCCGACAAGCTCACCTTCGGCGAGGTGCTGCGGCTCATCGACGGCCCCATCGCGCCGCTGCCCTGCCTCAGCAAGATCGCCTACCGGCGCTGCGCCGACTGCCAGGACGAGGGGACCTGCGAAATCCGCCATGTCTTTGCCGGCGTGGTCAAGGCACAGCGCGAGGTGCTCGACCACACGACCTTTGCCGATGCGGTGACCAAAGGCCGGGTGCCGGAGCTCGCGGTTTAGCACGCCATTGCCGTCCGGCCCCGTCGCGGGCACGGTGCCGCCCGATCCATTCCCCGGAACCTTCGCCCAAAAGAATTGTTTTCTGCTCCGGCCCGATGCCGCAGAGTGCAGAAATCTTGAGATAGACGACAAAGACGGTAGAGTTACGACAGTTACGCTTCACCACGGAGGTTCTGATGAAGACGACTGCCAGAATTCTGGCCTATGGGGCGCTCGTCGCTGCCATCGGCCTTGCGGGAGTGGTAACCGCCCGCGCTGCCGACTACCACCTGCTCAACGTCAGCTACGATCCGACGCGCGAGCTCTACCAGGCCTATGACGATGCGTTCGCCAAGCACTGGGCGCAGCTGCACCCGGGCGACACCGTCACGGTCGATGTGTCCAACGGCGGCTCGGGCGCGCAGGCCAAGGCGGTGATCGACGGGCTCGCCGCCGACGTGGTGACGCTCGCGGTCAAGAGCGACATCGATGCCATCGCCGCCAAGGGCCTCCTCGATGCCGGCTGGGAGGGCAAGTTCACCGGCAAGTCGCTGCCCTACACCTCGACCATCGTGTTCCTCGTCCGCCACGGCAACCCCAAGGGCATCAAGGACTGGCCCGACCTCATCAAGGACGGCGTCCAGGTCATCGCCCCCAATCCCAAGACCTCGGGTGGCGCCCGCTGGGCCTATCTTGCGGCCTGGGCCTACGCCTGGAAGGCCAGCAACGGCGACCAGGGCAAGACTGTCGATTACATCAAGCAGCTCTACCAGCATGTGCCGGTGCTCGATTCCGGCGCCCGCGGCTCGACCGTGACCTTCACGCAGAAGGAGATCGGCGATGTCGAGCTCGCCTGGGAGAACGATGCGATCCTCGCCCAGCAGCAGTTCGGCGCCGACCAGTACGACATCGTCTATCCGCCGCAGTCGATCCTCGCCGAGCCGCCGGTCGCGCTCGTCGACAAGAATGTCGATGCGCACGGCACGCGTGACGTCGCCACCGAATACCTCAACTATCTCTACTCGCCCGAGGGCCAGACCATCGCCGCCCAGAACCACTATCGCCCGGTCAACCCCGACTCGGTGACCGACAAGGCGCTGCTCGATGCCTTCCCAAAGCTCGATCTGGTCACTATTGATGACCCGATCTTCGGCGGCTGGGCCAAGGCGCAGCCCACTCACTTCGGCGACGGCGGCATCTTTGACCAGATCTACAAGCCTGGCCAGTAATGGTGCTGTGCCGCTCCCGGCGGCACAGCGACACTGGCGGTTCGTCAAACCCAGCGTGATCCCGGGCTTCGGGATCACGCTGGGGCTTTCCGTCACCTATCTCACGCTCATCGTGCTGATCCCGCTCGCGGGCATGGCGGTGCGCTCGGCGGCGCTCGGCCCGGTTGCGTTCTGGCAGCTCGCCTCCGATCCGCGCACCCTCGATGCGCTCTGGACGAGCTTCGGGTCGTCGCTGATCGCGGCGCTCGTCAATGTCGTCTTCGGCCTCGTCGTCGCCTGGGTGCTGGTGCGCTACAGCTTCCGCGGCCGGCGCCTCCTCGATGCCATCGTCGACCTGCCGTTTGCGCTGCCGACGGCGGTCGCGGGCATCGCGCTCTCGACGCTTTATGGACCCAAGGGCTGGCTCGGCGCGCCGCTGAGCCTCTTCGGCATCAAGATCGCCTACACCCCGGCGGGCATCGTCGTGGCCCTCATCTTCATCGGCCTGCCCTTCGTGGTGCGCACGGTGCAGCCGGTGCTCGAAGAGTTCGAGCAGGAGCTCGAGGAGGCCGCGGCCACGCTCGGCGCCAACCGCTTCCAGACCATCTCGAAGGTGATCCTGCCACGCCTCCTGCCGGCCATCCTCACCGGTTTCGCGCTCGCCTTCGCGCGGGCGGTCGGCGAGTACGGGTCGGTGATCTTCATTGCCTCCAACATCCCCTACAAGTCGGAGATCGCGCCGCTCCTCATCGTCATCCGGCTGCAGGAGTTCAACGAGCCGGCCGCTGCCGCAATCGGCATGATCATGCTGGTCATCGCCTTAGTCATGCTGCTCGTCATCAATCTGATCCAGGCCTGGGCCCGGAGGCGCTATGGCGATGTATGAGGAAGACGTCGCCGTCTACGACAGCCGGCGGCCGGACGAGCCGACCTTCGCGCACTCGCGCCCCACGTCCGAGCCGCGCTGGGTCAAGTGGACGCTGATCGGGGTCGCGGTGCTCTACATGGTCGGGCTCCTGGTGCTGCCGCTCGCGACAGTGTTCGTCCAGGCCTTCAGCAAGGGCATCGGCACTTACCTTGCGGCCTTCACCGATCGCGAGGGTGCGGCGGCCATCCGGCTCACGCTGCTGGTTGCGGTCATCGCGGTGCCGCTCAATCTCGTCTTCGGCATCTGCGCGGCGTGGGCCATCGCCAAATACGACTTCTGGGGCAAGTCGTTCCTGATCACGCTCATCGACATCCCGTTCTCGGTGTCGCCGGTGATCTCGGGCATGATCTATGTGATCCTGTTCGGGGCCAACAGCCTGCTCTGGCCGTTCCTGCAGAGCGAGGGACTGCAGATCGTGTTCGCGGTGCCGGGCATCGTGCTGGCGACGATCTTCGTCACCTTCCCGTTCGTCGCGCGCGAGCTGATCCCCCTGATGCAGGACCAGGGCACGCAGGACGAGGAGGCGGCGCTTTCGCTCGGCGCCACCGGCTGGCAGACCTTCTGGCGGGTGACGCTGCCCAACATCAAGTGGGGCCTGCTCTACGGCGTGCTGCTCTGCAACGCCCGCGCCATGGGCGAGTTCGGCGCGGTGTCGGTCATCTCCGGCCACATTCGCGGCAAGACCAACACCATGCCGCTTCACATCGAGCTGTTGTTCGACAGCTACAATTTTGCCGGCGCATTCGCTATGGCATCGCTGCTGGCGCTGCTGGCGCTGGTGACGCTGATCGTCAAGACCATCCTCGAATACCGTTTCGGCGACGAGCTCGCCGGCACCCGCAGGCACTGAGGGGACTCTTCGTTTGGACATCCGCGTCGATACCGTCCGCAAGGAATTCTCGCGCTACCCGGCGCTCAACGATGTGTCGCTCGACATCAAGTCGGGCGAGCTGATCGCGCTGCTCGGGCCGTCGGGCTCCGGCAAGACGACGCTGCTGCGGCTGATCGCCGGGCTCGAGCGGCCGACCGCCGGCCGCATCTTTTTCGGCGACGAGGATGCGTCATCCAAGACCGTGCAGCAGCGCAATGTCGGCTTCGTGTTCCAGGCCTATGCGCTGTTCCGCAACATGACGGTCGCCGAAAACGTCATGTTCGGCCTCAAGGTGCGCCCCCGCGCCACGCGTCCGCCGCGCGCCGAAATCCGCCGCCGCGCGATGGAGCTGCTCGACCTCGTCCAGCTTTCGGGCCTCGACAAGCGCTTCCCGCAGCAGCTCTCGGGTGGCCAGCGTCAGCGCGTGGCGCTCGCCCGGGCGCTGGCCATCGAGCCGCGCGTGCTGCTCCTCGACGAGCCGTTCGGCGCGCTCGACGCACAGGTCCGCAAGGAGCTGCGCAAGTGGCTGCGCGAGATCCACGACAAGACCGGCCACACCACGGTGTTCGTCACCCACGACCAGGAGGAGGCGCTCGAGCTCGCCGACCGGCTGGTGGTGATGAGCCAGGGCAAGATCGAGCAGGTGGGCTCGCCCGACAGCGTCTACGATGCGCCGCAGAACCCGTTCGTCTTCAACTTCATCGGCGAATCCTCGTCGCTGCCGGTCGAGGTCGACAATGGCGAGCTCTGGGTCGGCGGCCGCGCCATCGGGCTCAGCGCCGGCGACACGCCCAAGGGCGGCGCCCAGCTCTATTTCCGCCCGCACGATGTCGAGCTCGTGCCCGAGGGGGCCGCGCTCGCCGGCGTCGTCGCCGCCTCGCGCCGCGTCGGCGGCACGCGCCGCGTCGAGCTCGAGATCGGCGGCGAAACGCAGCGCGTCGAGATCGACCTGCCCTTCGATCACCCCGCCGGCGAAAAAACCCGCATCGCCTTCAAGCCCAAGCGCTGGAAGCTGTTTCCGACGGGCTAGCTTTACCGGTGTCGCCCGCGTAACCAGGGCAGCGAAAGCTGCCTGCTTGTGCGGGCCACTCTGCGCTGTTGAATGGCGCGATCCATCGCAGCGAGTGCCCATGTCCACGCCCACCCTTCTCGTCACCGGTGCCAACGGCCAGCTCGGCCGGCGCGTCGTCCAGCTCCTCCGCGACAGCGGTGCGAGCGTCGTCGCCGGATCGCGCGATCCATCGAAGCTCGCCGGCCTCGCCGCGATCGGCGCCTCCACCCGCCGCATCGACTTCGAGGACGCGGCGTCGCTCGCCGCGGGTTTTGCCGGCATCGACCGCGTGCTCATCGTCTCGACGGATGCGCTGATGGTCGAGGGCCAGCGCGAGCGGCAGCAGGTGGCCGCGGCCGAGGCGGCGATCCGCGCCGGGGTCAAACATGTCGTCTACACCTCGATGCTCGATCCGGCCGACAACCTCCACATCCCCATTGCACCGTCGCATCACGCAACCGAGCGGACGCTCGGCGCTTCGGGCGTGCCGCACACGATCCTCCGCAACAGCTGGTATGCCGAAACGCTCGTCGGCACCCTCAACCGCGCGCTCGAGGCCGGGCGGTGGGCGAGCGCGGGCGGCGACGCCAGGGTGAGCTACGTGCGGCGCGAGGATTGCGCCGAGGTGGCCGCCGCGGCGTTGCGCTTGGGGCCGGAGATGGCCGGGACCTACGACGTCACCGGCCGCGATGCGCTGACCCGCACCGAGATCGCGGCGCTGGTCACGAGGGTCACGGGCCGGCCGCTCGCGGTGGTCGATGTGAGCGAAGCCGATCTTGCGGCCGGGATGCAGGCGGCCCACGTCCCGCAGGTCTTCATCGACCTCACCATCACCATCGACCGCTTCAACCGCGAAGGCCGCGCCGCCAAAGTGAGCGACACCGTTGCGCGCTTCACCGGCCGCACGCCGCCCGGCCTCGGCGATTTCCTCGCCGCGCACAAGGCAGAGCTTGTGGCCTAGCCGAAGACCACGGTCTTCTTGCCGTTGAGCATCACCCGGCTCTCGAGGTGGAGCTTCACCGCGCGGGCCAGCACGCGGCTCTCGATGTCGCGGCCCTGCGCAATGAGGTCGTCGGGGCTCATGGCGTGGTTCACCCGCGCGGTCTCCTGCTCGATGATCGGGCCCTCGTCGAGATCGGGCGTCACGTAGTGCGCGGTGGCGCCGATGATCTTGACCCCGCGCTCGTGCGCCTGGTGATAGGGCTTGGCGCCCTTGAAGCTCGGGAGGAACGAGTGGTGGATGTTGATGATCTGCCCGTAGAGGCGCGTTGCGAAGTTGCTCGAGAGGATCTGCATGTAGCGCGCCAGCACCACGAGCTCGGCCCCCGACTCCTTGACCAGCCGCAGCACTTCGAGCTCCTGCGCCGCCTTGGCCCCGGCCGCCACCGGCAGATAGTGGTAGGGGATGCCCTCGTAGTCGGCGGTCGCCCGCGAGTCCTCGTGGTTGGAGATGATCGCGGCAACCTCGGCATCGAGCCAGCCCACCCGGATCTGGTAGAGCAGGTGCAGCAGCGCGTGGTCGAACCGACTGACCATCACCACGATCTTCTTGCGCCGGCCCTCGTCGACGAGGGTGGTGCGCATGCCGAAGCGCTCGACCGCCGGCCGGAGCGCGCGCTCGATCGTGTTGCGGTCCGCGCCGTCGGGGGCGGTGAAGGCGAGGCGCATGAAGAAGGTGCCGGTCTCCTTGTCCCAGAACTGATTGGACTCCGAGATGTTGGCGTCGAGCGCGGCGAGCTCGGTGGTCACCGCAGCGACGATGCCGGGCCGGTCGGCGCAGCTCAGCGTCAAAACGAAATCGGCGGGCAATTGGGCCTCTTCTTGCGCGTTGCGTCTCTATTCCGGACCCTCCGGTCATGGTCAAGCGCTGCGTGGCGGCAGGCTTAAGAGGCTGCTAGGGTCCGCTCCGGCTGGACCGGGGGACGGAACGATGGGCAGGCTGACGGGGAAGGTTGCGATCATTTCGGGCGGGGCGACCGGCATGGGCGGTGCCGCCTCGAAGCTCTTTGCCGCCGAGGGCGCAAAGGTCGCGATCATCGACCGCAACGAGGCGGCGGCGGCCGAAACCGCCAAAGCCATCCGCGAGGCCGGCGGGGTGGCCCAGCACTTCGTCGCCGATGTCTCCGACGAAGGACAGGTCGATCATGCGGTGCGCGCCGCGGCCGATGCGTTCGGGCCGGCGCGCGTGCTGTTCAACCACGCCGGCACCATCGTCATCAAACCCTTCCTCGAAACCACGCTCACCGAGTGGGACTGGCTCCATGCCGTTAACGTGCGCTCGATGTTCCTGATGACGCGCGCGGTGCTGCCGGCGATGATCGCGGCGGGCGGCGGCTCGATCGTCTGCACCTCGTCGATCTCGGCCGTCGCCGGCACGCCGATGGAGGTCCTCTACGACACCACCAAGGGCGCCGTGCACATGTTCGCGCGCGCCATCGCGGTCGAGTTCCGCGACCGCAACATCCGCTGCAACGCCGTCTGTCCCGGCTTCATCCGCACGCCGCACGGCCTGCGCGAGGTCGATGAGCTGCAAAAGCTCGGCGTCGATGCGTCCGAGGCGGCGCTCGCGGCGCAGCAGGGGCGGATCGGCGAGCCGGAAGAAGTGGCCAAGGCCGCGCTGTTCCTCGCCAGCGATGACGCCAGCTTCGTCAACGGCGCGCAGCTCTTCGTCGACAACGGCTTTACGGCTGCGTAGGCGGCTCGATCGTTTCGGGCGGGGCGGGCGCTTCGGCCGGAAGCGCCTTGGGGAACCTCAGAAAGAAGTTCCACACGCAGTAGCCGATGCAGACGAGCGTGATGCCGATCCAGAGCGGGTCGCGGCCGAAGATCGCCTCGAGCGCGAACCAGCTCACGCAGATCGCGGTGATCAGCACCCGCACCCAGAGCGGGCGGTAGAATTTGATGTCGGATTCCTTCATGGCGCCAGCATAGCCGAACGCGTCCGGGGCGGAAGGGGCTTGAGCTCAGCCGGTGCGGCGGGCAACACTTGGCAGGAAAGGTGCAGCCCGAGATGACCGACAGTTTCGAGACGTCCCGGTTTACCGGCAAGGTGGCCATCGTCACCGGCGCGGCGCAGGGGATCGGCGAGGCGACCGCCCGGCTCCTTGCCGCGCGGGGCGCCGCCGGGCTGGTGCTCACCGACCGCAACGAGGCCCGTGGCGGGGCCGTGGCGGACGCGATTGCCGCTCAGGGCACGCCGGTCGAGTTCATCGCGGCGGAGCTCGCCGACATCGCAGAGGTTCAGGCCATCGTGCCGGCCGCGGATCGCCGGTTCGGCCGCGTCGACGTGCTCGCCAACATCGCCGGGCTCACCGAGCGGAGCGGGGTGCGCGACACGACCCCCGAATTCTGGGACCGGATGATGGCGGTCAACGTCAAGGCGCCGTTCTTTTTGATGCAGGCAGCGCTCGCGGTGATGGAGCGCGAAAAGATCGAGGGCGCGATGGTCAACATCGCCTCGGTCAATGCCCATGCAGGCGGCAGCCGGCTCACGCCCTACAGCGTCAGCAAGGGCGCGCTGGTTACCCTCACCAAGAACTTCGCCAACGCGGTGCTCTATTCGCGCATCAAGGTCAACGTCCTCAACATCGGCTGGATCGACACGCCCGGCGAGCACGTCACCAGAACGACGTTCGACGATGCGCCGGACAACTGGGTCGAGCTCGCGGGACGCGAGCAGCCATGGGGCCGGCTGATCCAGCCCGAAGAGGTGGCGCGGGCGATCGCCTTTCTCGCCAGCGCCGAATCCGGGATCATGACCGGGTCGGTGGTCGATTTCGGCCAGCATGTGGTGGGCGGGCCGCGCGAGGCGCCGCCCGCACGGCCCTGAGCGGTCAGGCTGCGGCGAGTGTCCGCCGCTTCTGCGCCTCCGTGGTGAGCACGAAGGCCGATGCCGCAAGGATCAGCGCCGCACCCAGCCAGAACCAGGGCGTCGGGACCTGGGCCAGCAGCACCCAGCCGAGGAGCGCAGTCAGCGGCACCTTGAGATCGCCCACCGGCTGCATCAGCGTGGCATCCGCCATGCGGTAGGCAAACGCCAGCAGGTATTGCGACAGCGCCGTCAGGACGCCCAAGAGCACCAGCAGCCAGACCGCGGTCCCCCCGGGCAGGGCGAAGGGGAAGCCGGTCGCCAGTCCCGCCGGCGTGAGGCCCGGCAGCAGCGCCGCCCAGGTCGTCGCCAGCAGAAGGATCAGGAGGTGGTTGGGGGTGATGAGCACCAGCAGCGACACGGTGAGCGTCTCCGGGGTCTCCTCGCGCGACAGATACTTGGTCAGCACGTCGGTCGTCGCCCAGAGCGCCGCGGCGACGACGGGCACGAGGGTCATCGGGCTGAAGCTTTCGGCCCCCACGCCCGAGACGATCACCGCGCCGGCAAACGCCACCAGCGCTGCCGCGATCCGCACGGGGGAGGCGGCTTCGCGCAGGAAGACGATCGAGCCGAGGACGATGAACAGCGGCCCCACCGCGAGCAGCGTCACCATCTGCCACACTGGCACGCCGGCGGCGAAGCCATAGACGAAGACATGGACGCCGAGCGCCGACACCAGCGCGCGGATTTCATGCAGCACCGGGTGGCGGGTGCGCAGGTTCCCGAGCCCGATCCGCAGGATCAGCGGCAGCGCGAACACGGTGGCGATCAGGTATTGCCAGAACGCCATTCCGGTCGAGGCCATGCCCACCGGATAGATCAGGTAGTTCTGGAGGATATTGGCCCCGGCAAAGGCGAGGCTCGCCAGCAGCATGAAACCGGCGCCCAGCACGGGGCGCTGCGGCAGAGGCGAGGAAAGCTGGTTCATCGATCGATCCTTTCACAACCAGTTTCCCCAGGGTTGCGAAGTGGATCGCGCACCCGCGCGCCAATGGCGACGCGGGCCTGATCCGCTCTCTTTCATCCGGACTGTGACCGTCGGCTCGGGGATCGCACCCAAATCTGCTGACCTCCGGACCGAAATCCGGAGCGCTCGCGGGCTCGGTGACGCTCACCATTACCGCCGGTGGGGACTTTCACCCCGCCCTGAGAACATGCCGTTCCATCGTGAAACGACGATGGACACATAGCGGCAACGGGCGCCGGGATCAATGGCCCCCCGCGCAACGCAGCGTTCGCCCTCTCGCGCGGAACCGAAACGATGTTGCGCCAGAGCCGGACGGCTGAAGTCAGCACGTCTCTCCCTCCCCCGCGTGGGGAGGGCAGCGAAGCTTGTGAGCGAAGCGAACTAGCGGAACTGGGTGGGGGGAGTCGAAGTCGGCGCGGGTGGAGGGTCGCCCCACCCCCGGGGAGCCTCCGACATCGTGCCCGCCCGCTCGCGCCCCAAACCCCCCGCATTCCGCCCGCCTCAGCCTCTCGCGCAAGAATCTATCCCCGCCCGTTGCCAGGGCCGTACATTAGCTCCGCTTCCCCGCAGCGGGCGGATGCGCGACGAACGAGTCGCGGGGGGTGCCGGAGACCACGGGAGTCGTCCCGTGGTGGGCTTAACGCGTGGGCTGAGCCCTCAACGAGGGTCGCACGCGAGCGGTCTGACTCCCCTCCGGCCGCGTGGCGGGGCGCGTCGTCCCATAAACGCCGACTACCGGCCTGGACGATTGCGTCCCGCCGCGCCGCTCCATCGGGAGCGGGTCTTGGAGCCGATCCGGGCCACCGGAGGCGCCCTCGCGCCCTCAGGGACCGGCGGTCTTGGGGCGGCGGAGCTGGAGGATGGTCGCGATGCCCACGCCGAGCGCCACGATGCCGATGATGATGGTTGCGAGCGCGTTGATGTCGGGCGAAAGGCCGAGGCGAACCTTGGAGAGGATTTCCATCGGCAGCGTGGTCGAGCCCGGCCCGGCGACGAACTGGGCGATCACCACGTCGTCGAGCGAAATGGTGAAGCCCAGGAGCCACCCCGAGACCAGCGCCGGCGCGATGATGGGGAGGGTGATGTCGAAGAACACCCGCACGGGGGTGGCGCCCAGGTCCATCGCGGCTTCCTCGAGGCTCAGGTCGAGTTCGCTCAGCCGCGACTGCACCACCACCGTGACATAGGCCATGCAGACGATCGAATGGGCGATGATGATGGTTGGAATGCCGTTCTGCATCGGCCAGCCGAGCAGCGCGCGCGAGGTGGCGAACAGCAGCAGCAGCGCGAGGCCGGTGATGACGTCGGGCATCACCAGCGGCGCCGCCACGGTGATCGCCAGCACCGACTTGCCGCGGAAGCGGCGGAAGCGGACGAGCGACACCGCACAGAGCGTCCCCAGCACCAGCGCGATGGTTGCGGCGATGGTCGCGATCTCGAGCGATCGGCCGGCGGCGAGCAGCAGCTTGGTGTTGGCGAAAAGCTCGACATACCACTTGGTGGTGAAACCGCCCCACACCGTCACCAGCCGGTTGTCGTTGAAAGAATAGACGATGAGCCAGAGGATCGGGGCATAGAGGAAGAGGTAGCCCAGCCCGGCAATGATGGGGATCAGCGGTCCGCGCTTCATCGCTCGACCACCCGGTTCTGGGCGCGCTGCATGAACATGATCGGCACCACCACGACGATCAGCATGGCGAAGGCCAGCGCCGAGGCCATCGGCCAATCGCGGTTCGAGAAGAATTCGTCGAACGTGACGCGGCCGATCATGGCAAAGCCGCTGCCGCCGAGCAGGGTCGGGATCACGTATTCGCCGATCGCAGGAATGAAGACGAGGAGCGAGCCCGCGACGATGCCGGGCAGCGACAGCGGCAGGGTCACCGACAGGAAGGTGCGGAACGGCCGGGCTCCAAGATCGGCCGAGGCCTCGAGCAGCGACACGTCGAGCTTCACCAGCGTCGCATAGAGCGGCAGGATCATGAACGGCAGGTAGCAGTAGACGACGCCGATATAGACCGCGATCTCGGAGGAGAGGAACGGGATCGGCTGGTGGATGATCCCGATCGCCTCGAGCAGGTTGTTGATCAGCCCCTCGTTCTTGAGCATCCCGATCCACGCATAGACGCGCAGCAGGAACGAGCTCCAGAACGGCAGGATGATCAGCATCAGGAGGATGTTGCGCCAGCGGTCGGGAGAGCGGGCGATGAAATAGGCCACGGGGTAGCCGATCAGCAGCGCGAAGACGGTCGAGATGAGCGCGATCTTGATCGAGTTGAGATAGGCGACGAGATAGAGGCTGTCCTCAAAGAGCCGGAGGAAATTGGAGAGGTGCAACGTTGCGGTGACGGTGCCCTTCTCGTCGGTGGTGAGGAGCGGCAGGTAGGGCGGAATGGCGATCGCCGACTGGCTCAGCGACACCTGCAGCACGATCAGCAGCGGAAAGAGAAAGAAGATGGTGAGCCAGAGCGCCGGCGCCGCAATCACCAGCGCGCGGCCGGAGAGGCCGAGCGCGCCGAGCCAGCGGCGGAGGAAGGTCCAGGGCCGTCTCGGCTCGAGCGGCGCAGCGGGGAGCGCGGCGTCGGTCACGACACCAGCACCGAACCGGAGCCGCCGGCCCAGCTGGCCCACACGCTCTCGTCCCAGCTGATGGCGTCGGGGTCGCCGCGGAGCGCATTGGCCTTGGTCACGCGCATGTAGCGGCCGTTGTCGAGCCGCACCTGGTACACCGTCATGTCGCCCAGATACGCGATGTCTTCGACAAAACCCTTGGCCATGTTGGTGTCGGGCGGGATGCCGGGTTCGGGCGCCGGCTTGTCGCGCGTCAGCCGGATCTTTTCCGGGCGGATCGCCCACCACAGGATCTGCTCGGGCGAGCAGTCGACGCCATGGCTCACATAGATGTCGGTGCCGAGCTCCGCCGAGCGGATGCGCACATGGTCGGGCTCGTCCTCGGTGACGATGCCCTCGACCATGTTGGCCGAGCCGATGAAGTTGGCAACGAAGCGGGAGTTGGGGAATTCGTAGATGTCGGTCGGCTCGCCCACCATGGCGATCTGCCCGAGATTCATCACCCCGATGCGGGTGGCAAGGCTCATCGCCTCTTCCTGGTCGTGCGTGACGACGATGAAGGTGACGCCCAGCGTCTCCTGGATCTTGACCAGCTCGAACTGGGTCTCCTCGCGCAGCTTCTTGTCGAGCGCGCCGAGCGGCTCGTCGAGCAGCAGGAGCTTGGGCTGCTTGGCGAGAGCCCGGGCAAGCGCGACGCGCTGGCGCTGTCCGCCCGAGAGCTGGTTGGGTCTTCGCCGCTCATAGCCCTCGAGCTTGACGAGCTTCAGCAGCTCGTTGACGCGGGCGGTGATCTGGTCGGCGGGCAGGTTGTCGCGCTTGAGCCCGTAGGCGATGTTGTTCCACACCGTCATGTGCGGAAACAGAGCGTAGGACTGGAACATCATATTGATCGGCCGCCGGTAGGGCGGCACGCCGGCCATGTCCTGGCCGTCGATCTCGATGGTGCCGGCAGTCGGCTCCTCGAAGCCGGCGAGCATGCGGAGGAGGGTGGTCTTGCCCGAGCCCGAGCCGCCCAGGAGGCAGAAGAGCTCGCCCTGGAAGATATCGAGCGACACGTCGTTCACCGCCGCCACGTCGCCGAACTTCTTGGTGACGTTGCGGATGCGGACGAACGGCTTGGCTGCGGGGTCGCGCCAGGGCCGCGTGTCGGCTGCGATCGGTCTCTTCGCCATGCTGTCGGTTGCGCCCCCGCAGGTGGACGGCGGGGCCGGAGCCCCGCCGCGATGTCGTCACTGGCCGGTCTTGATCTGCGTCCAGGCGCGCGTCAGCTCGCGATCGTAGTCGGCGCTGTGCGGCAGGAGGGCGAAGAGCTTCGCCGACACGTCCGGCGGCGGATAGATGCCGGGGTTGTTCTTGATGTCGTCATCGACGTACTGCGTCGCTTCCTTGTTGGGGTTGCGATAGAAGACGTAGTTGGTGATCGCGGCCACAATTTCCGGCTGCATGATGAAGTTGATGAAGGCGTGCGCGTTGTCCGGATGCTGCGCGTCCGCGGGGATGGCGAGCATGTCGAAGCTCGACACCGCGCCTTCCTTGGGGATCGAGTAGCCGATGTGGACGGCGTTGGCCGGAGCCGGTGCCGCGCTCGAGGACGACGCGTCGGATGCCGCCGAGGCATCGCCGCCGGCGGCGGCCTTGTCGGCGGAGTCCTTGGCGATGAACACGTCGCCCGAATAGCCCAGCACCGCGCAGATCTCGCCGCTCGCGAGGTCGTCGATATACTGGCTCGAGTGGAAGTAGCGGATGTACGGCCGCACCGACATCAGCAGGTCCGTCGCCGCCTTGAGGTCGTCGAGGTTCTCGGAGTTCGGGTCCTTGCCGAGATAGTTGAGCGCCGAAGCCATCACCTCCGAGGGGCTGTCGAGCATGGTCACGCCGCAGTCCTGGAGCTTCTTGACGTTCTCTGGCTTGAACAGGATGTCCCAGGTGTTGAGCGGCACGTCGCCGAGCCGTTCCTTGACCTTGTCGATGTTGTAGCCGAAGCCGACGGTGAAGGTCATGTAGGGCACGGCATAGGCGTTGTCGGGGTCGGCCTTGGCGACCACCGCCATCATGTCTGGGTCCATGTTCTTGAGGTTCGGCAGCTTGGACTTGTCGAGCTTCAGGAAGATGCCGGCCTTCTCCTGCCGCGCGAGGAAGTTGGAGGAGGGGACGACGACGTCGTAGCCCGAGTTGCCCGCCAGCAGCTTGGCTTCGAGGATCTCGTTGCTGTCGTAGACGTCGTAGTTGACGTGGATGCCGGTCTGGTCCTCGAACTTCTGGATCGTGTCGTCGGCGATGTAGTCGGACCAGTTGAAGACGTTGAGGACCTTCTCCTCCTGGGCAAAGGCTGCCGTGGAGGTCAGCAGCAGTGCCCCGATGGCGAGGGCGAGCGACTTCATCATGATGCGTCTCCTTGTCATTCCATGCGACCCGCTGTTCCGCGGGATTGGACAAAACTGAACCGCCGCAGGGGTCGTCGTGCGGCGGCTGGACAGGCTCGGGATATGGGGCCGGACGGCCAAGCGGCGGGACGGGCGCCGGGATCAAGCTGGGCGGCGATCTGCCCCGCATGGGGCGCCGCGCGGTCGGGCGGTCGGTCCGGACCAGTGACCATGGTGATGCGCGAAAGTCCCGGCAAATTCGTTCGGATCGAAGCGGACCCTAGAGCCAAAAGCGGGTGGGGACAAGACTTGGGAAGGCACGATTTGGCTCGGCCTCTTGACGCTTCCGGCCGCGCGCCCTCTAAGGGGACGACCACCTTCCAAGGCTCGCCATTGCCCCAGTCCGCGCATCTGAGCATTTCGTCCGAGGTCGCCGCGGCGATCGGGGCCGGGGGGCCCGTGGTGGCGCTGGAATCGACGATCATCACGCATGGGATGCCGTATCCGCAGAACCTCGAGATGGCCACCAAGGTCGAGGCCATCGTGCGGGCGGGCGGGGCGACGCCCGCGACCATTGCGATCATGGACGGCAAGCTGCGGGTCGGACTCGCAAAGGTCGATCTCGAGCGGCTGGCCAAGTCCGGCGCCCAGGCGGCCAAGGCCTCGCGGCGCGATCTGGCGGCGCTGCTCACCGGCAATGGATTTGCCGGCACCACCGTTGCCACCACCATGCAGGCGGCCGCGCTCGCCGGCATCCGCGTCTTTGCCACCGGCGGCATCGGCGGTGTTCATCGCGGCGCAGAACTGAGTTTTGACGTTTCGGCCGATCTCGAAGAACTCGGCCGGACCCAGGTCGCGGTGGTGTGCGCCGGTGCCAAGGCGATCCTCGACATCGCCAAGACGCTCGAGGTGCTGGAAACCAAGGGGGTGCCGGTCATCGGTTACCAGACCGACGACTTTCCGGCCTTCTGGACGCGCTCATCGGGATTTCCGGTCGATCATCGCCTCGATGCGCCCGAGGCCGTTGCGGCTCTGATCGAGATGCAGTTCGCCCTCGGCATGGGCGGCGTGCTGGTCGCCAATCCGATCCCGGCGGCCGATGCGCTCGATAGCGACATGATCGCCGCGACCATCGACACCGCGGTGCGCGACGCCGAGCGGCAGGGCATCGGCCGCAAGGCGCTGACGCCCTACCTCCTGGGCCGCATCGTCGAGCTCACCGGCGGCAAGAGTCTCGTCTCCAACATCGCGCTGGTCGAGAACAATGCCCGGGTCGCCGCGGCCATCGCTGTTGCGCTTGCCGCGCGGAGCCGCCGATGACGGGTCCGCGGGTGCTGGCGGTCGGCGACGTCATCACCGACATCATCGTCATGCCCGACGGGCCGATGGTTCGGGGGTCCGATCGCCGTGCGCGCATCCGCTCGCGCCCGGGCGGATCGGCCGCCAATCAGGCCGTCTGGCTCGGCTCGCTCGGCATCGACGTGCGCTTCGCCGCGCGCGTCGCGGAGGCGGACCGCGCGCGGGACAGCGCCTATTTCGAGGCCCAGGGCGTCACGCCGCTCCTCAAGGGCGACAGTGCAGCGCCTTCCGGTGTGCTCATCTGCATCGTCGACCCGGACGGCGAGCGGAGCTTTCTCACCGACCGCGGGGCGAACCTCAATCTCGGTCCCGACGACCTGCCCCTCGAACTGCTGGACGGCACGGACCTCCTCCTCTGCTCGGGCTATTCGTTCTTCACGCCCGGTCCGCGCGGCGCCGTGCTGGCGCTGATGAAGGAGGCGCGGGCGCGCAACATCGCCACGGCGATCGATCCGGCTTCGGTCGGGTTCCTCCGCGAAGTCGGCGCCGAGGCCTTCCTCAAATGGACGCAGGGGACCGGCACGGTGTTCGCCAATCTCGACGAGGCGCTCGAGCTCACCGGCTCGGTGGACCTCAACCTCCAGATGCAGACGCTGGGACGGTTCTACAACCGGGTGGTGATCAAGCGCGGCGCCGCCGGTGCCGCGGTGGGCGGCCGTGGTGGGGTGCAGCTCACACGGCCGGCGCCGCCGAGCCCCGTGGTCGACTCGACCGGAGCGGGTGACGCCTTTGCCGCCGCGTTCCTCGCGACCGAATTGCGTGGGGGCAAGCTCGACGACTGCCTCAAGGCCGGGATCGATGCGGGGTCCGAGGCGATCAAGCGCATTGGCGGGCAACCGGGCGGACTGGGTCTCGCCTTCTAGGGCTCAGTCGATGAAGACTTTCACGGCGTCGGAGTGCCCCTTGGCATCGACCACCGAGAGGGTCACGTAACCCGGCCCGTCCGGCGTCCAGCTGTCCTGCCGGGCGAAATCGGAATGGCCGAACGGTGCGCCGTTTGCAAAGAAGGTGAAGGGTGGAACCCCGTTCCGAACCTTGATCACCAGCGGCAGGCCGGCGCCGGTCGCCGCGCCGAGATCGACATCGACACCATCAGTCGGGAACGCGATCTCCGGCGGCGGCTGCTTGGCGACAACGCCATCGTCGGGATGGCGGAAGCGCTTGAGCGGATCGGGCAGGTCGGCGTTGGACGCGGCCAGCAGGACGCCGGGCGGGGCGGGCCGGAAGCCGGAGGTTGGGCTGCCGAGCCGGTCGAACGCCTCGAACAAGATGGGCGCCGCGCCCGTGATGCCAGCGAGCCCCGGAACCGGTGCGCCGTCGGGACGCCCGACCCAGACGCCGATCACGGTCCTGCCGTCGTAGCCGATGGCCCAGCCGTCGCGGTAGCCGTAGGAGGTGCCGGTCTTGAAGGCGATGCGCCCGGCCGAGCCGTTGAGCGGCGGCGGCACGTCGCGGAGGATGTCGGTCACATACCAGGCCGCGACCGGATCGAGCACCGGCGCGGTCGGACCGGCCTCGGCGGGCGGGGCCGTGACGCCGTCATCGAGGTGGACTGCGGTGCCGCCGCGCGCGAGGGCGGCATAGACCGAAACAAGGTCGCGCAGCGTGACGCCGACTCCGCCCAGCCCGACGGCAAGTCCGGCGGCGGTCTCGTCGGGGAGGAGCGGGTTGGCGTTGGCGCGCTTGAGACGGGACACCAGCCGCGCCACGCCCACGGCATCGAGTGCGATCACGGCGGGAACGTTGAGGGACTGGGTGAGGGCGTCGTGGACCGTGACCGTGCCGCGATTGAAGCCGTCGAAATTGACGGGGACGTAACCGTTGAACGCCGTGGGCCGGTCCTCGATCAGGGACTGTGGATGGGCAAGGCCGAGCTCGAAAGCGAGGCCGTAGATCAGCGGCTTGAGGGTCGAGCCCGGGGAGCGGACGGCAGACGTCATGTCGACGAAGCCGCTGCTGCTGGAATTGAGGTAGCCAGCCGAGCCGACCGAGGCGAGGATGTCGCCGGACTGCGCGTCCGCGACGAGAATGGCCACCGAGACTTTCGGGCCGATCGCTGTGGCGCGCTCGCCGGCGAGCTTTTCGAGGACGCCCTGCAGCCGGCCGTCGACGGTCAGCGCAACCTCCCGCGCATTGGGATGCGCCGCCTGCGCTTCATCGGCGAGGTGAGCGGCGAGCATCGGAAAGTCCTTGCGGGCGCTGGGAACGGGTTCGCGTTTGGCAGCGGCCGCTTCGTCCGCGGAGATGATGTTCTCGCCGACCATGCGGTCGAGCACGAGGTCCCGGCCCTGCCGCGCGGCATCCGGATCGCGGTCGGGCCGGCGCGCTTCGGGCGACTGCGGCAGGGCCACGAGCAGCGCCGCCTCCGCTGTCGTCAGCCGGGTCGGCTCCTTGCCGAAATAGGCGAGCGAGGCCGCGCGGATGCCTTCGATGTTGCCACCATAGGGCGCGAGATTGAGATAGAGCGTCAGGATCTGATCCTTGCTCAGCTGATGTTCGAGCGCGTCGGCGTGGATCATCTGCCTGAGCTTGGCGTCCCAGCTGCGCGTGGTGTTGCCTTCGATCAGGCGAGCGAGCTGCATGGTGAGTGTCGAGCCGCCGGAGACGATGTGGCCGGCGAGCGCGAACTGCCCCGCGGCGCGGAGCATGCTGGGCCAGTCGATGCCCTGGTGCGTCTCGAAATGCTGATCCTCGTAGGCGATCAGCATTTCGATGAAATGCCGGTCCACCTGCTCGATGGTGACCGGGAGCCGCCAGATGCCGTCGGCCGTCGTGAACGGGCGGAGGAGAACGCCCTCGCGGTCCACCACCGCGAGGGACTCGGGCATGGTCGTGGCGTCGGGCGTCGGCGGCAGTCCATCGGCGATCTGCGCCAGTCCGCTCCGCGCGAGATTCAACCCGGCGACGGCGACAACGAACGCGACCACCAACATCACCGCAATAGCACGCGAGGGCCGGCGCGGACGCCAGCCCTCGGAGTCCGCGATGTTGGCCGCATTGCTCACGGCGTGGCCGGATCGACCTCCACCTGGCCCGCATCCGTGTTGGCGCGAAGGTCGGGGCGGTACATATCCTCGACCATGGCGCCCGGCTGAACGAAGGTGCCGGGCGATGTGGCGCGGACCATGTAGGCGGTCGAGATCCCCGCCGAGTTGTCGGCATCCGACGCGTAGCGGAACGCCGCAACGTACTGGTCGGTGCGGGCTTCCGAATGCGTCGGGGCGTCGACCGTGAGCCAGCTCAGGTCGGATACCCCATCGGCTGAGCTCAGGTCGGGGTTTTCGATCTCGAACCCGGCGGGGATCGGATCGGCGATAACATACTGGCCGGAGCCGATCTCGCTTGGCGTGATGGTCAGCACCACGACAAACCGCTCGTTCTGCTTGACCTTGCTGACGTCGGCTTCATCGCCCGTCGGCGTGTAGTACTGGCGGGTGATGGTGAAGCCGTTGCTCGCCGTCTTGGGCGGCGTTGCCGGGATGCCGGTGACGCTCACCTTCACCTCGGTCGGCTGGTTGCCGGTGTTCGCGATCACGACCGGGGCGCTGTCGAAGTGCTCCTGCGGATACTTCTTGTACGCCGTGCCGGTGAGGGCCTCGCCGTCGATGGTGACGCTACCGCTCGAGGCCTGCCTGGCAACCGCCGCGGCGGCAACGAGAGTCCAGGCGTTTTCCTGCGTCGAGGTCCATTTGGCCTTGTCGCGCAAAGCCGCCAGATCCTTGGCAAGTTGTCCAAGGTCGATTCCGGCGGGTGTAAACTCGGCGGCCAGAGCGAGCACGCCGGCGGTGTCGCGGAGCTGGCTGCCGTAGTCGTCACGCCAACGCTTTGGATCGTCTGGCGTTTTGAGCCCGGCGAGGGCCGCTGCGAAGGCTTCGCCGGCCCGCGCACGGTCACCGTAGAGGGCCAGAGCCGCGCCCAGCTGGGCCTGCGCCAGCGGCGAGCCGAAGTGGTCGAGGCGGGCTTCGAGGTAGTAGCGAAGGTCGCCGATGGCGGCCCGGCCGGCGCGGGCGAGGTCGTAGAGGGCATAGGCGATGTCCTCGCCGCCCTTGTCGAAGTCGGCGGCGCTGCTGACCTGGTTGCCGAGGTTGTCGAGCGCGTTGCTCAGCGCCTGGTCCGGCACCACGAAGCCCTTGTCCTTGGCGCGGAGCAGGAAGTCCGTGACGTAGGAGTCGAGCCAGAGGTCGGAGGTGTCGAACGGCCCCCAGAGGCCGAAGCCCCCGCTCGAGGTCTGGTTGCTCAGGAGGTCGGCGATGGCGGTGCGGATGCGCTCGTCGAGGGCATCGTCGCTGCCCATGCCGAGCATTTTGGCGACGTCGTTGAGATAGAGCAGCGGCAGCGCGCGGCTCGAAATCTGCTCGGCGCAGCCATAGGGGTAGCGGTCGAGAGCATCGAGCAGCTCGGGCACGTTGAGCCGCGCGATGGGTCCCACGGCCAACGTCAGGTCGGCGCTGTGCGGGACGAGACCCGTGAACCGGCTCGCATCGAGCGTGACCGACTTGCCCGGATCGAGCGGGATCAGCTCGCTCACCGTCTGCGGGGCGCTTGCCGCGCGGACGCCGAGGTCGAGCTCCTTGACCTGCGCGGTCCCGTCGGGCAGCGACAGCACGAGCTTCAAATGCTGGTCGCCGATGGCGGTTGCGGTGAGGCCGAGGTTGAGCGACGTGCGGGCGCCGGCCGCGAGGTCGATGCTGGTTTCCTTCGCGTCGGTCGTAAGGCCATCGCTGGTGACGAGGTCGACCTTGTAGGTCCCAGCCGGTCCTGAGACGTTGTTGATCTCGACCAGGAGGCGCGACGTGTCGCCGTAGTGGAGGAAGCGCGGCGGGCTGAGCGTCGTGACGACCGGATCGCGGACGATCACGTCGGCCGAGCCGTGGCCCACCGCCGTTGCCGTCCAGGCCATCGCCATGACGCGCACCGTGCCCGAGAAGTCGGGCATGTCGAAGTCGACGCTGGCGGCGCCGTCGGCGCCGACCTGGACCACGCCCGAATGGAGGGCGACCAGCACCGAGGTTGCCGGCGGCGTGCCGAGGCGCGAGCCCCCTTCGTCACCGCCCGAGCGCACCGCGCCGAGCGTGCCCTGCGTGGGATCGATCAGCTGGCCGTAGAGATCGCGGAACTCGACGCCGAGTTGGCGCTGGCCGTAGTACCAGCCGTCGGGGTTGGGCACCTGGAAGTTGGTGAGGTTGAGAATGCCGAGGTCGACTGCGGCGACCGCGACATAGACGCTGTCGCCGGGTTTGGCGTTTGGCACGCTGATCTTGAGCGCCAGCGGCTGGCGCGGCGGCGCCACCTTGGGCACGTCGAGATCGACCTTGAGGTCACGGTCGCCGGGATCGACGTTGGCAAAGGCGAGCCCGAGCGCGCGCGCCGGCATCCGCTTCTCGGCAGCGTTGGCGGGACGATAGAGCGTCGCGGTCACATAGGCGCCCGGACCCCAGTCGTCAGTGACCGGCAGGTCGACCGTCGTGCCTTCCGCCGGGACGTCGACGGCCTTCATCGCGATGACGCGGTCGTCGACGACCATCACCAGCGCGGTTCCCGCAAACTGCGGATCCAGCTTCAGATGGGCCGTATCGCCGGCA
>CAYRZM010000088.1:0-3653 GCA_964428685.1 uncultured Devosia sp. | reverse complement strand
TGGTCGAGAACGGTCGAGATCGAGCCATTGGCATCGAAGGCGGTCGAGCCGAGCTGGGTTAGGCCCAGGCCGCTCGTGCTCGCATCCTTGCCGGCGATGGTGAGGGACGAGGTGCCGGTTTCGTTGAAGACCACTTTGAGCTGGGTGGACGCGCCGGTCAGCAGGTTGTTGCCGTTATAACTCGAGTCCTTGGCGAGTTGGTCGATCTGGTCGAGCAGGCCGTTGTACTGCGTCACCAGGGCCGCCCGCGCGGGGTTCGGCACGGTCGCATTGCCGCTGTAAGTCTGGTCGGCGATGCCGAAGGCCGCATTCGCATCGAGCGTGCCGGCGACGGTGAAGCTGCCGGTGCCATCGAATTTGAGATGACCCGATCCGTCGATCGAACCGGTGATGCCGCCGGTGAGGCCGCCGAGGGCGGCCGTTAGCTCGGCGCGCGTGTTGATCTGGCTCGGGCCGGATCCAAAGGTCAGCGTGTTGCCGCCGAGCGTGAGCGTTCCGCTCAGCGCACCGAGCGTGGTGTTGCCGGGCGATCCGGATTGTCCGGTCAGCCCGAGGCCTGTGCCGCCCGTGGGCGATGAGGCCGTGGTGTCCGAGACGACCGAAAGCGTGTGGGTGGTGTCCGTCCCGAGACCGATCACAAGGTGGCCGCCGCCATCGAGCGTTACGGTCGCCGCACTGGTTCCCGCAACGCCCGAGCCGCGAATGGCGTTCTGGATATCGCCGAGCGCGGTGCTCATCGGCTTGGGGCTGTGCGTGCCGTCGTCGGTATCGACCCAGGGGTTCGATCCGGTGTAGGGGCCGCTGTGAAACGTATTGTGGAAGTCGATGGTGAGCTGCGTGCCGCTCACGTCGAGCGTCAGGCTCGAGTCGTCGCCGGCGAGATCCCAGATCGTGTCCGAGGGGGTGATGCCGCTCACCGTTGACGTGATGGACGCCGGCGTGTCCGCAGCAATCACCGTCGTGCCGGTGACCGTGGACGAGCCGCCGGTTGCGGTGGCGGAGAGCTGCTGCGCCTGGTTGGCCGTCGCCTGCGCGTCCTCGACGATCTTGGAGATGGCGGAGATGCCGTTGTTGGCCGCGTCGATCGTCTGGATCGCGTTCGAGACGCTGTCGAGCAGATTGCCGAGGTCTCCCGCCCGCGTGTTGAGCTCGGAGGCGGTGAAGTAGTTGGTCGGATTGTCGAGGGCGGAGTTGACCCGGTTGCCAGTCGCCAGGCGGGTCTGGGTCGTTTCGAGCAGGGCTGCGGTGTTCTGCAGGCTCAGCAGGTTCGACCGGACCGCGGCCGACAGGGTCACACTGGACATGAAATCCGCTTCGGGATCGAGAACTGGAGCGTCGTTCTGACGCAGCGACTTGACCCGGAGTATGCCGAGGGAAGATCAAGGCGCAGTTAACGGTAATTCTGCGTAAAAACACGGGGTTGGCCGGCAACCGCCGCCGTCGCGCCAAATGAAAAGGCGGGCCGTGGGGCCCGCCTTCGCATTGCGATCCGGCGCTTGCTTACTGGAGCAGGCGGAGCACGTTCTGGTCGGACTGCGAGGCCAGCGACAGGGCCTTGGTCGAAAGGCTCTGGCGGGTCTGCAGGGCGAGCAGGTTGGCGGCTTCTTCGTTGCTGTCGGCCAGCGTGAGGTTCGAGGCACCGGTCTGCAGCGTGTTGATCAGGGCCTTGGTGAAGTCCTGACGGGTCTGCACGATCGACAGGTTCGAACCGAAGCTCGACGCGTCGGCGCTGAGCGTGTTCGAGGCCGTCTTGAGGTTGGCAAGGATCGTCGTGATGCCCGAGTTCGTATCGAAGCCGGTCGACGCCAGCTGGGTGAGGCCGAGGCCCGTCGAGCTGGTGTCCTTGCCCGAGATGGTGAGCGAGGAGGTACCGGTTTCGTTGAACACGACCTTCAGCTGGGTGGACGAGCCGGCCAGCAGGTTGTTGCCGTTGTACGAGGCGTCCTTGGTCAGCTGGTCGATCTGGTCGAGCAAGCCGTTGTACTGGCTGATCAGGGCACCGCGGGCCGGGTTGGCGACCTGGGTCGCGCCGGCGGCGGCGTAGGTGTCGTCATCGGTGGTGGCAAAGCCCGCGACGGCAGTGCTCACGTCGATGCTGGTGCCGGCCGCAGCGGTCAGCACGATCTTGCCGGAGTTTTTGGTCGCGGTGACGTTCGGAATGCCGGTCGTGGCGTTGTTGATCTTGCCGATGACGGCATCGATGTCGTCGGTCGTGGCGACCGAGATCGACGTGCCGTTGATCGTCAGGTTCGTAGCGCTGCCCGGCGCGGTGAAGGCGCTCGAGGCCGTGACGGTCGCGATGTGCTCGGGGCTGTCAACGGTGGCCGACAGCTGCTGGGCCTGGTTCGCGGTCGCCTGGGCGGACTCGACGAGCTTCTGGATCGAGGTGATGCCGTCGTTGGCGGCCTGGATGGTCTGGATGGCGTTCGACACGCTGTCCAGCAGGTTGCCGAGGTCCGACGCACGCGAGTTCAGCGACGAAGCGGTGAAGTACGAGGTCGGGTTGTCGAGAGCGCTGTTGACCTTATTGCCCGTAGCAAGGCGAGTCTGGGTGGTGTCGAGCAGCGACGCTGTATTCTGCAAGCTCAGCAGGTTCGAGCGAACCGCTGCTGAAAGGGTGATATCGGACATAAGGATTCCTCTTCTGGGTGTACTTTTGTGGCGCCTCTTCCTGAGACGGTCCCCACCATCATCACGCCGCGACTGTAAAGAAGAGTTAATGGCGCCCGCCCGTGAGCAGAAATTGGGCAGCCCGCCCGGCACCCCCCCCGGCGGTTCAGGCGCGGCGGTCGGTGAGCTTGAGGTCCGACGGCGGCGGGACCCAGCGCCAGCCGATGCGCCGGAAAAGCTCGAGCGTTGCGGCGGTTGTGGCCGGCAGGCCGGTGCTTTCGATCGCCGCGGCGAAGGCCTCCGGCGGCGGAGGCTCGGGCAGGGGTGGCGGCGGAGCGCTGAACCCGGACTCGGGCGTCGGAGCTGCTGAAGCGGCATCGGCCGGAGCGGGCGAGTCGGGAGCCGGCGTCTCGCGGTCCGACGGGCGGCGGCGCGGGGAATCGGCGATGCCGAGTGTCAACGCGATCGGTTCGGTGCCGATGCTGCCGACCATGTGCCGCTCCCCGCCGGGGAGTCCGGCGCGGGTGCGAGCATGCGGGCGGAGACGCTACGGGCGGGTCGCAGCAACGCACCGCATTTGCGTCAAATGCGATTCAGAGCGCGCGATTGATGGCGATGCCGTTGCTGGCCGAAGCCGGACGCGAGAGCTCGCCGTCGGCGCCGTAGGTCTTGGGGCGAGCGGTCCGTGCCACCTGCTGCGCGACATCGGTCAGCAGATCCTCGGTGATGGCGCGCGCGGTCGCGATGACCTTGAGGTTTTCGGCCATCTGCGTTGCGAGGCGGTCGTGGCCGGTCTTGAGCATGACAACATCGTCGGGCGCCTCGGCCTGCAGCCGCTCGAGCTGCCGCTGCACCGCGCGCGAGTAGGACACGTAGTCCTGCGCGAGGCGCGTCTTCTCGGCGGCGAGTCCGCCCGCTTCGCGGTGGCGGCCGGCGCGGAGCAGGGTCGTTTCGCGGTTCATGACGTCGACGAGGGCCCGCAGCGTGCCTTCGGTGAAGGCAATGAGGTCGCGCGCGGGAAGGTCGTCGAGGGCGGCGAGGCG
>CAYRZM010000087.1:0-7008 GCA_964428685.1 uncultured Devosia sp. | reverse complement strand
CGACTGGGCCAACCCCTATCTGACGATGAGCTTCGACGCCGAGGCGCAGATTGCCCGCGAGCTGATGAAGCTCGCCGCGTCGGGCCAGCTCTATCGCGGGTCGAAGCCGGTGATGTGGAGCGTGGTCGAGCGCACGGCGCTGGCCGAAGCCGAGATCGAATACCAAGACTATGAGAGCGACACGATCTGGGTGAAGTTTCCGATCCACTCGGGCAACGGCGCTTTCGGCGACAGGGACTTCGAGGATCTAAACGCGTCGGTGGTGATCTGGACCACGACGCCGTGGACGATCCCCGCCAATCGCGCGATCTCCTACTCGGGCAAGTTCCCCTATGGCCTCTATGAGGTCACCAAGGCACCGGAGGGCAACTGGGCCGCCGTCGGCGAGAAATATGTGCTCGCCGACAAGCTCGCCGCCGACACCTTCGCCAAGGCCAAGGTCGAAGCATTCGTCCGCCTTTCCGACGTCGACCTCAGCAAGATCGTCTCGTGCGTCCATCCGCTGCGCGGGCTGGGCGGCGGCTATCAGTTCGAGGTGCCGCTGCTGGAAGGCGAGCATGTCACCGACGACGCCGGCACCGGCTTCGTGCATACGGCGCCAAGCCACGGCCTCGACGACTTCGAGGTCTGGATGAACTCGACCCGCCGGCTGCAGGCGCTCGGCATCGACCCGGCCATCCCCTACACTGTCGACGACGCCGGCTTTTTCACCAAAGACGCACCCGGCTTCGAGGGCGGGCGCGTCCTCGACGACAGCGGCAAGAAGGGCGATGCCAACCAGCGCGTCATTACCGCGCTCGCCGAGCGCGGCATGATGGTGGCGCGGGGGCGGCTGAAGCATCAGTATCCGCACAGCTGGCGCAGCAAGAAGCCGGTGCTCTTCCGCAACACGCCGCAGTGGTTCGTGTTCATGGACCGCGATATCGAGGGCAAGGCCGGCGACACGCTGCGCGCCCGTGCCCTCAAGGCCATCGACGCAACGGCGTTCTATCCGCCCGCCGGACAGAACCGCCTCCGCTCGATGATCGCCGAACGGCCGGACTGGGTGCTCAGCCGCCAGCGGGCCTGGGGCGTGCCGATCGCGGTGTTCTACAATCGGGCCACCAACCAGATCCTCACCGACGAACGCGTCAACCACCGCATCGGCCAGGCGTTCGAGGAAGAAGGCGCCGACGCCTGGTTCAAGCCGGGTGCCAAGGAACGCTTCCTCGGCGATGCCGTGCCGGACCCACAGAACTGGACCAAGATCGACGACATCCTCGACGTCTGGTTCGAGAGCGGCACGACCCACGCCTGGGTGCTGCGCAACAGGCAGAAGTGGCCCGATCTCGAATTCCCCGCGGGGATGTATCTCGAGGGCAGCGACCAGCACCGCGGCTGGTTCCATTCCTCCCTGCTCGAGAGCTGCGCCACGAACGGCTTTGCGCCCTATCGGTCGGTTCTGACCCACGGCTTCACCCTCGACGGCGAGGGCCGGAAGATGTCGAAGTCGCTCGGCAACACCGTCGCGCCGCAGGACATCGTCAAGCAGTTCGGTGCCGACATCCTGCGTCTCTGGGTGGCATCGGTCGATTACTCGGACGACCAGCGGATCGGCAAGGAGATCATCAACTCGACCGTCGACAGCTACCGCAAGCTGCGCAACACGATGCGCTGGCTGCTCGGCAATCTCGCGCATTTCAAGCGGGACGAAGCGGTGTCGCTCAAGGACATGCCCGAACTCGAGCGGCTGATCCTTCATCGGCTCTCCGAGCTCGATGCCGCCGTGCGCGAGGCGTACGGGGCGTACGACTACAAGCGGGTGGTCGCGATGCTTTCGAACTTCATGAACGTCGAGCTCAGTGCCTTCTATTTCGACATTCGCAAGGACGCGCTCTATTGCGACCCGCTGAGCTCGGTGCGCCGGAAGGCGTGCCTCACCGTGCTCGACGCGGTGTTCGATTGCCTCACCGCCTGGCTTGCGCCGATCCTGGTTTTCACCATGGAAGAGTGCTGGCTGGAGCGGCATTCGGCAAAGACCGACTCTGTCCATCTGCGGCAGATGCCGAAGGTGTCGGCCGACTGGTCCGACCCGGCGCTCGCGGCCAAATGGGAGAAGGTGCGCGAGGTTCGCCGCGTGGTCACCGGCGCCCTCGAAGTCGCGCGCCGCGACAAGGTGATCGGGGCGTCGCTCGAGGCCGGCCCGCATGTTTTCATCGACGATCCCGAGCTGATGACGGCGCTGGCCGGCGTCGATCTCGCCGAGATCGCCATCACCTCCTCGATCGAGGTGACGCCCGGCGCCGCGCCGGCCGATGCCTTCCGCCTCGATGACGTGCGTGCCGTCGGCGTGGTGTTCGCCAAGGCCGCCGGCATCCGCTGCGCCCGCTCCTGGCGGATCACGACCGACGTGGGCAGCGATCCCGAATATCCCGATCTCAGCGCCCGCGACGCGCAGGCGATGCGCGAGCGGAAGGCCGTGGGGCTCGCCGCGTGAACCGCCAGGGAATCGCCATGAGCCTCGGGCTCGGGCTGGCGGCGCTGCTCATCGACCGGCTCTACAAGTACATCCAAGTCGATCTGCTGCACTGGCCGGTCAACCACTTCAACGGCCTCCTGCCGATCCTCGATGTCGGGCTCGTGTTCAATCCCGGCGTCTCCTACGGCCTGCTGACCTTCCTGCCGGGTTGGGGCATCGGCATCGTCGTCGTGGTGGCACTGGCGGCGCTGGTGGTCTGGTGGGTGCGCTCGCCGTCGCGGCTGGTGCGCTCCGGACTCGCGATCTGCATCGGCGGCGCCGTCTCCAATGCCATCGACCGCGTGCTCTATGGGGGTGCCGTCGCCGATTCTTTCTGGCTCCATGTCGGAGATTTCTCGTTCTTCATCTTCAATCTCGCCGACGCCGCAATCACCGTGGGTGTCGGCCTGCTGTTGCTCGATCTCCTCGGTCTGGGCGGGCGCCGCGCGGCTAAGCCGGCGTGAACCAATTGCTGCCAGAATCTGGCCTTAGGCGGCAGCGTGGGCTATAAGCCAGCCCGCGCGGGGACAAAGGGAAGCTTCATGGCGTTCGAGTTGACTGCAGGGCGGACTTTCGCCGTGGCCGCCATGGCGCTCGTTTCCCTCGGCCTTGCCGCCTGCACCACGACCGAAGGCACCAACGCCTTCACCTCCGCGCAGACCTTCGAGAACGAAGTGCTCGACCCCGCCGCCGCCGGGATCGGCCTCATCCCGGGTCCGCCGCCCAAGCCCGATCCGACCAATCCGCGCGGTCCGCTGGTGCTGCCCAAAGACACGTCCGTGCTGCCGCCGCCGACCACCGACACGACCACGGCGATGCTGCCGGCCGACAACGGGAAGCCCAAGGTCGACACCACCGGCCTCAGCGCCGCGGACGTCGACCGCCTCAAGCACGTGCGCGTCGTCGATCTCGATACGCCGGACGGCCGGCCGCTGACCGCAGCCGAGCTCAAGCAGATCATCGGCAAGATGAAGGCGTTTACGCTCAGCCACACGCATTCGCTGTTCACGCCGCCCGAGCAGTATTTCAGCCTCGACAACAACCACCAGGACCTGGTGTGTCTTGCCAAGAACGGTGACCTCGTCTCGGTGAACGATCCGGCCTGCCCGGTCGAAATCCGCAACGCGCTGCTGAAGAAGCCGACCTGACCCGGCCGACGGCCCGCGCCGTTGCGACCACTCATGATGCGCTGACCCGTTTGCCGGTCCCGCAGGAGCAACACGATGCCCGACACGCCTTCGTCCTTTGCCGGTGACCGTCTCGCCAAGGTCATCGCCCGCGCAGGGCTCTGCTCGCGCCGCGATGCGGAACTCTGGATCAAGGACGGCCGCGTGGCGGTGAACGGCAAGGTCATCCGCACTCCCGCCTTCAACGTCACCGGCAAGGACGTCGTCAAGGTGGACGGCCAGCAGCTGGTGGCGCGCGAGGGCACGCGCGTCTGGCTGTACCACAAGCCGGCCGGGCTCGTGGTCACCGAGAAGGACCCCGAGGGCCGGCCGACGATCTTCGACACCCTCGCCGAGCAGGGACTGCCGCGCGTGGTCTCGGTGGGGCGGCTCGACCTCAACACAGAGGGGCTGCTGCTCCTGACCAACGATGGCGGCCTCAAGCGCGTGCTCGAGCTGCCCGCGACCGGTTGGCTCAGGCGGTATCGCGTCCGGGCCTTCGGGACGATCACGCAGCCGCAGCTCGATGCGCTGTCCGAGGGGCTCGAGGTCGATGGCGTCAAGTATGGGCCGATCGAGGCGACGCTCGAGCGCGAGCAGGGCAGCAACGTTTGGCTGCTGCTGGCGCTGCGCGAAGGCAAGAACCGCGAGGTCAAGAACGTGCTCGGCGCGCTGGGCCTGAGCGTCAACCGGCTGATCCGCGTGAGCTTCGGCCCGTTCCAGCTCGGCGATTTGCCGATCGGCGGCGTCGAGGTGGTGAAGGCGCGCGTGCTGCGCGAGCAGCTCGGCAAGCGGCTCGCCGACGAGGCCGGCGTCGATTTCGAGAGTGACCTGCCGGAGCCGGCGGCGCTGCGGCGCGCCCGCACCGCGGCCAACCCGGCATTCCGCGCCGCCGCGCCCGGCAAGGAAGAGCCGCGCCAGCGCCGCCGCGAGGGCGAGTTCCGCTTCGCCGACCGGACCGACAAGACGCGCGGTCCGCGCCCGCCGCGCCGTGAGGATCGGCCGTTCCGCGATGCGCCCGCCGCGCCGCCGCGCCGCGTGTTCAATCCGGATGGCACCCAGAGCGAGTTCGTCGAAAAGACGTATGGCCGGAAGCCGCGCGGCGACATGGACGCCAAGCCTCCGTTCCGCAAGGGCGCGAGCCGTCCGCCACGTTCGGATGAGCGGGGACCGTCATCGCGCGCGGGCGGCAAGCCGCTCGGCGATCGCCCGAAACGCGCTTTTGGTGCAGAATCGGAGACGGCAGGACGCCCCGAGAAACGCAGCTTCGGCGATCGGCCGAAGCGGCCATACACCGGCCGTCCCGCGCCCGAAGGGGCGGAACGTCCAAAGCGCGGTTTTGGCGACAAGCCGCGAGGGCCGCGTCCCTCGGGAGGCAAGCCGTCGGGCCCGCGCCCGCCACGCGGCGACAAACCCTTTGCCAAGCGTCCGCGCGGCAGCGGGCCGGCGGGCGATCGTCCGCGGCGTCCACGCCCGCCACGCGCCTGATGCGCATCGTCGGCGGCCGGTTTCGCGGCAAGCATCTGCTCTCGCCCGACGACGGTGCGATCCGGCCGACCGCCGACCGCGTGCGCGAGGCGGTGTTCAACATCCTCGCAAGCCGCCTCGGGCCGAACTTCGACGGCCTGCGAGTCCTCGATCTTTTTGCCGGCACCGGCGCGCTCGGCCTCGAGGCGCTGTCGCGCGGGGCGGCGCAGGTGATCTTCGTCGATACCGGTGCCGAGGCGAGGGGCCTGATCCGCGACCACATCGAAGCCTTCGGTGCCGGCGGCGTGGCGAAGCTCCTCCGCCGCGATGCCACCGCCCTGGGTGATGCCGGCACGATGGGGCCGGTGGATCTGGTCTTCCTCGATCCGCCGTATGGCCTCGGCCTCGGCGAGAAGGCGCTCGTCGCGCTGCGCGATGGCGGGTGGCTCAAGCCCGGCACGCTGCTGGTACTCGAGGAGGCGCGCGAGGCCGAGCTGGTCCTGCCGGCTGGATTTGCGCTCGATGATCGCCGCGAATACGGCGCCGCCGCCATCCACATTGTCGTGCCCACCTAGCGCGTCCGCCCGAACATCCGTTCGAGATCGGCCTTCCTGAGCTCCACATAGGTGGGTCGTCCGTGGATGCACTGGCCGGAGTGGGGCGTGCGTTCCATCTCGCGCAGCAGCGCATTCATCTCGTCGAGCCGCAGCACCCGGCCGGCCCGCACCGAGCCGTGGCAGGCCATGCGCGCGATGATGGCGTCGAGCCGGTCGCCCAGCGCATCGGCCGTGTCCCATTCGGCGAGGCCGTCGGCGAGATCGCGCACGAGGCCGTCGACATCGGCCTGACCAAGAAGGCCCGGCGTCTCGCGCACCGCCACGGCGCGCGGTCCGAACCGTTCGAGCACGAGGCCGAGACGCGCAAGCGTCGGCGCCGCTTCATCGAGCCGCGCGCAATCCTCCTCCGGCAGCTCGATGACCGCCGGGATGAGCTGCAGCTGGCTCGGCACCGGCCCGGCGGCGAGCTGCGCCCGGAACCGCTCATAGACCAGCCGCTCATGCGCGGCATGCTGGTCGACGAGGACGAGGGAGTCGCCGTTTTGCGCGACGATGAAGTTCTCGAACATCTGCGCACGGGCTGTGCCGAGCGGATAGCTCTCTGCATCCGCGGGCTCGGCAGGTTCGAACCGCGCGCTCGGTTCCGCGAGGCCGGCGAGGGCGATAGTGGCCGCGTCGGGAAAACTGCTCCAGCGCGAGGACGACTGCGGCTCGCGAAGCGCCGCTGGAGCCGGAGCGAGCCCGCCGCCGGCCGGTTCCATCTCGGGGACGCGGAACGCGGCCAGCACGTCGTCGGCGACGGTCGAGGAAGCCCGGTAGCCCGCGGCGCCGAGCGCGTCGAGGATGGCGCGGATCACCGCCGAGCGGACGCCCCCGGCGTCGCGGAAGCGGAGCTCCGCCTTGGCCGGATGGACGTTGACGTCGACCGCCGCCGGATCGACCGCAAGGAAGAGCGCGATCGCCGGAAAGCGGTCGCGGAAGACGAAATCGGCATAGGCGGCCCGCACCGCGCCGAGCAGCACCTTGTCGCGCACGCTGCGGCCGTTGACGAAATAGAACTGGCTCAGCGAGTTGGCGCGTGAATAGGTCGGCAGGCCGGCAAGGCCGGTGATCACCACGCCATGCCGGCTGGTCTCCAATGGAACGGCGTTCTCGGCGAAGTCCGCGCCCATCACCTGCATCACGCGCGCCGCCAGCGGGCCGCCGGGCCAGTTGATCGCCGTGCGGTCGCTGCCGTCGAGGACGATGTGCACCTGCGGGTTCGCCAGCGCCAGCCGCTTGACCACATCGGTGACGGCGGCCGCTTCCGCCCGGTCGGTCT
>CAYRZM010000086.1:0-11575 GCA_964428685.1 uncultured Devosia sp. | reverse complement strand
GTCGGCACCGAGTGCGCCGCACACCCCCTCCGAGCGCGCTAGCTCGCTTCGCTCCCAAGCTTCGCTTGCCTCCCCCGTGAACGGGGAGGTGGCCGCCTACGCGAACCGCACCAGCAGATCCTTGCTGTCGATCTGGTCTCCCGGCTTGACCGTCACCTCGGCCACCACCCCGTCGGCCTCGGCGTGGATCGCGGTTTCCATCTTCATGGCCTCGATCGAGAGCAGCACGTCGCCGGCGCTGACCTTGTCGCCCACCTTGACCTGCAGCCCCGAGATGACGCCGGGCATCGGCGCCCCGATCTGCTTGGCATCGCCGTGCTCCGCCTTGGCCCGCACCTGCACTTCGCCCACCTTCAGCCGGTCGGGCACGGTGATCGTCCGCGGCTGGCCGTTGAGGTCGAAGAACACCCGGACCTGGCCCTTCTCGTTGGTCTCGGCCCGGCCCAGATAGTTGATCACCATCGTCTTGCCGCGCTCGATCTCGGCGAAGATTTCCTGGCCCTGCGTCAGTCCGTAGAAATAGACCGGCGTCGGCAACACGGCGGTCGGGCCGTACTTGTCCTGCGTCTTCATGAAGTCCGAAAACACCTTCGGATACATGAGATAGGAGGCGAGCCGGAGATCGTCGATCGTCTCACCGGTTTCCTTCTCGATCTCGGCGCGCTTGGCCTCGAGATCGACGTCTTTGAGATACGAGCCGGGCCGCTTGGTCAGCGGCGCCTTGCCCTTCAGCACCTTCTTCTGCAGCGCCTTGGGGAAGCCGCCCGGCGGCTGGCCGAGGTCGCCCATGAAAAAGCCCACCACGGAATCGGGGAAGGCGATTTCCTTCCCGGGGTCTTCCACATCGGCGCGCGTCAGCCCCGAGCTCACCATCGCCAGCGCCATGTCGCCCACGACCTTGGAGCTCGGCGTCACCTTCACGATGTCGCCGAACATCTGGTTCACGTCGGCATAGGTCCGCGCCACCTCGTGCCAGCGGCTCTCGAGCCCGAGCGAGCGCGCCTGCTCCTTGAGATTGGTGAACTGCCCGCCCGGCATTTCGTGGAGGTACACTTCCGACGCGCCGCCCTTCAAGTCGCTCTCGAAGGCGCGGTACTGCGTGCGCACCGCTTCCCAGTAGAACGAGATTTCGCGGATCACCTTGGCGTCGAACCCCGGGTCGCGGTCGGTGTCGCGCAGCGCCGCCGCCAGCGAGCCGAAGGTCGGCTGGCTGGTGGTACCCGAGAAGGCGTCCATCGCCGCATCGACCGCATCCACCCCCGCCGCCACCGCCGCCATGATGGTCGCCGCAGAAGCGCCGGACGTGTCGTGCGTATGAAGGTGGATCGGCAGCCCAACCTCCTGTTTCAGCGTCGAAATCAGCTTCGTCGCGGCGGCCGGCTTCAACAGCCCCGCCATATCCTTGATGCCGAGCACATGCGCGCCGGCGGCCTCGAGCTCCCTGGCCATCGTCACGTAGTATTTGAGATCGTATTTCGGCCGGCTCGGGTCGAGCAGGTCGCCGGTGTAGCAGATCGCGCCTTCGGCGACCTTGCCCGCTTCGGCCACCGCGTCGATCGAGACGCGCATGTTCTCGACCCAGTTGAGGCAGTCGAAGATGCGGAACACATCGACCCCGCCCGCCGCCGCCTGGCGCACGAAGAACTTCACCACATTGTCGGGGTAGTTGGTGTAGCCGACGCCGTTGCTGCCGCGCAGCAGCATCTGCGTCAGGATGTTGGGCGCGCCCTCGCGCACCGCCGCAAGCCGCTCCCACGGGTCCTCGTTGAGGAACCGCATGGCCACGTCGAACGTCGCCCCGCCCCAGCATTCGAGCGAGAAGAGGTTCGGCAGCCCGCGCGAATAGGCTTCGGCGATCCGCGTGATGTCGTCCGACCGCATGCGCGTCGCGAGCAGGCTCTGATGCGCGTCCCGCATCGTCGTGTCGGTGAAGAGCACGCGCTTCTGCGCCTTCATCCAGCTCGCGAGCCCCTTGGGCCCCTGCCGGTCCAGCACCTGCCGGCTGCCTTCGACCACGATCAGCGGCGGATAGAGCGGCACGATCGGCGTGATCGCCTCCGCCGGCGGCCGCGGCCGGTCGCGCACCTCCGGGTGGCCGTTGACCGTGACGTCCGCGATGTAGGTCAGGAGCTTGGTCGCCCGATCCTTGCGGCGCTTGAAGTCGAAGAGCTCCGGCGTCGTGTCGATGAACCGCGTGGTGTAGCGGTTGTTGACGAAATCGGGGTGGGTGATGATGTTTTCGAGGAAGGCCAGGTTGGTCTGCACCCCGCGGATGCGGAACTCGCGCAGCGCCCGGTGCATGCGGGCGATCGCCTCTTCCGGCGTCGGCGCCCAGCACGTGACCTTCTCGAGCAGCGGATCGTAGAAGCGGGTGATGATGGCGCCGGCATAGGCCGTGCCGCCGTCGAGCCGCACGCCGAACCCGGTGGCCTCACGATAGGCGGTGATCCGCCCATAGTCTGGAATGAAGTTCTCTTCGGGGTCTTCGGTGGTGATGCGGCACTGGATGGCGTTGCCGTTGAGCTTGATGTCGGCCTGCTTCGGCACGCCCGATTCCGGCGTGCCGATCGTCGCCCCCTCCATGATCCGGATCTGCGCCTTGACGATGTCGATGCCGGTGACGACCTCCGTCACCGTGTGCTCGACCTGGATACGCGGGTTCACTTCGATGAAGTAGAATTTGTCGGTGTCCGCATCGAGCAGGAACTCGACCGTTCCCGCCGCCCGGTAGTTGGCGGCGCGCCCGAGCTTGAGCGCCGATCCGGTGAGCGCATCCCGCACGGCCTGGCTGAGATAGGGCGCCGGCGCGCGCTCCACCACCTTCTGGTTGCGCCGCTGCACCGAGCAGTCGCGCTCGTAGAGGTGGACGAGGTTGCCGTGGTCGTCGCCGACGATCTGCACCTCGACGTGCCGCGCCCGCTCGATCAGCTTTTCGAGATACATCTCGTCCTTGCCGAAGGCGGCCTTGGCCTCGCGCTTGCCTTCGCTGACTTCCGCGACGAGGTGGCCCTCGTCCATGATCCGGCGCATGCCGCGCCCGCCGCCGCCCCAGCTGGCTTTCAGCTTCAGCGGATAGCCGATCGCCGCCGCCCGGCGCTTCACCTCGGCCATGTCGTCGGGCAGCGCCTCGGTCGCCGGCACCACCGGCACGCCGCTCGCGATCGCCATGTTGCGCGCCGCGACCTTGTTGCCGAGGTCGCGCATCGTCTGCGGCCGTGGCCCGATGAAGATGATGCCGGCGTCCTCGCAGGCCTCGGCGAACTCCGGCGATTCCGACAGGAGCCCGTAGCCCGGATGGATCGCATCGGCCCCGCTCGCCCGCGCCACGCGGATATATTCGTCGATCTGGAGGTACGCCTCGACCGGCCCTTTGCCCTTGCCGATCAGGTACGCTTCGTCCGCCTTGAAGCGGTGCAGCGCCAGCTTGTCCTCCTCGGCGTAGCAGGCGACCGTCTTGATGTTGAGTTCGTTCGCCGCGCGGAACACGCGGATCGCGATTTCGCTGCGGTTGGCGACGAGGATTTTCTTGATCGGCATGCTGGCGTCCGGAACAGAGGGGGTCGTCGGTCGTCACGATGCGGGCTTGGGCCCGCAGGGCTATTTCTGGCTCAGATATCCCAGGAGGTGGGACATGTCGTACCCCGCATGCGCTGCCGCCTCGACGATCGCGTCGGCCGGCATCTTGCCCGCCTGGCTCAGCGCCCACAGCGTCGTCGAGCGCGTGCCCGACCGGCAATAGCACAACACGGGTCCCGCGCTCCCCTCGAGCGCGGCGATGGTATCCTCGACCATTTCGGGGCTTACCCCGTCACGGCCAAGAGGAATGTACGCATAGGTCAGTCCCGCCGCCTCCGCCGCCGCCTTCATGGTGGCCGACGAGGGCTGGTCCGGCGCTTCGCCGTCGGGCCGGTTGTTGACGATGGCCGTGAACCCCAGGGCCTTGAGCCCCGGCACATCCTCCGGCCTGATCTGCGGCGCCACGCTGACGTGGTCGTTGATCCGCTTGACGTCCAACAAATCTGCTCCGCGGCGCGGCACGTAAGGCTTCCCGGCAGCGGTTATAGACGGGCCTGCAACGCAGGTGCAACCAAAGACACCGCCCCCGGGGAGAGACCTGGGTCGTACCGTCCGCCGCTACATCCGTGTCGGCTGCAGCCGTTCGACGACGTGGGTCGCCGTCCACGACGCACAGGTCTCGGCCCACTCCGCCATGGCCGCCATGCCGCGCCGCCGGCCGGACGCGGCGAGCGCCGTCTGCCGGGCCAGGGCATGAACGGCAATTTGGGCGGGGCTGCACCGATCGAGCCCATAGCCCGCCGCAAAGACGGCCAAACGGCGGATTTGCTCCTCCCCGCGATAATCGTCGTTGCCGAGGTCGAGCCAGCCGAAGGCGGAATAGCCGAGATCCCAAAGCCGAAACCCCGGCGCGATCGTGTCGAAATCGATGAGCCCATAGGGCAGCCCGTCGCGGAACACCGCGTTGAGCGGACCCCAGTCATTGTGGCAGACGACTTCGGCGCCCGGCGAGCGCTGCGCCGCAAAGTCGGCCGTCGCGTCGTGAAACGCCCGCAGCAGGCCGGCCGCCGCGGCCAGCGGCCGGTCGTCGTAGGGGCCCAGATCGGCCGGCACCTCCCCCGGCAGGAAGCTCAGCATCTCGCGGCCCTTTTCGTCGATCCCCAGAAAGCGCGGCGTGCCCGCAAAATCCTTGGCCTCGAGGTGGCGGAGCAGCGCATGCACCTCGGTGCGATCCTCGCGGATCGGCCGCCGCACGGTGTCGCCGATCCGGACGACGCCCGCCGTGATGCGGCCTCCCGTCAGCGGCACCTCCTCCATCTCTAGCCGCCGCTGCCGCTCTTACCCACCCATGCCTTCCAGACATCGCCCCGCGCCGTCACGAACCCGTCGGCGACGCTGGCGATGGTCGCGCCGGGCTCGTTGAGCTGCTGCAGGAGCGTGTTCATTTCGGCAAACGGCATGTGGGCGCGCTGGAAATAGGCGGCGACGTCCGGCGCGTCGAGATAGACCCACTGCGCCAGAGCGACGATCACGGGGTCGGCGGCGAAGCCCGAGGGCTGCGGGTCCGAGCAGGCCACGCGGCCGAGGCAGTTGAACGCGTCCTTGTTGTAGGGACCAAGACCCAGCGACTTGAACCCGAACTGCGCCAGCACCGCATTGGGCTGCCAGTAGTAAAAGAGGATCGGCTCCTTCCGGCTCTCGGCCTCCGAGATCAGCGTGTCGAGCTCGAACCGGTTGGCGGGCTCCACCACCTCGAACAGGTCGGAAAGCCCGTTGGCGCGGATCAGGTTGCGGTTGACCACCGCGCAGCCCCAGTCGGGCGGGCACGAGATGAACCGCCCCTTGCGTCCCCCGGTCGCGAACACCCGCCAGTCGTCCTTGAGGTCGGCGACGGATTTGAGCTCGGGATGCGCCGCCGCCACATAATCGGGGATGAACCAGCCCTCGAACACCGGGTCGGAATAGGTGACCCCCGCCTGCCGCACCTCCTGGCCCTTGAGAGCGTTGTTCCACACATCGGCGACGCGCGTGATCCAGAGCTCGGGCGCCACCGCGGGCTGGCCGTTGGCGCCCATCGACGAGGCGGTCGCCGCGAGGTCCCCCGGCACCACCTGCACGTCGCAGCCGAAATTCTGCTTGATCAGCCTTGCGTGGATCTCCGCCAGGAGCTGCGCCGAGGGCCACTGCATGCGCGCGATGGTGATGGTTTCGCCGCCGCAGGGCGCCGGCGCCTGCGGCTCGTCGTCGGCCGCCGACGAGGCATCCGCGGCGCTCGCCGCATCCGGCGGGGGCAGCGAGACCACGTCCTGTGCAAGGCCCGGTCCGGCCCACAGAGCGAGCAGCGCCAGGAGCCGCAAAATTCTCGTCATCGTCCGTCCGCCGCGCGCCGAAACCGGCCGAACCTAAGCGCGGCACCGCCGGTTAAGCAACCGCCCGGCAGCCTTGACCATTCGATCAAATCCGGGTGACTCGCCCCGTCGATCTGTGCAATATCGCGCCCAGCGGAGCGCCTAGACGGGGCTCCCGACAGGACGTTGCCGTCCCCGAACAAGGCCCGGTCAAGGGCCGCGCGGGGGCGCAACCTGACAGAGGGACATCATGAAGAACATCAACACACTGCTGGGCCTGGCAGGCGCAGCGGCGATCTTCGCCGCCGCTCCCGCAATGGCCCAGGACGTCAAGCTCGGCTTCATCGGCGACATCACCGGCCCGATCGCCGGCTTTGCCGGCGGCATGATCCAGGCGGGCGATCTCGCGATCAAGAACGTCAACGACCAGGGCGGCATCCTCAACGGCGGCAAGCTCTCCGAAGTGACGGCCGACACCGCCTGCACCGGCGACCTCGGCGGCCCGGCGGGCGACCGCATGGTCAACACCGAGAAGGTGGTCGCGATCATGGGCTCGTTCTGCTCCGGCCCGACCATCGCGGCGGCCAACACCGCGGCCATTCCCGGCAACGTGGTGATGCTGAGCCCGGCGGCCACCGCCCCGACCGTGACGACCCTCAAGGACAACGACCTCGTCTTCCGCAACGTCGTTCCCGACACCGTGCAGGGCACCAAGGGCGCCGATCTGCTGCTCTCCCAGGGCATCAAGACCGTTGCCGTGACCTACACCAACAACGACTACGGCAAGGGCCTCGCCGATGCCTTCTCGGCCGAGTTCACCGCCAAGGGCGGCACCGTGGCCGCGACCGTCGCCCATGACGACGGCAAGGCGGACTACCGTCCGGAAGTCGGCCAGCTCGAAGCCTCGGGCGCCGATACGCTCGTGATTTACGGCTACGAGAATGCCGGCGGCGGCACCATCCTCGACCAGGCGGTCGAGTCGGGCACCTTCAAGCACTATGTGGGCGGCGACGGCATGGCCGGCGATGCTCTCGTCAAGGATCACAAGAACATCAACGGCATGATCCTCACCAAGGCCGCCGCCGCGGGCGGGCCGGCCTATGATGCGTTCTCGGCGCTGGTCAAGACCATCAACCTCGATCCGACCTCGACCTATGCCGCCAACACCTACGACGCGGTGTTCGCCCTCGCTCTCGCCATCGAGAAGAACGGCACCGCCGACCGTGCCGGCGTCTCCAAGGCGCTGCGCGACGTCACCACCGCCCCGGGCGACCCGATCATGCCCGGCGAGTGGAGCAAGGCCGTGGCCGACATCAAGGCGGGCAAGGACATCGACTACAAGGGCGCCTCGGGCGACATGGAGTTCGATGCGAACGGCGACGTGCCCGGCATGATCGAGTGGTTCACCGTCGACAACAACACCGTCAAGGACCAGGGCCTGATCCCGTAAGATCGGTCCCCATCCAACGCGAAAGGCCCGGGCGCAATCCCGGGCCTTTTTCTTTTGGGAGCCGTGCCCGCGGTCGTCCACCTCCCCTTCACGGGGGAGGCAAGCGAAGCTTGGGCCGCAGGCCTTAGCGCAGCTCGGAGGGGGTGCGCGCGAGCGCGGCGATCCCTATCTGTGCGCCCGCACCGTCTCCGGGAGGCAGCGCCCGCGGTCGTCCACCTCCCCTTCACGGGGGAGGCAAGCGAAGCTTGGGCCGCAGGCCTTAGCGCAGCTCGGAGGGGGTGCGCGGCGAGCACGACGCCCGTCACTTGTGCCCCCGCACCATCTCCGGCAGGAACCCCCGTGCCCGCAGTCGTCCACCTCCCCCTTCACGGGGGAGGCAAGCGAAGCTTAGGCCGCAGGCCTTAGCGCAGCTCGGAGGGGGTGCGAGGCGAGCACGACCGCCCTACTTGTGCGCCCGCACTGTCTCCGGCAGGAACCCCCGCGGGAAGTAGCGGAGCGCGATGGTGATGATCACGCCGAGCACGAACACCTTCATCTGCAGCGCCCGCGAGTCGATCTCGGGAATGGCCCCCCAGCCGAGCGACTCCGACCAGTGCGAGAGGTTGATGAAGATGAGCTGCGCCAGCGGATCGGACACGACCCAGATCACATAGATCAGCAGCGCGCCCAGCATCGTGCCCCAGTTGTTGCCGACGCCGCCCACGATCACCATCACCCAGACCAGGAACGTGTGGTTGATCGGCTGGTAGCCCGAGGGATCGAGGATCTGGGAAAAACTCACCATGATCGCCCCGCCGATCCCCATCAGCACCGAGCCGAGGACGAACAGCTCGAGCTGGCGGCGGGTTACGTCCTTTCCCATCGAGCCGGCCGCGATGTAGTTGTCGCGAATCGCCCGCATCATCCGGCCCCAGGGCCCGGCATAGGCGCGCTGCACGAGGAAGAACGCCACCGCGAGGATCGCGAGCGTCAGCGCGATGAAGCCGAGCCGCGCCACGACGAACGACGCATCGATCGACAGCCCGTCCGCCTGCAGCTCCTGCGGCAGCGGCACCGGCCACGGCACCGGCGAGACGCTGAGCGTGCCGTGCGTCAGCCAGTCCATGTTCTTGACGAAGTTGCGGAGGATTTCCGAGATGCCGATCGTCGCGATCGCGAGATAGTCGGTCCTCAGCCCGAGCGTGATCTTGCCAATGATCGCGGCGATGACCCCCACCACCGCGCCGCCCACCAGCCAGCCGAGGACCGGGTTGAGCCCGATGCCGCCCATCCAGCCGCTGGTCGATTCGATGTACTTGGCGGCGGGGTCGATCTGCGTGCGGTAGATCACGTAGGCCGCAAACCAGGCCACCACGATCAGCGCCGTCTTCCAGCCGCCCCGGAAGCCGAAGCGGTGCGATTGCCGCGCCAGCCAGACGATGCCGGCGCCCACGACGAACGCGACCAGCGCCCGCCCGAGCAGCATCGGCCCATCCGAATTCCAGAACTCCGGCTTGATCGGATAGGAGATGAAGACGACCGAGGCGCCGCCCACCATCAGGAAGCCCATGATGGCGAAGTTGAAGAGCCCGCCATAGCCGAACTGGATGTTGAGCCCGAGCGCGATCAGCGCGAACGCCGACGCCTGGACCAGCAGCAGCAGCAGGTTCTGCGGCCCCTGCCAGAGCCCGATGACCAGCACGAACACCGCCATGGCGGCATAGGCGAGAAGGGTGCGGCGGAGCGCGGTCACGCTTCGATCCCCTTGAAGATGCCGGTCGGCCGCACCAGCAGGGTGATCACCAGGATGACGAAGGCGACGCTGAGCTTGTATTCGGTCGGCACCAGGGTGAGGTCGGGCAGCGCCGGAAATCCGCCCGGCCAGAACGGCCGTAGAACCGCGGTCCAGTTGAACACCGCGAGCGCCTCGCTGAACCCGATCAGCATGCCTCCCGCCACCGCCCCATAGACGTTGCCGAGCCCGCCCACGATCGCCGCCGCAAAGATCGGCAGGATGATGTTGAACGCAAGGTCGGGCCGGAGGTTGACGTCGAGCGCCAGCATCGTGCCCGCCAGCGCCGTCAGCACGCCCGCGATCAGCCAGGTGAAGACCACCACCCGCTGCGTGTTGATGCCCGAGACCTGCGCGAGGTCGGGGTTGTCGGCCATGGCGCGCATCGCCTTGCCGGTGCGCGAGCGCGTGAGGAAGTAGTAGAGCGCCAGCACGGCGATCGCCGTCACCACGAAGAGAAAGAGCTGCGGCTGGCTGATCACGAAGGGCCGCGTGCCGCCGATGGCCGAGAGGTCGACGCGGTAGATCGTCTTTTCCTCATTGCCCACGAAGAAATCGTGCGTCGAGGAGCCGAACACCAGCCGGATCAGCCCCTGCAGCATCATCGTGACGCCGATCGAGGCGATCAGCAGCGTCACCGGCTTGGCGCCTCGGGCGCGGAGCGGCGCGTAGAAGAACCGGTCGAGCCCGAGCGCCAGCACCGCGGTGATCGCCATCGACACCGGCAGCACCGCAAAGCCGAGCGGGATCGGCAGCGTCACTCCCATCGCCGCCAGCGCCCCGGCCAGCACCCACGAGACATAGGTGCCAAACGTCATCATGTCGCCATGCGCGAAATGCGCAAAGCGCAGGATGCCGAAGATCAGCGTCACCCCGATCGCGCCCAGCGCATAGATCGAGCCGGTGACAAACCCCGGCACCATCACCTTGTTGATGAAGAAGATCAGCGCGTCCATCATCGGCGATAGCCCACTGATGAGGGTGCTGCCCCACCCTCATCCGCCCTTCGGGCACCTTCTCCCGTCAAGGAAGAAGGCCCCAGCAGAGAGGTCACGGCTCCATTGCCTTCTCCCCTTGTGGGAGAAGGTGGCGAAGCCGGATGAGGGGGCGGCCACGCGCCCGATGCCGCAGTGATCATCATCCCCCCAGAAAGCTCTTGGCCACGTCGGGGTCGGCGATGAGCTCGGCGCCGGTCCCGGTGAACCGGTTCTGGCCCTGCGTCAAAACGAACCCGCGCGAGGCGAAGGCCAGCGCCTGCCGCGCATTCTGCTCGACCATCAGGATGCCGACGCCCGCCTGGTTGACCGAGACGATCTTCTCGAAGATCTCGAGCACGTAGCGCGGCGAGAGCCCCGCCGAGGGTTCGTCGAGCATCAGGAGTTTTGGCTTGCTCATCAGCGCCCGGCCCATCGCCACCATCTGCCGCTGGCCGCCGCTGAGCTCGCCCGCCGGTTGCCGGCGCTTCTCCTTGAGCACGGGGAACATGCCGTAGACCTCGTGCAGCGTGTCCGAGAAATCGTCGCGCCGGATGAAGGCGCCCATTTCGAGATTTTCTTCGACCGTGAGCGAGGTGAAGACGTTCTTTTCCTGCGGCACGAAGCTCAAACCCATCGGCACCAGCCGGTCGGGCGCGGAATTGGTGATCTCCTGCCCGTTGAAGACGATGCTTCCGGCCGTCACGCGAAGGAGGCCGAAGATCGCCTTGAGCGTCGTCGACTTTCCCGCCCCGTTCGGCCCGACGATGACGCCGATGTCCGACTGCTCGATGGCGATGTTGACCCCATTGAGGATCGGCACGCCGCCATAGCCGCCCACCACGTTGGTGATTTCGACGATGGGCATTACGCCGCTTCCACCGGCGTGCCGAAATAGGCTTCGACGATCGCCGGATTGGCACGGATTTCGGCCATCGGCCCTTCGGCGATCTTTTCGCCCTGCGCCATCACGATCACCGGGTCGCAGAGCCGCCCGATCAGGTCCATGTCATGCTCGATCACAAAGAAGGTGTAGCCGAGCTCGCGGTTCATGCGCTCGATGTTGGACGCAAGGTCCTGCAGCAGCGTGCGGTTGACCCCCGCCGCCACCTCGTCGAGCAGCACGACCTTGGCATCGACCATCATCGTGCGGCCGAGTTCGAGCAGCTTCTTCTGCCCGCCCGAGAGGTTGCCCGCGAGCTCGTTCTTGACGTGCGCGAGCTTCAGAAAATCGATGACGTCCATCGCCTTCTGCCGCACCTCGTGGGCGCGCGCGCGCACCACGGCCGGCATGAACCAGCTCGAGAAGAGGTTCTCCCCCGGCTGGTCGGGCGGCACCATCATCAGGTTCTCGAGCGCCGTCATGTTCGAGAACTCGTGCGCGATCTGGAACGTGCGCAGCATCCCGAGCCCGAACAGCGCGTGCGGCTTGAGGCCCGTCACGTCCTCCCCGTCGAACAGGATGCGCCCGCTGTCGGGCACGATGTTGCCCGCCACCAGGTTGAACAGGGTCGAT
>CAYRZM010000085.1:0-12696 GCA_964428685.1 uncultured Devosia sp. | reverse complement strand
CGGCTCGTTCAAGACCCCGCTCGAATACACCAACACGCCGCACGCCGCGCCGCCGGCCAACTGGCTCAACTTCGACAACTATCTCGACGTGATCTTCCCGGTGACCGGCCTGCCGATCGGCTGGGCGTTCTTCAACACCATCATGGTGATGGTCTGCTCCGTGGCGCTGCTGGTGCTGTTCGGTACGATGGTGGCGTTCGTGCTCGATCGCTTCCGCTTCCCCGGCCGCGTGGTGCTGCTGGGCGCCTATGCGGCGATCGTCGCGGTGCCTGGCATCCTCACCCCGGTCTCGACCTTCCAGGTGTTGCAGGCGCTCGGGCTCGCCAACACGCGCTGGGCGCTGGTGGCGCTCTATTCGGGCGCCGACATCGTCTCGCTGCTCATCTTCATCCAGTTCCTAAAGACAATCTCGACCGAGGTCGACGACAGCGCGCGCATCGAGGGCGCCAACTATTTCCAGATCTTCTTCCGGCTGATCCTGCCGATGATGGCGCCGGCCATCGCCACGGTGGTGATCCTGCGGGCCGTCTACATCTACAACGACTTCGTGTTCCCCTATCTCTATGCGGCGCGGGCGTCGGAGAACACGGTGTCGATGATGCTGTTCACCTTCGCCTCGATCAATTCCACCGTGTCGCAGGCGGTGATCATGGCGGCGGTGGTGCTGGTGATCCTGCCCACGCTCGTCGCCTTCTTCTTCCTGCAGCGGTTCATCTATGCCGGCATCACCAACGGCTCGGTCAAGGGATAGTAAAATGTCGTTCCTGAAGCTCGAGCACGTATCGAAGTCGTTCGGCGATTTCCAGGCCCTTAAAGACATCAGCTTCGAGGCCGAGGCGGGTGCCTTCGTCGTGCTGCTCGGCCCTTCGGGCTGCGGCAAGTCCACGCTGCTGCGGCTCATCACCGGACTCACCGAGGATCACGATGGCGAAATCTACATCAACGACCGCCGCGTCACGGACCTCGATCCCAAGGACCGCAAGGTCGCCATGGTGTTCCAGTCCTACGCGCTCTACCCGCACCTCAGCGTGCGCAAGAACATCAGCTTCGGCATGGAGATCAATCGCTTCCCGCGGGCGGAGCGCGACCGGCGGGTGCTCGAGGCGGCGCGCGCGCTGCAGCTCGAGCCGCTGCTCGACCGGCTGCCGGCGCAGCTGAGCGGCGGGCAGCGCCAGCGCGTCGCCATCGGCCGCTGCCTCGTGCGCGAGCCCGATCTCTTCCTCTTCGACGAGCCGCTCAGCAACCTCGATGCGAAGCTCCGCCACGATACCCGCGTCGAGCTCAAGCACCTCCACCAGCGGCTCAAGGCCACCACCGTCTACGTCACCCACGACCAGCACGAGGCGATGACGCTCGCGACGCAGGTGGTGCTGCTCAAGGACGGCGAGATCGTCCAGATGGGGACGCCCAACGAGCTCTACGGCGCACCGGTCAACCGCTTTGCCGCGACCTTCATCGGCTCGCCGGCGATCAATCTGATCAAGGGTGAGCTCGATGCCGACGGCCGCTTCCGCGGCGGCGGCCTCGACGTCGTCGTGCCGGGTGCAGCCGGCAAAGGGCCGCGGGCGGTCGAGCTCGGGCTCCGCCCCGAAAGCGGCCGGCTGGCGACGGCTGGCGAGGCACAGCAAATCCTCGCGGTCGACTATGTGGAACTCACCGGCGCCGATCTCTACGTGAATGGTCGTTCGGCCGGACAGGACGTCGTCGTCCGGCTCGAACGCACCGCCACCGCCAAGGCCGGCGACCAGCTGCCGCTGCGCTGGGCGCTCGATCAGGCGCTGGTGTTCGACGCCGAAACCGGCAACCGGCTCTAGCCCAAATCCCGGGCCGGATTCGTTAACCCGGCGTAAACCATGCACTTTTGTCGCGGCTGGTGCGCGCCGGAAGCATTTGACCTCCTACGTACGCTTATTATATGTGCGCTTATGGTAAGTGCACATAGCAAAGCGATGAGCGAAGAGTTCAAGAAAGAGGGGTCGATTGGCTACCTCGTCCACGAAGTGTCGCGGCTCTTCCGCCGCCGTTTCGAGGACGAAGCCCGGACCCACGGCGTGACCCTGCCGCAGTGGCGGGCGCTGGCCGAGATTTCGCACAATGCGGGAATCTCGCAGGTGGCGCTGGCCGGCTGCATCGACACCGATCCCATGACGTTGAGCGGCATCCTCGACCGGCTCGAAAAGCGCGGCCTGATCGAGCGCTACACCGACCCCAACGACAGCCGCGCCAAGCTCGCCCGCATGACCGATGCGGGCCACGAGCTGGTCGATACCGCCCGCAATGTCGGGCGCGAGCTCTACACCAATGCGCTCGACGGCCTCAGTGCCAAGGAGCGCGACCAGTTGACCGAGGGGCTGCGGACCATCCGCGACAACCTCAACCGCATGAACGCCGAACAAAAGGAAGCCGTCTAGAATGAGTGCCCGCGCTACAGAACCCAAGTCCGGCGACGCCACCGTCGTGAACATCCCGCGCGCCGAAAAGGCCGCGCCCCGTGCCGAGGCCCCGTCGCCGCAGTCCCAGCCGCAGCAGCCGCCCCAGGCGGCCGCGCCCGCCGCTGCGCCCGCGCCAAAGAAGCGCGGCAGCCGCCGCCTGATCCTGATGATCGCGGTGCCGCTCGTGCTCGCCGTTGCCGGCGGCTATTTCTGGCTCACCGGCGGCCGCTACCAGGACACCGACAACGCCTATGTGCAGCAGGCCAAGGTGTCGCTCAGCGCCGACATCGCGGGCCGCATCACGGCGGTCAACGTCGCCGAGAACCAGCAGGTCAAGGCGGGCGACGTGCTCTTTGCCATCGACGCGCAGCCCTACCAGATCGCGCTCGACCAGGCGAACGCGGCGCTCGCTTCGGCGCGCGTCAACGTGCAGCAGCTCAAGGTCGCCTACGGCACCGCCGAGGCCAACCTCAAGTCGGCGCAGGCCACCGAGACCATCCAGCAGGCGACCTTCGATCGCCAGCAGGCGCTGGTGAACCAGGCCGTCGCCTCGAGCTCGACGCTCGACAATCCCAAGCTCGCCCTGCAGCAGGCGCAGAACGCGGTCGTCACCGCCCAGCAGCAGGTGGCGAGCGCAACCGCCGCGCTCGGCGGCGATGCCAGCGTCGACATCGACAAGCACCCGGCGGTGCTCGCGGCCCTCGCCGCGGTCGACGCCGCGCAGCGCAACCTAAGCAAGACCAGCGTCACGGCCCCGGCCGACGGCGTCGTGAGCCAGGTGTCGAGCCTCAACGTCGGCCAGTTCGTCGCGACCGGCACCACCATCGCCATGCTGGTCGAGACCGACAGCAGCTGGCTCGAGGCCAACTTCAAGGAAACGCAGCTGACCGACATCAAGCCGGGCATGCCGGCCGAAGTCACCGTCGATGCGTTCCCCGGCGTCAAGCTCGCCGGCAAGGTCAGCTCGATCGGCGCCGCCACGGGGTCGGAGTTCTCGCTGATCCCGGCGCAGAACGCGACCGGCAACTGGGTCAAGGTCGTGCAGCGCATTCCGGTGCGCATCGATCTCGACGATGCCAGCCAGGCGATCCTGCTCCGCACCGGCATGAGCGCGGGCGTGTCGGTCGACACCGGCCACTCCACCCTCGACAAGCTGCTCGGCAAGTAGGTCTTCGGGCGCGGGCCTTCGGGTCCGCGCCGCACCGTTTTCGTTTGGAGGCCATGATGGCCAGGTCACCCGTTCCGCAGCACCTCTCGCCGCCCACCATCGTGGTCAAGCACAAGGGCCTGCTCACCGTCGCGCTGATGCTCGGCACCGTCATGCAGGTGCTCGACACCACCATCGCCAACGTCGCGCTGCCGCACATGGCCGCCTCGCTTGGCGCCGCGCAGAACGAAATCACCTGGGTGCTGACCTCCTACATCGTCGCTGCCGCCATCGCGACGCCGCTCACCGGCTGGATGAGCGACCGTATCGGCCAGAAGCGGCTGTTTCTGATCTCGGTCATCGGCTTCACCGTCGCCTCGGCACTCTGCGGCATCGCGACGAGCCTCCCCGAGATGGTGCTGTTCCGCGTCATCCAGGGCATCTGCGGCGCCTTCATCGCGCCGCTCGCCCAGACGGTGATGCTCAACATCAATCCCAAGGAGCGGATTGGCCAGGCGATGGCCATCTACGGCATGGGCATCATGGTCGCCCCGATCATCGGGCCGACGCTGGGCGGCTGGCTCACCGAAAGTTTCGACTGGCGCTGGGTGTTCCTCATCAACCTGCCGGTCGGCATCGGCACGGTGGCGATGCTGCTGCTCTACATGCCCGAGACCGACATCAAGCTCCGCCGCTTCGATTTCTTCGGCTTCGGCATGCTGGCGCTCGGCGTCGGAGCGCTGCAGCTGCTGCTCGACCGCGGCGCCGAGAACTTCTGGTTCGAGTCGCCCGAGACCTGGATCGAGCTCGGCCTCGTGATCAGCGGGCTCTGGGTGTTCGTGGTCCACTGCCTCACGGCGGAGAATCCGTTCATCGACCTCCGGATCTTCAAGGACCTCAACTTCACCCTCGGCTCGGTGTTCATGTTCATCGTGGGCATCACGCTGTTCTCGGGCCTGGCGCTGCTGCCGCCGCTCTTGCAGAACCTCATGGGCTATCCGGTGATCTTCTCGTCGCTGATCATGGCGCCGCGCGGCCTTGCGACGATGGCCTCGATGATGGTCGTCGGCCGGCTCACCGGCAAGGTCGATGCGCGCATCATGATGCTCTTCGGCATCGCCATGATGGCGTACTCGCTCTACTCGATGACCGGGTTCGACCTGCAGATGGACTACTGGCCGGTCGTCATCACCGGCGTCATCCAGGGTTTTGGCATGGGCTTCCTTTTCGTGCCGCTCTCGACGATGGCGTTTGCGACCATCGCGCCAAAATTCCGCGCCGACGGCACCTCGATGTTCAGCCTCGTGCGCAACATGGGGCAGGGCGTGGGCATCTCGCTGGTGACGGCGGTGCTCGCCAACATGCTCCAGGTCAACCACGCCGAACTCGCCGAGCGGCTGACCGCGACCTCGGCCGCGGTGATGAACCAGGTGCCGACGCTGTTGACCGGCAACCCCACCGTGGTCTCGCAGATCAGCGGTCTCGTCAGCCAGCAGGGTGCGATGCTCAGCTACCTCGACGACTTCTGGCTGATGATGCTGATGAGCCTGAGCGCGGTGCCGCTCATCCTACTGCTGCGCAAGCCCAAGGCGGCGCCCGCTGCCGCCCGGCCGCAGACCGCCGAGGAAAAGGCACTCGAGCGCGCCCACGCGATGGCGGAATAGTTACCGGCCTCCTCCAAGGCCAGTCCCGAAGCCCGGCTTGTGCAAACGAGCCGGGCTTCCTAATTTCACCTGATCCATGTCCATGCCCGCCGTCAGCTCCAGTTCCCGTCCCCGGATGGGCCGCAACCTGTTCCGTCCGCCGCGGAGCGGCAATCCGGACGACGCGCTGATGGAGGCGACGTGGCCCGAGATGCTGCGGCCGCTGAGCTACATCTACCGGCGCTATTTCGCCGAAGCGCGCTGGCTGCTGCTCGGAGTGGCGATCATCGTGCTGGCCTCGGCGGTTGCCGGCATCGCCGCGCCTTATGTGTTTTCGCGCCTCATCAACGCGCTGCGCGCCGACAGCTGGGGCGAGGGGATCGTCTGGGCCTTCGCCGCCTACGGGCTGCTGTTCGGGCTCAGCCAGGCGCTCAACGGCATGGTCAACTACATGGCCATGATGAGTGCGGAGAACCTCAACTTCATCGCCGGAACGGCGTTCTTCGAGCGGCTGCTGCGCAAGACCATCAGCTTCTTCATCGACTACAATCCGGCCGAGATCCAGCAGGCCAAGTCGCGCGGCCAGAACGCGGTCTATACGCTGGTGCAGCTGGCGCTGATCGTTCTCATCCCCGGCATCGTCCAGATCGTGATGACGTTGATCGTGCTGGGCGCCTCGATCAATCTCGAGATCGTCGCCATCGTCTTCGTCTACGGCACGGCCTTCATCGCCTTCACGTTCTTTGCCAACCGCTGGACGCGGCCCTATCTCGATGCGGCCATCAAGGCGGACCAGGCCAATTCGAAATTCGTGGGCAATTCCATCAACGCGATGGAGACGCTGCGCTACTTCGGCGGCGACCAGTGGATCGCCGGCCGCTTCGCCGAGCAGGCGCGCGAGGTGCGCGACAGCTGGGCGACCTTCGCCACCCGGCGCATCCTCTATTCGATGGTGTTCGGCGCCATGCTCGCCGCGCAGATCGCCATCACCTATTTCGTGCTGCTGCCGCGCTACCGGGCGGGCGAGCTCACGATCGGCGACGTGGTGCTGTTCGACTCGCTGCTGCTCCAGCTCAATCGGCCGTTCCAGACCATCGGCTCGTCGATCGACGATTTGCTGCGCTCCTATTCGCGCTTCATCCCCTTCGCCAAGATGTGGGGCGCCGCCGAGGAGCCGGACGTGCCGGCGCGCCAGGACTTCCGGCTCCGCGCCGGCACCGTGGCGTTCGAGCATGTCGGCTTTGCCTATCGCGACAAGCCGGCGGTGAGCGATGTGAGTTTTGCCGCGCGGCGCGGCCGGCTCAACTTCCTCACCGGCGAAACCGGCGCGGGCAAGACCACGCTCTTCAAGCTCGCGCTCAAGTCGCTGGAGCCGACCGCGGGGCGCGTGCTGGTCGACGGCGAGGACCTGCGCGAGATCGCGCGCGCCGACTGGTATTCGGTGATCGGCGTCGTTCCGCAGGAGATCATGCTGCTCAACGACTCGCTCAGGGCCAACATCGTCCTCGGCCGGCCGCTCGATGAGCAGAAACTCCGGCGCGCGGTCGAGCGGGCGTCGATCGCAAAATTCATCGACGGCCTGCCGGAGCAGTTCGACACCCGCATCGGCGAGCGCGGCCTGAAACTGAGCGGCGGCGAACGGCAGCGCGTCGCCATCGCCCGCGCGCTCTACGCCGATCCGCAGATCCTCTTTCTCGACGAAGCGAGCTCGGCGCTCGATGAGCGCACGGAAGCGGCCATCATGGGCGAGGTGCGGGCGCTCGCCGACGAGATGACCATCCTCGCCATCACCCACCGCCGCACGGTGATCGCGCCGGGCGATGCGGTGGTGGAACTGACGCCGGCGGGTGTCACGGAGCGCATCGCGGCATAGGCCGGCGGTCTCTGCGGGACACGGCGGGTAAACCAGTGTCCCAAATCTTCACTTGCCAAGCCGGCGGAATTCACGCACGCTCAGTTCAACATCAACCAACCGAAGGAGGTGATCCAGTGCATCAGAAATCGAAGGTTTCGAAGGGTCTTGGATCGTTGCGCTTCCTTATGGAGCAGCCTCTGTAGTCGTCGCAGCGGTCCTCGGGTTCGATCCCGCAAAGACCGCCGAGAGACCACGCGAGATCGGGGGGCCGCCGCTGGCGGCCCCTTTTGTTTCCGATGTGGCAGTCGATCACCCTCCCCCGTCGCGGGGAGGGTAGCGCAGCTAGGATCGACAGGTCCGTAGCGGAGCTGGGGAGGGGGAGCAGTCAGTACTGTGCCCGCCTCGCACCCCCTCCGAGCTGCCCTAGGTCGCTCACGCTCCCAAGCTCCGCTTGCCTCCCCCGTGAAGGGGGGAGGTGTGGCGAACCTTGTTCTCGCCCTTCTCAAACGCTATTCCCCCACCATGAACGCCCTCACCGAAACCGACGCCCGGACCGCCACGCGGCTCATGCCGTACCAGTCGCGGCGGACGTTTGCGATCATCTCGCACCCGGACGCCGGCAAGACCACGCTGACCGAAAAGCTGCTGGCGACCTCGGGCGCCATCAACCAGGCGGGCGCCGTGCGCGGCCGCGCCAACCAGCGCGCCACGCGCTCGGACTGGATGGAGATCGAGCAGCAGCGCGGCATCTCCATTACCTCCTCCGTAATGACCTTCGAGCACGACGGGCTGACCTTCAACCTGCTCGACACGCCCGGCCACTCCGACTTCTCCGAGGATACCTATCGCACGCTGACGGCGGTCGATGCCGCGGTGATGGTGATCGACGTCGCCAAGGGCATCGAGAGCCAGACGCTCAAACTGTTCGAAGTCTGCCGGCTGCGCGACATCCCGATCATCACCTTCGCCAACAAGGTGGACCGCGAGGGCAAGGACCCGATCGCCATCCTCGACGAGATCGCCGACACGCTGGCGCTCGACGTGACCCCGGTGGTCTGGCCGCTGGGGCAGGGGGTCGACTTCAAGGGCATCGTCGATCTGGTCGGCGGCCGCGTGCTCTCGCCCACCGGCGTGCTGCTGAACGAGTTCACCGATCCCGACGCGCTCCTTGCCGATGCCGCGCTTACCGCCGACCCGGTGATCAAGGCGTCGCTCGAAGCGCTCGAACTCGCCCGCATCGGCTACCCCGCCTTCGACCTCGCGACCTATCGCGCCGGGCACCTGACGCCGGTGATCTTCGGCTCGGCGCTCAAGACCGTCAGCGTGCCCGAGCTGCTGCGCGCGCTCGGCAGCTGGGCGCCCGAGCCGCGGCCGCAACCGGCCGAGCCGGCCCCGATCGATCCGGGCGAGAGCAAGGTCACCGGCTTCGTGTTCAAGGTGCAGGCCAACATGGATGCGCATCATCGCGACCGCGTGGCGTTCCTGCGCCTGAGCTCGGGCACCTTCCAGCGCGGCATGAAGCTGAGGAACGTCCGCACCGGCAAGGACCTCGCGGTGTCGAACCCGATGTTCTTCCTCGGCCACGACCGCGAGCTCGCCGAAGAGGCGGTCGCCGGCGACATCGTCGGCATCCCCAATCACGGCACGCTCTCGGTCGGCGACACGCTGACCGAAGGCGCTGAGATCAAGGTCACGGGCATCCCGAACTTTGCGCCCGAGATCATCCGCCGCGTGCGGCTCTCCGATCCGATCAAGGCCAAGCAGCTCGGCAAGGCGCTTTCCGATCTCGCCGAGGAGGGCGTGGCGCAGGTGTTCCGCCGCATGATCGGCGGCGACTACATCGTGGGCGTGGTCGGCCAGCTGCAGCTCGAAGTGCTGCAGGCGCGCATCCTCAAGGAATACAACGTGCCGATCTCGTTCGAGAGCATCAATTTCGAGATGGCGCGCTGGGTGCGGAGCGACGACAGGAAGGCGCTCGAGCAGTTCATCACCGCCCAAAAACTCGAATTCGCCGAGGACAAGGACGGCGACCCCGTCTATCTGGCCCAGTCCGCCTGGTGGCTCGGCCGCGCCCAGCGCGACAACCCTAAGGTCGAGTTTCTGGCGACGAAGGAACGGCACTAGGTCCGAATGACGAACCTGGGGTGCTTGCAGCAAACCCCCAAGAGCCCTCATGGTGAGCCTGTCGAACCACGAGGGCGGGATTTGCAATGCTGGTGGCCGTCTACACTCTCCGCTGTGCCGACTGGCGCCGGTTATCGCTTCTCTCGCAGAACACAGCTAAGAAGCGCGGCACCAGCGACCCCGAACCTCGTGGTTCGACGGGCTCACCATGAGGTTTTCAGTGAGAGCAGTGAATTGAACACCCGCACACTCGGCAAGACCAACTACACTGTTTCCGAAATCGGCCTCGGCTGCTGGCAGTTGGGCGGTGATTTCGGCCCTGTCGGCGACGACACCGCTGCGGAAATCCTCCGCACGGCGCGCTCGCTCGATGTCAACTTCTGGGACACCGCCGATGTCTATGGCGGCGGCCAGTCGGAGACGCGCATCGGCGGCTTCAAGGACAAGAAGGGCGTTCTCATCGCGACCAAGCTCGGCCGCGGGTCGCAGTTCGAGGGCATGACCCGGTTCACCAGGGCGCGCGTCAAGGAGAGCCTCGCCGGCTCGATCAAGCGGCTCGGCGTCGAAACGCTCGATCTTGCGCAGCTCCACTGCATTCCCATCGACGTGCTGCGCGACGGCGAAATCTTCACCTGGCTCGACGACATGCGCGACGCCGGGCTCGTCCGCCATTGGGGCGCTTCCGTGCAGACGGTCGAGGAGGGGATGCTCGCCATGCGCTCGCCCACCTGCACGGCGCTGCAGACGATCTTCAATCTCTTCCGCCAGGACGCCGTCGACACGCTGTTCCCCGCCGCGCAGAAGAACAATGTCGGCATCATCGTGCGCCTGCCGCTCGCCTCGGGCCTGCTCTCGGGCAAGATGACCAAGACCACCACCTTCACCAGCGGCGACCACCGCAACTACAACCGCGACGGCGGGTCCTTCTATGTCGGGGAGACCTTCTCCGGCCTGCCGTTCGAAAAGGGCGTTGCCTTCGCCGACGAGGTCAAGCATTGGCTGCCGCGCGGCATGAGCCTGCCGCACCTGGCGCTCCGCTGGATCCTCGACCAGCCGGCGGTCTCGACCATCATCGCCGGCGTCACCAAGCCACCCCAGCTCCGGGACAATGTGGCGGCCGCAAAGCTCGACCCGCTGGAGCCGGCCCTGGTCGAAAAGCTCCGGGACTTCTACATCGAGAAAGTGCGGCCGGACGTCCGCGGGGGAATCTAGCCCCGCCACCTCCCCCTTCACGGGGGAGGCAAGCGAAGCTTAGGCCGAAGGCCTTAGCGCAGCTCGGAGGGGGTGCGGCCGCGCTCAATGCTGACGGCTCCCCCCTCCGGAGCTCCGCTACGAGACTTCGCCCCGAGCTGCGCTACCCTCCGCGACCGGGGAGGGTGCTCCCGTGGGAGCAGTCACACGCCCGTCACCGCCCTTCCAATGCCCCCTCGGGCAACCTAAATTGGGTTCACCCTCCTCCCGAGTGATCCCCATGTCCGTGCATGCCGCCTTCGATCTCGTCCGCGACGAGACGATCCCCGAAATCGCCTCCAACGTGAAGCTCTACCGGCACCGAAAGACCGGCGCCGAGGTGCTGAGCTTCGTCAACGACGACGAGAACAAGGTGTTCGGCATCACCTTCAAGACGCCGCCGGAGGATTCGACCGGCGTCGCCCACATCCTCGAGCACTCGGTGCTCTGCGGCAGCCGCAAATATCCGGTCAAGAAGCCGTTCGTGGAGCTCATCAAGAGCTCGATGAACACCTTCCTCAACGCCATGACGTTCCCGGACAAGACCGCCTATCCGGTCGCGAGCCAGAACCTCCAGGATTTCTACAACCTCGTCGACGTCTATCTCGACGCGGTGTTCTTCCCGCTGATCAGCGAGGACACGTTCCGCCAGGAAGGCTGGCACTACGAGGCCGACGGCACGCAGATGCCGCTGAGCTTCAAGGGCGTGGTCTTCAACGAGATGAAGGGCGTCTATTCCTCGCCCGCGAGCGTCCTCAACAAGCTCAGCCAGCAGTCGCTCTACCCGGACAATGCCTATGGGGTGAACTCGGGCGGCGACCCGAAGGCCATCCCCGACCTCACCTATTCCTACTTCAAGAACTTCCACCGCCGCTTCTACCATCCGTCCAACGCCAGAATCGTGTTCTACGGCGACGATCCGGTCGAGCGGCGCTTCGACATGCTGGAAGAGTATCTGAGCCAGTTCGAGGCGGCACCGATCGATGCCGCGGTGCGGCTGCAGCCGCGCTGGAGCAGCCCGCGCCGGGTCGAGAGCACCTATGCCGCGAGTGACGCCGAGCCCGACAAGAAGACCGGCATGCTCAATCTCGCCTGGATGCTCGACGAGGTGACCGAACCCGAAAAGGTGCTGGCGCTGAGCGTGCTCGAGCACATTCTCCTCGGCACGCCGGCCTCGCCGCTCCGCAAGGCGATGACCGATTCCGGGCTCGGCGAGGGCCTGACCCCCTCCGGTCTCGTCGAAGACCTCCGCCAGCCCTATTTCATGACCGGCCTCAAGGGCATCGACGATGCCGATGCGCCCAAGGTCGAGGCGCTGATCCTCGACACGCTGGCCGCGCTCGCCCGCGACGGCATTGATCCCCTCACCATCGAGGCCTCGCTCAATTCGTTCGAGTTCGCGCTGCGCGAGAACAACACCGGCTCGTTCCCGCGCGGCATGGCGCTGATGTTCCGGCTGATGCGCAACTGGCTGCACGATGCCGATCCGTTCGAGGCGCTGAGCTACGAGCAGCCGCTCGCCGCCCTCAAGCGCCGCGTCGCCGCCGGGGAACGCGTGTTCGAGGGGCTGATCCGGGAGACGCTGGTCGACAACCACCACCGCGTCACGGTGCAGCTGCGCGCCGATCCCGACCTTGCCGCCGAGGAGGTGGCCGAGGAGCGGGCGCGGCTCGACGAAGCCGCCGCCGGCATGGACGAGGACCAGCGCGAGGACGTGGTCGAGGTCACCGCCAAGCTCAAGGCGCTGCAGGAAGCGGGCGATCCGCCCGAGGCGCTGGCCAAGATCCCGACGCTCGGCCTCAAGGACCTCGACAAGACCAACAAGCCCATCCCGATCGAGCGTGGCGCCCTGTCGGGCGCGCGGCTCTATACGCACATCCTGCCGACCAACGGCGTGATCTATCTCGACCTCGGCTTCGATCTCCGCCGGCTGCCGGCGGCGCTCGTGCCGTACCTCTCGATCTTCTCGCGCGCGCTGTTCCAGACCGGCACGGCCAGGGAAGATTTCGTCTCGCTCACCCAGCGCATCGGCCGTTCGACCGGCGGCGTCGGCGCGAGCCGCTCGATCGGCACCATGCGCGACACAAAAACCACCACGGCGTGGCTCTTCATCCGCGGCAAGGCGGTGCCCGACAAGGCGCCGGAGCTCCTCAGCATCATCGACGACGTGCTCAAGACCGCGCGGCTCGACAACCGCGACCGCATCAAGCAGATGCTGCTCGAGGAAAAGGCCGGGTTCGAATCCTCGCTGTCGGGCCGCGGCAA